>NZ_JBITTH010000005.1:0-374935 GCF_044541755.1 Streptomyces sp. NPDC085524
TATCAACTTCTGGCGTTGATTTTTGGCACGCTGTTGAGTTCTCAAGGAACGGACGCTTCCTTTGTACTCACCCTCTCGGGCTTTCCTCCGGGCTTCTGTTCTGCTGTCTTACGTTTCCAACTCTACCAGATCATTTCCGGGCCGTTTCCGACTTGGATTTGAATTCGGTGACCGTTGGGGGTCTGCGCCTTTCGGCGCTCCGCTACGTTAGCGCTTTTCCCTTGCAGCTCATAATCGAGCCGCCGGCCGGGAATTCGGGCATGCCGAACAGGACCCCGCCAGGGGTAAGTCGTAGGTAGTGGTTTGGCCGCTCCGGGGGTCTGCTGAAGGCAGTGCCCCGTTCAAGCGGCTCGGGCTACGTTAGGCGTCTGCATGGGGCGAGTCAAGTTGAGCGGCGGCGTGGCGCGTGGGCTCTGTACGGGCTCACCGTCGGGTCGTGCGTGATCCAGAAACGGTACGGGTGGGCCGCGCCGGCTCCGCCGACTCCGGTGCGCGGGCCGCTGCTCACCAGGTCGGGTGAGGTGGGGGTGCCGGCGAGGAGGGACAAGGGGGAATCGGGGCCCGCGCAGAGGTCCGTGCCGTCGAGGGAGCGGTCCACATCCAGGGCCGTGGCCAGACGGGCCGGGCCTTTGGCCAGTTCCCTGGGGTATCTGGCTGAAATTCGACGTTTGGCGGCCAGCTCGGCGCCCGTCGTGATCTCGCCCGCGCGGATCAGGACACCGCTCGCATGGTCCGGTGGGCCGCACACCAGGTTGAGGCTGAACCACATGCCGTAGATGAAGTAGACGTACGCGTGTCCGGGCGGGCCGAACATCGATGCGTTGCGGGCGGTGCGGCCGCGGTAGGCGTGGGATCCGGGGTCGGACTCGCCCTCGTACGCCTCCACCTCCGTGATGCGCAGCTCGATGGGGCCGTCCTCGGTGCGTCGGACGAGGGTGCGGCCCAGGAGGTCGGGGGCCACCGTGAGGACCGGGCGGTCGAAGAAGGACCGGGCCAGGGGCGTACGGTCGGGGCGCGCGCTCATCCGGTCGAGCGTAGTGGAACGCGCGCGCCTGCAACCGGGGCCTAAGGTTCCGCGTTTGTAAGAGGTAGTCGCGGCGCAGTCGCCACACCTTCACACAGTGCCTTCAAGGGGAGTTTGAGCATGGGGTTCAGGAAGCTGTTCGCGAGCCTGGGTGCCGGCGGTGCTTCGGTGGACACGATCATCACCGAGCCGAACGTCGTGCCGGGCGGGATCGTCCAGGGCGAGGTGCGGATCCAGGGCGGGTCCGTGGAGCAGCAGATCGAGGGGCTGTCGGTCGGGCTTCAGGCGCGTGTGGAGGTGGAGGGCGGTGACCAGGAGTACAAGCAGGACATCGTCTTCACCAAGCAGCGTCTCGGCGGTGCCTTCCAGGTGCAGGCCGGTGCCGTGCACGTGGTGCCCTTCGGGCTGGAGATCCCCTGGGAGACGCCGATCACCCACTTCGGGGGTCAGCACCTGCACGGGATGAACATCGGGGTCAGCACCGAGCTGGAGATCGCGCGCGCGGTGGACGCGGGCGACCTCGACCCGATCAACGTGCACCCGGTGCCGGCGCAGCAGGCGATCCTCGACGCGTTCCGGCAGCTGGGCTTCTCCTTCCGCAGCGCGGACATGGAGCGCGGGCACATCCGCGGGACGCGGCAGACGCTGCCCTTCTACCAGGAGATCGAGTTCCTGCCGCCGTCGCAGTACCGGGGGCTGAACCAGGTCGAGCTGACCTTCGTCTCGGACGGGAACGAGATGGACGTCGTCCTGGAGATGGACAAGAAGCCGGGCCTCTTCACCGAGGGCAGTGACACCTACCGCTGCTTCCAGGTGGGGCTGCAGTCGTACCAGGGCACGGACTGGGCGGCGTACCTGAACCAGTGGATCGCCTCGGTCGGTTCGCAGCGCAACTGGTTCTGAGACATCGGGTGAGGGCCCGGACCGCGGTGGCGGTCCGGGCCCTCCGACGTTGTCGGTGCGGGACGGCACCTGAGGGTGTGTCGGCCCCTAGGATCCCGGTTGATCAGTCTTCCCATCCGAGACAGGAGGTTCCGTGGTGGCCGAGCAGAGCAGGGCTCCCCTTCCGCACGATTTCCACCCCGAGGTGCACGAGTTCACGGTGACGAGCCCGGATCTGGCGCCCGGTGCCGATCTGGGTCCCGCCCAGGTGCTGTCGGGCGGGAACCTCTCGCCGCAGCTCCGGTGGGAGGGCTTCCCGGAGGGGACGAAGAGTTTTGCCGTGACGTGCTTCGATCCGGATGCGCCGACGGGGAGCGGGTTCTGGCACTGGGTGCTGTTCGACCTCCCGGTGTCCGTGACGGAGTTGCCGGCCGGGGCGGGCAGCGGGAAGTTCGAAGGGCTGCCGGCCGGGGCGGTGCACGTGCGCAACGACTACGGGACCAAGGAATTCGGCGGGGCCGCTCCGCCGGCCGGGGAGCGGCACCGGTACGTGTTCACCGTCTACGCGGTGGACCAGGAGAAGCTCGGGCCCGGCGAGGACGCGTCTCCCGCGGCCGTCGGATTCAATCTGCGGTTCCACACGCTGGGGCGGGCCCAGCTGATCGGTGAGTACGAGGCGCCCGCCGCCTGATCTCTTCTCCTGGTGTTTGCCCGGTCCTGGTCTAAAGACGGCCTGGACCGGGCATTTTTATTGCGTTGTCCCGCGTGGCGCGCGCGGCCAGAGTGGTTGCGGGCCCTGCCGCCAGGGTGGTCGCGGGCCTGCACACGGGAGGTGGGCGAGATGCGGGACACGCTGGTGCTGAATGCGAGCTTCGAGCCGCTGTCGACGGTGACGCTGAACCGGGCTGTGGTCCTGGTGCTCCAGGACAAGGCCGTCGTCGAACAGTCGCACCCCGATCTCCGTGTGCGCGGCGCGACCATGGATCTTCCGATGCCCCGGGTGATCAGGCTCTGCAGGTACGTCCGGGTGCCCTTCCGAAGACATGCTCCCTGGTCACGGAGGGGGGTGCTGGTCCGGGACCAACACCGGTGCGCGTACTGCGGGAAGCGCGCGACGACCGTGGACCACGTGCTTCCGCGGGCCCAGGGGGGCGGGGACACCTGGCTGAACACGGTGGCCTCGTGTGCCGAGGACAACCACCGCAAGGCGGCGCGGACTCCGGAGGAGGCGGGGATGCCGCTCCTCCGGAAGCCCTTCGTACCGTCTCCGGCGGACGCCATGCTGCTGGCCCTGGGGGTCAACGGGCGGGACGTGCTGCCGGAGTGGCTTGAGCGTTCCGCCTGATGTGCCGGTCCGCTGAGTGGCGTAGATCTTCTACGCCACTCAGCGGATCAGGAGTTGGACGATCGCGAGGATGCCGACGGTCACGATGACCGCGCGCAGAACGGTCGGCGAGAGCCGCCGGCCGACCTTGGCGCCGATCTGCCCGCCGATGGTGGAGCCGACGGCGATGAGCAGGACGGCCGTCCAGTCGAACTCCGCGACGAAGAGGAAGAAGACCGCCGCGATTCCGTTCACCAGCGCGGCGATGACGTTCTTCACGGCGTTGATCCGCTGCATGTCCTCGTGGAGCAGCAGGCCCATCAGGCCGACGTAGAGGACGCCCTGTGCGGCGCCGAAGTAGCCTCCGTACGCGCTGGCGAGCAGCATGCCGCCGAGGAGTGCGGGGCGGCCGTCGGGGTTGCCGGGCTCGCCTCCTGCGGATTCCTGGCGGCGGCGCAGGTAGGCGGCGAGGCGGGGCTGGAAGACGACGAGCACGAGGGCGAGTCCGATGAGGACGGGCACGATCGTGTCGAAGGAGTCCGACGGCAGGGTGAGGAGCAGGACCGCTCCCGCGAGCCCGCCGACGAGGGACACGGCGCCGAGCCTCAGGATGCGGGCGCGCTGGCCCTGGAGCTCCTTGCGGTAGCCGATCGCTCCGCTGATGGACCCGGGCACCAGGCCGAGGGTGTTGGACACGTTGGCGGTGACCGGCGGCAGTCCGGTGGCCAGCAGCACCGGGAAGGTGATCAGGGTGCCGGAGCCGACGATGGTGTTGATGGTGCCGGCGCCGATGCCGGCGGTGAAGACCGCGAGTGATTCCCAGATGGACATGGGCGGGGTCGTCCCCTTTGCATGAGTGAGTCGCCTCCCCGCCATGAAGGTCGAGGGGCCTCACTGATCATGCCTGAGGGGGCCGCCGGTGTGCCCGGAGGGGCGGGGTTTCCCCTGTCCCTCCGGGACCCTGCCGGTCGATCAGTCGATCGGGGGCTGCTCGCGGCGCTGGGCGCCGATGCCGCCGCCCTCCGTGCCGGCGGCGTCCTTGCCGGAGCCTTGCGGGCTGAAGCCCGAACCGCCGCCCATGGGGCCGAAGTTGCCCATGGCGCCGGAGAGGCCCTTCAGGGCGTCGCCGATCTCGCTGGGCACGATCCAGAGCTTGTTGGCGTCGCCCTCGGCGATCTTCGGGAGCATCTGGAGGTACTGGTAGGCGAGGAGCTTCTGGTCGGCGTCGCCGGCGTGGATGGACTCGAAGACCGTACGGATGGCCTGGGCCTCGCCCTCGGCCTTCAGCGCGGCGGCCTTGGCCTCACCCTCGGCGCGCAGGATGGAGGACTGCTTCTCACCCTCGGCGCGCAGGATCTCCGACTGCCGGACACCTTCGGCCTGGAGGATCGCGGCGCGCTTGTCGCGGTCGGCGCGCATCTGCTTCTCCATCGAGTCCTGGATGGAGGTCGGCGGCTCGATCGCCTTCAGCTCGACGCGGTTGACGCGGATGCCCCACTTGCCGGTGGCCTCGTCGAGGACTCCGCGCAGGGCCGCGTTGATCTCCTCGCGGGAGGTGAGCGTCCGCTCCAGGTCCATGCCACCGATGATGTTGCGCAGGGTGGTGACGGTGAGCTGCTCGATGGCCTGGATGTAGCTGGCCACTTCGTACGTGGCGGCCCGCGCGTCGGTCACCTGGTAGTAGATGACGGTGTCGATGTTGACGACCAGGTTGTCCTGGGTGATCACCGGCTGCGGCGGGAAGGGGACGACCTGCTCGCGGAGGTCGATCCGGTTGCGGATCGAGTCGATGAACGGCACGACTATGTTGAGGCCCGCGTTCAGAGTGCGCGTATAGCGGCCGAACCGCTCGACGATGGCGGCGCTGGCCTGCGGGATCACCTGGATCGTCTTGACCAGTGCGATGAAGACCAGAACCACCAGAATGATCAGGACGATGATGATCGGTTGCATGCGGTTCCCCGTGCCCTTCCGGCTGTCTGTGCTGCCCCGTTGAACGGAGTCTCGCAGACCGGGGGCCCGCGAGCAGGCTGGTTGTCACATGACGACGGCGGTCGCCCCGTCGATCTCCACGACGTCGACCGACTGGCCCGGTTCGAAGCTGGTGTCCGCGTCGAGGGTGCGCGCGGACCAGACCTCACCGGCCAGCTTGATCCGGCCGCCCCGGCCGTCGGTGCGTTCGAGGACGACGGCGCTCCTGCCCTTCAACGCGTCGATCCCGCTGCGGTGTTGGGGACGCTGGTCGCGGTGGCGGTTGGCGAGCGGCTGTACGACGGCGATGAGCGCGACCGACACGCCCACGAAGACGAGGACCTGGGCCACCACTCCCCCGCCGAGGGCCGCCGTGACGGCGGCCGCGACCGCGCCGACGGCGAACATCCCGAACTCCGGCATCGCGGTCAGGACGAGGGGGATGCCCAGTCCGACCGCACCGATGAGCCACCACACCCACGCGTCGATGTCCACATCGTCATGGTAGGCGGGGCAAGCGCGGTCGGGACAGGGGGCGTTGGCGTTCCGTCGGCGCAGGTGTGCGCTAGCGCAGGGGCAGGCCCTGGGCGGTCCAGCGGTCGTTCCCGTTGCGCTCGACGATCAGCGGGAGGCCGAAGCAGAGCGAGAGGTTGCGGGAGGTCAGCTCGAGGTCGATCGGGCCCGCCGTGACGACCTTGCCCTGGCGGATCATCAGGACGTGGGTGAAGCCGGGGGCGATCTCCTCGACGTGGTGCGTGACCATCACCATGGAGGGCGCGAGCGGGTCGCTGGCGAGGCGGCCCAGGCGGCGTACGAGGTCCTCGCGGCCGCCGAGGTCCAGTCCGGCGGCGGGCTCGTCGAGGAGCAGCAGCTCGGGGTCGGTCATCAGGGCGCGGGCGATCAGGGTGCGCTTGCGCTCGCCCTCGGAGAGGGTGCCGAACTTCCGGTCGAGGTAGTCGCTCATGCCGAGGCGGTCGAGGAAGGCGCGGGCGCGCAGCTCGTCGACCTCCTCGTACTCCTCCTGCCAGGTCGCCGTCATGCCGTAGGCGGCGGTGAGGACGGTCTGCAGGACGGTCTGCCGCTTGGGGAGCTTGTCGGCCATCGCGATACCGGCGACGCCGATGCGGGGGCGCAGCTCGAACACGTCGGTACCGGGCTTGCCGAGGGTGCCGCCGAGGATCGTGGCGGTGCCCTTGGTGGGGAAGAGGTAGCTGGAGGCGAGGTTCAGCAGCGTGGTCTTGCCGGCGCCGTTCGGGCCGAGGATCACCCAGCGCTCGCCCTCCTTGACCGACCAGGAGACCTGGTCCACCAGCGCCCGGCCCTCGCGGACCACGGATACGTCCACCAGCTCCAGAACATCGCTCATGAGCGTGTTGTCACCCCTTGCAGTCACGGTTCTGTGCGCGCCTGTAGGCGCGGCCCCAGGGGAAAACCTACGCCACTCGGGGAGGGGTCCGGGGCCGGGGCCCGGCGCGGGGCCGGATCCGTAGAGTGGGGGGATGCTTTTCGAACCACGTTCAGGGCGGCTGGCCGCCTGGGGGAACGCACTGCTGGCCGGTCTGGTCTCGCCCGACGAGGCCGTGCTGTCGATCGTGGGCGAGGACTCCGTGCACCGGGTGGCGGGGCTGCCGGGCGAGGCGGAGCCGGTGGGGCTCACGCTGGGCCTGGGCCGGCTGCGGGCGCTGGGGGCGAGCGGGCTGCGCGTCGCACTGCCGGCCCCGGGGCATCCGCTGGGGCTGAGCGGGCCGCCGGAGTTCAACGCGCGGGCACTGGAGGCCGAGGAGGCCGTGGTGTGCGTGGGCGCTGCGCTGGGCCTGGTGCCGGAGGTGGCCGAGGCGGGCCCCGCGGGTGACGTGCACGTCTCCGTGGTGTGGCACTGCCTGCCGGTGCGGGAGGCCCCGCCGGCGGACGTGCCCTCGCTGGGTGAGGCGGAGCGGGAGCTGGCGGAGGCGCTGCGCGAGGCGACGGTGGTGCTGACGCAGCTGGACGTGGCGGGGTCGGGGCCGGTCGCGGAGGCCGCGCTGTCGGCGTACCGGGCGCGGGCGGAGGCGGGGCCGTCGGACAAGGCCCTGGCGCCCGGGTATCCGGCGCGGGCCGTGCGGGTGCTGTCGCTGGCGCAGCGGGTGGACCTGATGGTGTCGCTGGCGTACGAGAGCGGGCACGGGGGTGCGGTGTCCTCGTCCGAGATGGCGGCGCGGGCGGAGGCCTTGCGGCCGGTGGAGCGGGTGGCGCGGCGGGCGCTGGTCGCGGCGTACAACTCGGCCGTGGAGGAGCGGGGGCGCTAGCGCGGGCCGGGCGGGGCGGGCTGGGGGTGCGCCCCGGCCGCGTGGGCTCCGCCCGCGCCCCGTGCCTCGATCGCCGGCGGGGCTGAATTCGCCGACCACGGCTGCGGCCCCGCTTCCCGGGGAGAGAGGGGAAGCGGGGCCGGGTGCGGGGCACCGTTCTGCGGGTCCGGGCCATCGGACGGACGGAGTCCGGCGCAGCGGTCCGAAGCCTGCGGAGCGGTGCGAGGGCCGCCGTTAGGAGTTCACGCCCGTGTTGCCCCAGGCGCCGTTCAGCAGGCCGATCGCGGTGACCGAGTTGCCCACGACGTTGACCGGGACGTGGACCGGGACCTGGAGCAGGTTCCCGGAGGCCACGCCGGGCGAGTTCAGGGCCTCGCCCTCCGCCGACGCACCGCCGTGCGCCGAGGAGACACCGGCGCCGGCGGCGATGAGGCCGCCCGCGATCATGGTGACTGCTGCGGCCTTCTTGAAGTTCTTCACGTTCTCGTCCTCCAGTGCGTCTGCCGCGACCAGCCGTCGCGGCACGTCATGGAGAACGGCCGGCCCGTGATCGGGATGCGCCGTCCGGGCTACATACACCCGACCGTATGAATCTCGGATTGGTCCGATTACTCCGCCAGCCCGTGCCTGACGGCCCAGAGCGCGGCCTGGGTGCGGTCCGCGAGGTCCAGTTTCATCAGGATGTTCGAGACGTGCGTCTTGACGGTCTTCTCGGACAGGACCAGCGCGCGGGCGATCTCCCGGTTGGAGCGGCCGTCCGCGATCAGGCCCAGGACCTCGCGCTCCCGGTCGGTGAGGGATCCGGGGCGGCCGGTGCCGGGCGGGTTCTGCTCCTCCTGGGAGAGGAGGGCCTGCGCCACCTCCGGCTGGAGCAGCACGTGGCCCGCGTGGACGGAGCGGATCGCGTCGGCCAGGGCGTCGGGGTCGATGTCCTTGTAGACGTATCCGGCGGCTCCGGCGCGCAGCGCGGGGATCGCCGTCCGCTGTTCCGTGAAGCTGGTGACGATCAGGACGCGCGCGGGGTTGGCGAGGCCGCGCAGCCGGCGCAGGGCCTCGATGCCGTCCGTGCCCGGCATCTTCACGTCCATGAGGATCACGTGGGGCCGGAGCTCCTCGGCGCGGGCGACGCCCTCCTCGCCGTCGGAGGCCTCGCCGACCACCTCGATGTCCTCCTGTACCTCCAGGAAGGTGCGCAGGCCGCGGCGGACCACCTGGTGGTCGTCGACCAGCAGGATGCGGATGCGGCCGGTGTCGTCAGCCACCGGGGACCTCCATCTCGATCGTGGTGCCCCTGCCGGGTTCCGAGTGCACGGTGAGGCTGCCGCCGACGCCGCCCGCCCGGTCCCGCATGGAGACCAGGCCGAGGTGGCGGCCCGCGCGGCGGACGGTCCGGGGGGCGAAGCCCTTGCCGGAGTCGATGACCTTGAGCACCGCGCCGCCGTCGGCGGTGCGGGCCAGGGTGACCTCGACGCGGTCTGCGCCGGAGTGGCGCAGGGCGTTGTGGAGGGCTTCCTGGGCGACGCGCAGGAGCGCTTCCTCCTGGGTCGCGGGCAGGGCCCGTACGCCGTCGCAGGTGAAGGTGACGTGCGCGGTGTGCGCCCGGTCGAGCACCTGGACGTGGGTGCGGAGGGTGGCGACGAGTCCGTCCTCGTCGAGGGCGGCCGGGCGGAGCTCGGTGACGGCGGCGCGCAGTTCGTCGGCGGCCTCGGCGGCGAGGGCGGACACCTGCTGGAGCTCGTCCTTGGCGCGGGCGGGGTCGCGGTCGACGAGGGCGGCGGCGGCCTGGGCGGTGAGGCGGAGCGAGAAGAGCTTCTGGCTGACGGCGTCGTGCAGCTCGTGGGCGAGGCGGGAGCGCTCCTCGGTGATGGTGAGCTCGCGGCTGCGCTCGTAGAGCCGGGCGTTGGTCAGGGCGATGGCCGCGTGCTGGGCGAGGAGGGCGAGGAGCTCCTCGTCCTCGTCGGTGAAGGCGCCCGGCCCCTTCTTGTTGGCGAGGAAGAGGGCGCCGAGGATCTCCTCGCCGTCGCGGACGGGCAGGCCGAGGAAGTCGGACATCTCGGGGTGCGCGGCGGGCCAGCCGCCGAAGCGGGGGTCCTTCCGTACGTCGGCCAGGCGCTCGGGGGCGTCCTTGTGGAGCATCGAGGCGAGGATGCCGTGCTGGCGGGGCAGGGGGCCGATGGCCCGCCACTGCTCCGGGCTGATGCCGTCCACCACGAACTGGGCGAAGCCGCCGTGGTCGTCCGGGACGCCCAGGGCCGCGTATTCGGCGTCCAGGAGCTCGCGGGCCGATACGACGATCGTGCGCAGGACGTCGCGGACCTCCAGTCGGCGGCTCATGGCGAGCAGCGCGGTGCTCACGGCGGCCAAGCCGGTGCGTTCCGGACCTTTGTGCATGGGCTCACCGTACCCACGACCGTGACCTGCGGGATCGGCCCTCGGGCGTAGGTCCAAGGGACTGGTGCGGGTGGGGCTCGCGGCCGACGCGGCGGCGGGTGCGGGCTTCCTAGGTTGGGGGCATCTGCTGATCGGTACGGAAGGCAAGGGTGCGGTCATGGCGGTGGCGATGGTGACGGGGGCTTCGCGTGGGCTGGGCCGGGCGCTGGCCGGGGAGCTGGCGGCGCGCGGCTGGGACCTGGTGCTGAGTGCGCGGGGTGCGGGGGCGCTGGAGGAGGCCGCGGCGGAGCTGGACAAGGGGGGCGGGCGGGTGGTGGCGGTGCCCGGGGACGTGTCCTCGGCGGCGCACCGGGCGGCGCTGGTCGCGGCGGCGCGGGAGCTGGGCGGGCTGGACCTGTTGGTGAACAACGCGGGGGTGCTGGGGGCGGAGCCGCTGGTGCCGCTGGCGGAGCATGCGCTGGACGGGCTGCGGGAGGCGTTCGAGGTGAACGTGGTGGGGCCGCTGGGGCTGCTCCAGGAGGGGCTGCCGCTGCTGCGGGCCTCGGCGGCCGGGGCGGTGCTGAACATCAGCTCGGACGCGGCAGTGGTTCCGTACGCGACGTGGGGGGCGTACGGGGCGACGAAGGCGGCCGGGGACCTGATGTCGGCCGTACTGGCCGTGGAGGAGCCGGGGCTGCGGGTGTGGTGGGCGGATCCGGGGTCCATGCGGACGCGGATGATGGCGGCGGCCGAGCCCGGGGAGGACCTGGCGGGGCTGCCCGCGCCGGAGGAGGTGGCGCCGGTGCTGCTGGGGCTGCTGGAGCGGGGTCTGCCGAGCGGGCGGTACACGGCGGAGCGCCTGGCGGCGGGCGGGGCCGTGGCTGAGGGGGCGGCAGCCGCGTCGGCCGACGACGCCGGCGGGGAGCCCCGTGCCGACGGAGCACCCGGCGAGGCCGCGCACGGGCCGGCCGGTGCCCCGGCGAGCAGTGCGGAGGCGGCGCTGTGAAGACCGGGGCGAGGGCCGGGGAGGGGCTGCATATAGGGGACAGGCTTCGCATAGCGGACATTCCGCCGGAGCTGTTGGCCCGGGTCCCCGCCGAGCAGCGCGGGCCGGGGCTGGGGCGGGACTCCGTACGGCTGCTGGTCTCGCGGGGCAGTACGGAGGCGTCGCTGCACGCCTTCCGGGAACTGCCGGGGCTGCTGCGGGCGGGGGACGTCCTGGTGGTGAACACGTCGGCCACGCTGGCGGCCGCCGTGGACGCCCGGCTGGGCCGCGAGGCGGTGGTCGTGCACTTCTCGACCCGGGGTGACGACGGGCGCTGGGCGGTGGAGCTGCGGGAGCCGGCCGGCCGGGGTACGACCCGCAGGCGGGCCGGCGGGCCCGCGGGCGGCCTCGTGGGGCTGCCGGGCGGGCACCGGCTCGTACTGGAGGAGCCCCTGGCCGCGGGGGCGGACCGGCTGTGGTGGGCGCGGCCGTCCACGGAGGTGCCGGCGCTGCTGCAGGCGTACGGGCGGCCGATCCGGTACGCGTACACGGAGCGGGACCAGCCGCTGTCGGCGTACCAGACGGTCTTCGCGGTGCCGGCCGCCGACGGGGCGGGCTCGGCGGAGATGCCGAGCGCGGGCCGGCCGTTCACGGCGGAGCTGGTGGCGCGGCTGGTGAGCCGGGGGGTGCAGTTCGCGCCGCTGACCCTGCACACGGGGGTGGCCTCGCAGGAGGCGCACGAGCCGCCCTACCCGGAGCGGTACGAGATGCCGGCGACGACGGCCTGGCTGGTGAACGCCGCGAGGGCCGCGGGCGGCAGGGTGATCGCGGTGGGGACCACCTCCGTGCGGGCCCTGGAGTCGGCGGCGGATCCGGACGGGGTGGTGCGCGCGGCCGGCGGGTGGACCGGCCTGGTGGTGACGCCGGAGCGCGGGGTGCGGGTGGTGGACGGGCTGCTGACCGGGCTGCACGAGCCGGAGGCGTCCCATCTGCTGATGCTGGAGGCGGTGGCGGGACGGGACGCCGTACGGCGCGGGTATGCCGAGGCGATGGACCGTCTCTGCCTTTGGCACGAGTTCGGTGACGCCCATCTGCTACTCAAGGATGAGATCCGTAACTGATTGCATTGCTGGCGCAACGGATGGTGAACTCGGCGCATGTCCGATGTGACCCCGCACATAGGACCCAGATCACTTACGAAGTTCCCTAGTGGATGGATAAAGGTCCCGTCAGTACGGGTGCGCCTAGCGCCGAGGCCGGAATTCCGGCCTCGGCGCCCGCCCTTGATCCACTAAGCAGGATCGTACGTCACACCTTTGCCACAGCTTTTTGCCACCGCTAAGAATTGCCCTCGCCGCACAGCGCCGCGGATCCCGGATCCACACGGCGCTTTCCTGCGGCCCCCGCGATTCGAAGAGGTTGCCCGATCATGTCTGCTTCCAGCACTCCCGGTCACAGTCGTCTGACGAAGGCACACAAGCTGTCCATTGCCGGTGTCGCCACGTTCAGCGTCGCCGCGCTCGCCTTCTCCCTGGTCCCGGCCGACGCCGCCGAGGTCACCGAGGTGAACGTCGCCGCCGCCCCCGTCGCCTGGACCAAGGTCGTCGACGGTGCGCAGACGAAGGCAATGCACGGCCACCTCTCCGCCCAGCAGGCCATCGCCGACGCGAACGCCAAGGCCGCCGCGAAGGCCAAGGCGGACGCCAAGGCCAAGGCGGACGCCGACGCCAAGGCCAAGGCCGAGGCCGCTGCGAAGAAGGACCGCGAGCAGAAGGCCGCCGCGAGCCGCTCCGCCGCCCGCACCCCCGTCTTCGCGAACAACCTGGACGGCTGGATCAAGGAAGCGCTCTTCATCATGAAGCGCGAGGGCATTCCGGGCACCTACGCCGGCATCCACCGCAACATCATGCGCGAGTCCAGCGGCAACCCGATGGCCATCAACAACTGGGACATCAACGCCAAGAACGGCATCCCCTCGAAGGGTCTGCTGCAGGTCATCCAGCCGACCTTCAACACGTACCACGTCAAGGGTACGAAGTTCGACCTGTACGACCCGGTCGCCAACATCGTCGCCGCCTGCAACTACGCGGCCGACCGCTACGGCTCGATGGACAACGTCAACAGCGCCTACTAGGCCCCGCCGACACCTCGACCCCCATACGCCTCAGGGGCGGCACCCGGATTCCGGATGCCGCCCCTGAGGCGTTTCGTGCGTGGTGCCACGCGGGCCGGGTTACTTGCCGGCGCGCATGACCTCCGGCTCGTGGCGGCGCAGCAGGCGCTGGACCGCGAAGCCGCAGGCGACGCCGAGGAGCAGCAGGATGGTGATGTTCAGGCTCCACTGGCCGACCGTGGCGTCCCAGAGCGGGTCGGTGTTGGTCGGGTTGTCGGCGTCCCACGGCGGCATGAGCTTGCCGAGGTTCAGCGTGGTGCCGGCGGCGGCGATGGCCCAGCGGGAGGGCATCAGCCAGGCGAACTGCTCCAGGCCCGGGGAGTCGTACACCTGGAAGAGGATGCCCGTGAACACGACCTGGACGATCGCGAACATGACCAGCAGCGGCATGGTCTTCTCGGCGGTCTTCACCAGCGAGGAGATCACCAGGCCGAACATCATCGAGGTGAAGCCGAGCGCGATGACCGACAGGCAGATCTCGACGGCCGGCGGCATGATCAGGCCCTCGGCGGGCAGGTCGCGCGGGAAGAAGCCGATCGCGCAGATGATCACGCCCTGGATGGCCGTGATGACGCCGAGGACGATCACCTTCGACATGAGGTACGCGGACCGGTACAGACCGGTCGCGCGCTCACGTTCGTAGATCACGCGTTCCTTGATCAGCTCTCGGACCGAGTTGGCCGCACCCGAGAAGCACATGCCGACCGCGAGGATCAGCATGATCGTGCCGGCGTCGCCGTTGAAGCGGGACGGCGCGACCGGCGGCGCGAGGCCGAACTTCGCGGGGATCACCGTGGAGACCACGCCGAGGACCGCGGGCAGGAGCACCATCAGGGCGAGGAAGCCCACGTCCGAGGCGATCACGGAGACGTAGCGGCGCATCAGCGTGAACAGCTGCGAGCCCCAGCCCTGCGGCGTGCTCGGGCGCATCTGCTGGGCCGGCGGCATGGCGACCGACTGCGGGGCGACCGCGTCGAGGTCGGCGGCGTAGAGCTGGTAGTGCTGCGAGCCCTTCCAGCGGCCGGCCCAGTCGTAGTCGCGGTAGTTCTCGAACGCCGAGAAGACGTCCGCCCACGTGCTGTAGCCGAAGAAGTTCAGCGCGTCGTCCGGCGGGCCGAAGTAGGCGACGGAACCACCCGGGGCCATGACCAGCAGCTTGTCGCAGATGGAGAGCTCGGCCACCGAGTGGGTGACGACGAGGACCGTGCGGCCGTCGTCGGCGAGGCCGCGCAGCAGCTGCATGACGTCGCGGTCCATGCCCGGGTCGAGGCCCGAGGTCGGCTCGTCCAGGAAGATCAGCGACGGCTTGGTGAGCAGCTCCAGCGCCACGGACACGCGCTTGCGCTGACCACCGGAGAGCGCGGTGATCTTCTTGTCCTTGTGGATGTCGAGCTTGAGCTCGCGCAGCACCTCGTCGATGCGGGCGGCGCGCTCGGCCTCGGCGGTGTCGCCGGGGAAGCGCAGCTTGGCCGCGTACTTGAGGGCCGTGCTGACCTTCAGCTCCTTGTGCAGGATGTCGTCCTGCGGGACCAGGCCGATGCGCTGGCGGAGCTCCGCGAACTGCTTGTACAGGTTGCGGTTGTCGTAGAGCACGTCACCCTGGTTGGCGGGCCGGTAGCCGGTGAGCGCCTTGAGCAGGGTCGACTTGCCGGAGCCGGACGGGCCGATGACGCCGATCAGCGACTTCTCCGGGACGCCGAAGGTGACGTCCTTGAGGATCTGCTTGCCGCCGTCGACGGTGACGGTGAGGTGGCGGGCCGAGAAGGAGACCGCGCCGGTGTCGACGAACTCCTCGAGGCGGTCGCCGACGATGCGGAACGTCGAGTGGCCGACGCCGACGATGTCGTTCGGGCCGATCTGCGCGCTGCTCGACTTGGCCAGCGGCTGACCGTTGACGTAGGTGCCGTTGTGGCTGCCCAGGTCGTGGATCTCGAACCGGCCGCCGGGCATCGAACGGAACTCGGCGTGGTGGCGGGAGACCTGGAGGTCGGAGACCACCAGTTCGTTCTCCAGCGCACGGCCGATGCGCATGACGTGGCCCAGCGAGAGCTGGTGGAACGTCGTCGGGCTGCGGTCGCTGTAGCCGGGCGCGCCGCCCTGCGCCGGGCGGGGCGCGGCGGCGGCTCCCTGCTGGTGCGGGAAGTGCTGCTGCGGCTGGGCCTGCTGCTGCGGCTGCGCGTACTGCTGCTGGGCGTGCTGCTGCTGTTCCCACGCCTGCTGCGCCTGCTGCTGGGCCTGGTAGCCCGGGGCCGCCTGCTGCGCGTAGGCCTGCTGGGGCTGCTGCGCGTGCTGCTGGGGCACGGCCTGCTGCGGTGCGGCGGCGGCGCTCAGATTCAGCCGCGGGCCGTCGGTGGCGTTGCCCAGGTGGACCGGCGTGCCGGGCACGAGTTCGGTCTGCTGGACCCTCGCACCGTGCACGTAGGTGCCATTGGTGCTGCCGTGGTCCTCGATGCCCCAACCCCGGCCGTTCCAGGCGATGGTGGCGTGCCGCCACGACACCCGGGCGTCGTCGATCACCACGTCTCCCTGGGGGTCGCGCCCCAGCGAGTACGACCTGGACGGATCGAGCGTCCAGGTCCTTCCATTCAATTCCAGTACGAGTTCCGGCACTCCAGCCCCACTTAAGTCCCCCGAGAATCCCCCTGACATCAGGGAGTCTAGGGATGGCGAACATCCGGGGGAACTATTTCAGGCCCAAGCCCACATGTGGAATCGGGGCCACGATACGGCGTCTGCGTCTGTCCGTTGACGGGGGTGAAAGCCGCCCGGAGAGTGCGATACGGGACGTCTCGACCGGGCCGGCAGCCGGACCGGGGCCCGGACCGGAGCCCCCGGCGGAAGCCCTGTCGGACAATAGGGTTTCTCCAAGGCCCCACCTCCCCCCTCGCTCCCAGGACTGCAATGACCCGTACGGACCACGCCGCGCCGGCCGTGACCGAGCACCCGGCACCGCCCCTCGTACCCCGGGCCGCTGCCCGCAGGGCCGGGCGGTCGCTCCGGCAACACCCGGTGTCCCGGCTGTTCTGGCTGGTGCCCGTACTGGCGACCCTGGTCGCCGGGCTGTACCGGATCAGCACCCCCGTGCTCTGGCACGACGAGCTCGCCACCCTCTCGGTGGTGCGCAGGCCCACCGGCGCGCTGCTGGGCATGCTGCAGAACGTCGACGCCGTGCACGGGGCCTATTACCTGACGCTGCACTACTGGATCGGGATCTTCGGCGACTCCCCTGCCGTGCTCCGGCTGCCCACCGTGCTGGCGATGGCCGCCGCCGCGGGGTGCGTGGCGCTGACCGGCAAGCGGATGTTCGGCATGCGCGCCGGGCTGACCGCCGGCCTGGTGTTCGCGCTGATCCCGGCGGTCACCCGGTACGCCCAGGAGGCCCGGTCGTACGCCTTCGTGGTGCTGGTCGCGGCGGCGGCGATGCTCCTGCTGCTGCGGGCGCTCGAGCGGCCGGGCCCGGTGCGCTGGCTCTGCTACGGGGTGTCGGTGGCGGCGGCCGGGTACCTCCACCTGGTATCGCTGGTCTTCCTCGGCGCGCACGCCTTCGGGGCGGCTCTGCACTGGTCGAAGGAGCCCCGGAACTGGCGGATCCCGGTCGGCTTCTCCGCGGCGGCCGGCCTCGGCGTGGCAGCGACGTACCCGCTGATCAAGCTCGGCAAGAGCCAGGCGGAGCGCCAGATCGGGTGGATACCCGAGCCGACGCTGAGCGACCTGGCCGGCATCTGGCCGCAGATCTTCTCCAGCAGCATGCTGGCCCCCGCGCTCTTCCTGGCCGCGGCCTTCGCGTGGGGCGGCGACCGTCGGCGCTCCGCGCTCTTCGGCACCGTCTCGGCCGTGCTGCCGGTGGTGGCGATCTGGGTGATCTCGCAGCAGGCCGACGTCTCCTACTTCATGCCGAAGTACCTGTTCTTCGTGCTGCCCGCCTGGGCGGTGACGGCGGGCGCCGGAATCGCCCAGGTGCGCGTGCGCGGCGGCATGGCGGCGCTGCTGGTGCTGGCGGTGATGGTCGTCCCGGACCACATCACGATGCACCGGCCGCTCTCCCACGCCGCCTACACCTACCCCCGGCCCATGACCTGGTTCACACCGCTGGACTACCGGGCGGCCGCCGGCATCGTCGCCGCGGGTTACCGGCCGGGCGACGCGGCGGCGTACGGGCAGCAGCAGTGGGCCCTGTGGTGGGGCGTGGACATGGGCGTCGAGTACTACCTGCCCGACCGCATCAAGCTGCGGGACGTGCTGCTGGGCCAGAGCGGCGAACAGCGCAACGACCTGTGGTCGGCCCTGACGGGCGACCCCGCCCGTGCGCTGGACACCCTCGCGCCGCCGCGGATCTGGCTGGTCTCCAAGGACGACGGCGGCGACCCCTTCACCACCGTCCCGGCCGAATACGCCAAGGTGCTGCGGGACCGCTACCGGCAGACGGAGTACCACCAGGTCTCGGGCATCTCGGTCGCCCTGCTGGTCCATCGCTGACTTTCGGTCCCGGAGGGTGGGACAGGGGGCCGGATACCGGGCCGGGGAGGATACGGTGAGGGGACCATGAGCGCATCGCAGACCTCCGACGTCCCCACCCTCCTCGTCAAGATCTTCGGCAAGGACCGTCCCGGGATCACCGCCGGGCTGTTCGACACCCTCGCCGCCTACTCCGTCGACGTCGTCGACATCGAGCAGGTCGTCACCCGTGGCCGCATCGTCCTGTGCGCCCTCGTCACCAAGCCCGCCGGCGGAGCCGAGGGCGAGCTGCGGGCCACCGTCCACAGCTGGGCCGAGTCGCTCAGGATGCAGGCCGAGATCCTCTCCGGCACCGGTGACAACCGGCCGCGCGGCAGCGGTCGTTCCCACGTCACCGTGCTCGGGCACCCGCTGACCGCCGAGTCCACCGCCGCCATCGCCTCGCGGATCACCGCGACCGGCGGCAACATCGACCGTATCTTCCGGCTCGCCAAGTACCCGGTGACGGCGGTGGAGTTCGCCGTCTCCGGTACCGAGACCGAGCCGCTGCGCACCTCGCTGGCCACGGCCGCCTCGCAGATCGGGGTCGACGTGGCCGTGGTCTCGGCCGGGCTGCACCGCCGGGCCCAGCGCCTGGTCGTCATGGACGTGGACTCGACGCTGATCCAGGACGAGGTGATCGAGCTCTTCGCCGCGCACGCCGGCTGCGAGGCCGAGGTCGCCGAGGTGACCGAGCGGGCCATGCGCGGCGAGCTGGACTTCGAGCAGTCCCTGCACGCCCGTGTGGCGCTCCTCGCGGGGCTGGACGCCTCCGTCGTGGACAAGGTCCGTGCCGAGGTGCAGCTGACGCCGGGCGCGCGGACCCTGATCCGTACGCTGAAGCGGCTCGGCTACCAGGTCGGCGTGGTCTCCGGCGGGTTCACCCAGGTGACGGACGATCTGCGGGAGCGCCTGGGGCTGGACTTCGCCTCGGCCAACACCCTGGAGATCGTGGACGGGAAGCTCACGGGCAGGGTCACCGGCGAGATCGTGGACCGCGCGGGCAAGGCCCGGCTGCTGCGCCGGTTCGCCGCCGAGGCCGGGGTGCCGCTGGCCCAGACGGTGGCCATCGGCGACGGCGCCAACGACCTGGACATGCTGAATGCCGCCGGGCTGGGCGTGGCCTTCAACGCCAAGCCGGTGGTCCGCGAGGCCGCGCACACCGCGGTGAACGTGCCGTTCCTGGACGCGGTGCTGTACCTGCTCGGGATCACCCGCGAGGAGGTCGAGGCCGCCGACCTGGCGTGACTCGTACGAGTGGGCCCCGGCTGCCGCAGGGCTGCCGGGGCCTTTTCGTTCAGTGGTCCTTGGGGGTCCAGTAGTCGAGCAGGGTGCCGACCCCGTGCTCCAGGGACTTCCACGAGCCGGTGAAGGAGACGACGGCGAGCGCCGCGGTGGGGAAGCCGGTACGGGTCATCCGTGCGAGCGTGTCGTCCTTCGCCCTCCCGGAGAGGGCGTCGGCGAGGGCGTGCATTCCGGGGTTGTGTCCGATGACCAGGAGGTCGGCCACCTCGTCGGAGGTCTCGTTCAGCAGGGCGATGAGCTCGCCGAGCGAGGCGTCGTAGAGCCGTTCCTCGTAGTGGGTCTTCGGCCGGTGCGGCATCTCCTGGACGGCGAGCTTCCACGTCTCGCGCGTACGGGCGGCGGTGGAGCAGAGGGCCAGGTCGAAGGCGATGCCGGTTTCGGCGAGCTTCAGACCGACGGCCGGCGCGTCCTTGCGGCCGCGTTCCGCCAGCGGTCGGTCGTGGTCGGACACCTGGGGCCAGTCGGCCTTGGCGTGCCGGAGGAGGGCGATCCTGCGGGGTGTGTCGGCGCTCATGACTCCCAGCTTCGCACGAAACGGGGGGCGCGGCGCAGGGTGTTGAAAGGGTCAGGCGACGGCGCGCAGGAGCTGCTGCGCGACCTGGACCAGCGCCGGGCCCTCGCCGGTGGCGGCCTCGGCCTGGCCCGATCCGGCGAGGAGCAGCAGGAGGAGGCCGAAGGCGAGGGCGGGCAGGGCCAGGGCCCACCAGTGCAGCCGGGCGTCCGCGCCGAACCGGGAGGCGTGGGCGGACGGGCGGGTGCGGGTGTGCGTGGGGGCCGACATGGCCGCCTCCGTGGGTGTGCGGACGGGACTGGCTCTCTGCCCTCGAATCTATGGATCCGAGGGAGCCGTTCACATCGGGGGCACACCCCACTTCACCCTGACCCTGGCCCCCTAGGGGTGGTGGGGTTACCCCTACCTCAGGGGGAGGCGAGCGTTGCGACGATCGCGATGACGACGGTCACGACGAGCATCGCGCCGAGCACGAGGCCGAGCTTCTTGTGGCCGTTCTGCGGGTTGGGTTCAAGTACGGGCGACATGCCGGTCAGTCTGCCATGCCGCATTCGTCCTCGATCGTGCGGTCCCGGCCGGCCAGGACGCCCAGCACGATCTGCGGTACGAGGAGCCCCGCCATCAGGGCGAGCGGCAGGTCCCAGCCTCCGCTGTGCTGGTAGAGGGCGCCGATCAGGAGGGGGCCGGGGATGGACATGAGGTAGCCGGCGCTCTGGGCGAAGGCGGAGAGCTTGACGACCCCGGCCGGGGACTTGGCGCGCAGTCCGATGAGGGTGATGACGAGGGGGAAGGCGCAGTTGGACACGCCGATGAGCAGGGCCCAGGCCCAGGCTCCGGCGACGGGGGCGAGGTACAGGCCGACGTAGCCGGTGAGGCCGAAGAGGCCCAGGGTGACGGCGATGGCGCCCTGGTTCTTCATCCGGCCGGCGAGGCCGGGGATGACGAAGGAGAGGGGCACGCCCACGGCCATGGTGAGGGCGAGGAGCACTCCGGCGGTGGAGGCGGAGACCCCGGCGTCGCGGAAGATCTGCGGGAGCCAGCCCATGGTGATGTACGCGCCGGTGGCCTGGAGGCCGAAGTAGCAGGACAGGGCCCAGGCGGTGCGGCTGCGGACGATGCGGGGGCCGGTGCCCTCCGTGCGTACGGTCCCGGCAGCGGCCGCGCGCTCCTCCCGGCGGGCGGAACGGGCGATGGGCAGCCACGGGAGTACGGCGATCACCGCGAGCACGGCCCAGATGAGCAGGCCGGTGCGCCAGTCGCCGCCGAGGGCGCCGGTGAGCGGAACGGTCGCGGCGGCGGCGAGGGAGGTGCCGGCTGCCAGGGCCATGGAGTACACGCCGGTCATGGTGCCGAGCTTCTCCGGGAACCAGCGCTTGACGATGACCGGGACGAGGACGTTGGTCACGGCTATGCCGGCCAGTGCCAGCGCACTGGCGGCGAGGAAGCCCGCGGCGCCGGTCGCGTAGGTGCGGATCACCAGTCCGGCGGCGACGGCGGCCATGGCCGCGCAGACGACGGCGGCCGGGCCGAAGCGGCGGGAGAGCCGGGGCGCGGCGACGCCGAAGACGGCGAAGCACAGGGCGGGGACGGAGGTGATCAGTCCGGCGACGGTGCCGCTCATGCCGAGACCCTCGCGGGCCTCCTCGAAGAGGGCGCCGAGGCTGGTGACGGCGGGCCTCAGGTTGAGGGCGGCCAGCACGATGCCGACGACGAGCAGCGGGCCGAGCCAGGCCGGCCGGGCCGGTGCCTGCCGGACGGGGGCGGCGGCAGTGGCGGTGGCCTGCCGGGACTGGATGTCTTCGTCGAGCATTCCGCCATCATAGAATCATGGGATGATTGGTTGTCCAGTCACTTGCATGTAAATAACACGCTTTCCGAGAGGTCCCCATGCCGCTGACGTCGCCCCGGCGCTCCGCTCTCGTCGACCAGGTGATCACCCAGCTGCGGAACCAGATCACCTCCGGCGAGTGGCCGGTCGGCTCCCGCATCCCCACCGAGCCGGAGCTGGTGGAGCTGCTCGGCGTCGCGCGCAACACCGTGCGCGAGGCCGTACGGGCGCTGGCGCACAACGGGCTGCTCGACATCCGGCAGGGTTCGGGCACGTACGTGCTCGCCACGAGCGAGCTGGCCGGCGTGATGCACCGCCGCTTCGCCGGGGCCGATCCGCGGCACATCGCCGAGCTTCGCTCGACGCTGGAGTCCTCGGCGGCCCGGCTGGCGGCGGAGCGGCGCACCGAGCGCGACCTCGTACAGCTGGACGCGCTGCTGGCGCGGCGCGAGGAGGCCTGGGCGGGCGGGGACGCGGAGGTGTTCATCGCGGCGGACGTGAGCCTGCACATGGCGGTGGTGACGGCCTCGCACAACGACGTGCTGATCGAGCTGTACGCGGACCTCGGCGACCTGGTGGCCGACTGGCTGCGCTCGGACGTGGGGACGGAGCTGCGCCCGGAGGCCCACCTGGACCACGCGCGGCTGATCGAGGCGATCCGGCGGGGCGACGGGGACGCGGCGGCCTCGGAGGCCGCGGGCTATCCCTTCGTCTGCCTCGGCAGGGAGCCCGGGGGCCTCACGGCCGCTGGTGGCTGACCCAGGCCGAGCGGACTTCCTTCCAGCAGCGGCCGGCGAGCTCGACGCGGCCGGCCGGGCCGACGGGGACGGGGGCGCTGTCGCCGTCCAGGTCCCACCAGCGGTCGCATTCGACGTGCAGCCGCACCAGGTCGGTCTCCGGGTAGCCGTTGTGGCAGCGCGCCGTCACCATCGAGCCGGAGATCCTGGTGTCGCAGTCGGCGCCGAAGAGTTCCCCGGCGGGGGGCCGCGCGGGCTGTACGGGGGGTTCTGCGGGGAGGTCCGCGAGGTCGACGACCGCCAGGGCCGCCTCCGGGCCGGCCGCGGGTTCGCCGCCGGGCCGGGCGGTCGCTCCGGGGATCAGGAGACCGGTCAGGACCACGGCTGCGACCAGCAGCGATACCGCTCCGCTCGCCCTCGCGCGCACTCCCGCACCTCCTCCCCGCAAGATCCGGGAAGATCCCGGCCTGGCCAGTTTGCAGGCATATGTCCCGGTTTTCGACTCGGGAAGATCCGATCAGCCCGTGGACATCCGATCGAACCGGTACGCACAACGGCGGCGGCCGCGCCTCCCCGAAGGGGGAAGGCGCGGCCGCCGCCGTACGTGCTCGGGGGCCGGTCAGGCACCCATCGCGTGCAGACCGCCGTCCACGTGGACGATCTCGCCGGTGGTCTTCGGGAACCAGTCCGACAGCAGCGCGACGACACCGCGGCCCGTGGGCTCCGGGTCGCTCATGTCCCACTCCAGCATGGAGCGGTGGTTCCAGGTGTCCGCCAGGTCGGAGAAGCCCGGGATGGACTTCGCGGCCATCGAGCCGAGGGGGCCGGCCGAGACCAGGTTGCAGCGGATGTTCTCCTTGCCCAGGTCGCGGGCGAGGTAGCGGCTGGTGGCCTCGAGCGCGGCCTTGGCCGGGCCCATCCAGTCGTACTGCGGCCAGGCGAACTGCGCGTCGAAGGTGAGGCCGACGATGGCCGCGCCCTCCGCCGGGAACAGCGGCTTGCAGGCCATGGCCAGCGACTTCAGCGAGAACGCCGAGACGTGCATGGCGGTCGCGACCGACTCGAACGGGGTGTTCAGGAAGTTGCCGCCGAGGGCGTCCTGCGGGGCGAAGCCGATCGAGTGGACGACGCCGTCGAGGCCGCCGAGCTCGTCACGGACCAGGCCCTCCAGGCGGGCCAGGTGCTCGTCGTTGGTGACGTCGAGCTCGATCACCTTGACCGGCTTGGGCAGCTTCTTGGCGATGCGCTCCGTCAGCGAAGGGCGGGGCCACGCGGTGAGGATGACCTCGGCGCCCTGCTCCTGGGCCAGCTTGGCGGCGTGGAAGGCGATGGACGACTCCATCAGCACCCCGGTGATGAGGATGCGCTTGCCGTCGAGAATTCCGCTCATGGTGATCAGTGACCCATGCCCAATCCGCCGTCAACGGGAATGACGGCTCCGGTGATGTACGCGGCGTCGTCGGACGCCAGGAAGCTCACGGCTGCGGCGATCTCCTCGGGCTGCGCGTAGCGGCCGAGCGGGACCTGGCCCACGATGCCCGCGCGCTGCTCGTCGGTGAGCACCTTCGTCATGTCGGTGTCCACGAAACCGGGGGCGACCACGTTGAAGGTGATGTTGCGCGAACCCAGCTCACGGGCGAGCGAGCGGGCGAAGCCGACGAGGGCGGCCTTGGAGGCTGCGTAGTTGGCCTGGCCCGCCGAGCCGAGGAGTCCGACGACCGAGGAGATCAGGACGACGCGGCCCTTCTTGGCCCGGAGCATGCCCCGGTTCGCGCGCTTGACCACCCGGAAGGTGCCGGTGAGGTTGGTGTCGACGACCGTCGAGAAGTCCTCCTCGGACATGCGCATCAGCAGCGTGTCCTTGGTGATCCCGGCGTTGGCCA
The DNA here is from genome assembly GCF_044541755.1 of Streptomyces sp. NPDC085524. Lineage (NCBI taxonomy): Bacteria > Bacillati > Actinomycetota > Actinomycetes > Kitasatosporales > Streptomycetaceae > Streptomyces > Streptomyces sp. NPDC085524. The sequence goes on from NZ_JBITTH010000005.1 coordinate 23,773, forward strand.
CGAGCACCTCGACCGCGCCGTGCGCGTCCTCGATCTGCTTGTAGGCCTGCTCCACCTGCTCGGAGTCGGTGATGTCGCAGCGGACCGCCAGAACGCCGAGCGAGGTGAGCGCCTCCGGCGGCTCACCCGACCGGTACGTGATCGCGACCTTGTCTCCGGCCTCCGCGAAGGCTCGGGCGATGGCGAGGCCAATGCCCCGGTTACCTCCGGTGACGAGAACCGAGCGGCTCAACGGATCACCCTTTCGATAGCGGTCTGAATACCGAAAACCTATAGGTCCCATCCCCCGTACGGAGAATCGACCTCCGACAGGGCCTTGCGACGGGCTCTGTCGAGTCCCTACAGAAAGATGTAGGCACACAAGCCTCGATCGCGACATGATCGGGGCGACCGGCCCCGACCCCGGGAGGACTTCAGTGCCCCATTCCATCGATGCGGCCTTCACCGCGCTGCCCTTGCGGGCGCTCGCCGACGCGGCGCTCGCGCGGGCCCGCGCGCTGGGCTCCGAGCACGCCGACTTCCGGCTGGAGCGCATCCGCAGCGCCTCCTGGCGGCTGCGGGACGCCAAACCCTCCGGCGGGTCCGACACCACCGACCTCGGGTACGCGGTCCGGGTCGTGCACGGGGGCAGCTGGGGGTTCGCCTCCGGCGTGGACCTGACGATGGACGGCGCCGCCAAGGTGGCCTCGCAGGCCGTGGCCATGGCGAAGCTGTCGGCGCAGGTGATCAAGGCCGCCGGTTCGGACGAACGGGTGGAACTCGCCGAGGAGCCCGTGCACGCGGAGCGGACCTGGATCTCCGCCTACGACGTGGACCCCTTCGAGGTGCCGGACGCGGAGAAGGCGGCGCTGCTCGCCGACTGGAGCTCGCGGCTGCTGGCGGCCGACGGCGTCGCGCACGTGGACGCCTCGCTGCTCGCCGTGCACGAGAACAAGTTCTACGCCGACACCGCGGGCACCGTGACCACGCAGCAGCGCGTGCGGATCCACCCGCAGCTCACGGCGGTCGCCGTCAACGCCTCCACCGGCGAGTTCGACTCGATGCGCACCATCGCCCCGCCCGCCGGGCGCGGCTGGGAGTACCTGACGGGGACCGGCTGGGACTGGAACGCCGAGCTGGAGGAGATCCCCGGCCTGCTCGCCGAGAAGATGCGGGCGCCGAGCGTGCAGGCCGGGCGCTACGACCTGGTCGTGGACCCGTCCAACCTGTGGCTCACCATCCACGAGTCCATCGGCCACGCCACCGAGCTGGACCGGGCGCTGGGCTACGAGGCCGCGTACGCCGGGACCTCGTTCGCCACCTTCGACCAGCTGGGCAAGCTGAAGTACGGCTCGCCGATCATGAACGTGACGGGTGACCGCACCGCCGAGCACGGGCTGGCCACCATCGGCTTCGACGACGAGGGCGTCGAAGCGCAGAGCTGGGACCTGGTCAAGGACGGCACCCTGGTCGGCTACCAGCTGGACCGCCGCATCGCGAAGCTGACCGGGCTCGGGCGCTCCAACGGCTGCGCCTACGCCGACTCCCCCGGGCACGTGCCCGTGCAGCGCATGGCGAACGTGTCGCTCCAGCCGGATCCGGGCGGGCTGTCCACCGAGGACCTGATCGGCGGGGTGGAGCGCGGGATCTACGTGGTCGGCGACCGCTCCTGGTCGATCGACATGCAGCGCTACAACTTCCAGTTCACGGGGCAGCGCTTCTTCCGCATCGAGAACGGCAGGCTGGCCGGGCAGCTGCGCGACGTCGCGTACCAGGCCACGACCACCGACTTCTGGGGCTCGATGGAGAAGGTCGGCGGCCCGCAGACCTACGTCCTGGGCGGCGCCTTCAACTGCGGCAAGGCCCAGCCGGGCCAGGTCGCTGCGGTCTCGCACGGCTGCCCGTCCGCGCTGTTCCGCGACGTGAACATCCTGAACACCACGCAGGAGGCCGGCCGATGAGCCGATCGACCAAGCCGCACGAGATCGTCGAGCGGGCCCTGGAACTGTCCACCGCCGACGGCTGCGTCGTCATCGCGGACGAGGAGTCGACCGCCAACCTGCGCTGGGCCGGCAACGCGCTGACCACGAACGGCGTCACCCGCGGCCGGACGCTGACCGTCATCGCCACGGTCGACGGCAAGGAGGGCACGGCCTCGGGGGTCGTCTCGCGCTCCGCCGTCACGGCGGCCGACCTGGAGCCGCTGGTGCGGGCCGCCGAGGCCGCCGCCCGCGGGGCCGGGCCCGCCGAGGACGCGCAGCCGCTGGTGACCGGGACGCCCGCCTCGCCGGACTTCACCGACGCGCCGGCCGAGACCTCCTCCGCGGTGTTCGCCGACTTCGCTCCGGCCCTCGGAGAGGCCTTCGCCCGGGCCCGTGCGGGCGGCCGCGAGCTGTACGGCTTCGCCAACCACGAGCTCGTCTCCACGTACGTCGGCACCTCGACGGGGCTGCGCCTGCGCCACGACCAGCCCAAGGGCACCCTGGAGCTCAACGCGAAGTCCCCGGACCGCCAGCGTTCGGCCTGGGCCGGCCGCGCCACCCGGGACTTCAAGGACGTGGACCCGATCGCGCTGGACGCGGAGCTCGCCGTACGGCTGGGCTGGGCGGAGCGGAAGATCGACCTGCCCGCCGGGCGGTACGAGACGCTGCTGCCGCCCACGGCCGTGGCCGACCTGCTGATCTACCAGATGTGGTCCGCGGCGGCCCGCGACGCGGTCGAGGGCCGTACGGTCTTCTCCAAGCCCGGGGGCGGCACCCGGATCGGCGAGAAGCTGTCCGGGCTGCCGCTGACCCTGCGCAGCGACCCGGGCGCGCCGGGCCTGGAGTCCGCGCCGTTCGTGATCGCGCACAGCTCCGGCGACGACGCCTCGGTCTTCGACAACGGCCTGCCGGTCACGGCGACCGAGTGGATCCGGGACGGCGAGCTGGCCCGGCTGACCACGACCCGGCACACCGCCGGGCTGACCGGTCTGCCGCTGTCCCCCGCGTTCGGGAACCTGATCCTGGACGGGGGCGGGGACAAGTCCCTGGACGAGATGGTGGCCTCCACCGAGCGGGGTCTGCTGCTGACCTGCCTCTGGTACATCCGCGAGGTGGACCCGGCCACCCTGCTGCTCACGGGTCTGACCCGGGACGGCGTCTACCTGGTGGAGAACGGGCAGGTCGTCGGCGAGGTGAACAACTTCCGGTTCAACGAGTCCCCCGTGGACCTGCTGTCGCGGGCGACGGAGGCGGGGCGGACCGAGAAGACCCTGCCGCGCGAGTGGGGCGACTGGTTCACCCGGGCCGCGATGCCTCCTGTCCGCATCCCGGACTTCAACATGAGTTCGGTGAGCAAGGGCGTCTGACCGGCCTAGACTGATCCCTTGCAACTAAGTGTTGCAACTTCCATCCTCCGAAGGAGTCGAGAGATCGTGACGGACATCGTCGACGAACTGAAGTGGCGCGGGCTGTTCGCCCAGTCCACCGACGAAGAAGCGCTGCGCAAGGCGTTCGCGGACGGTCCCGTCACCTTCTATTGCGGCTACGACCCGACCGCGGCCTCCCTGCACGTGGGGCACCTGGTCCAGGTGCTCACGATGCGCCGGCTCCAGCTGGCCGGCAACCGGCCGCTGGCGCTGGTCGGCGGGGCCACCGGGCAGATCGGCGACCCGCGCCCGACCGCCGAGCGCACCCTGAACGACCCCGCGGTCATCGCGGAGTGGGTGAACCGGCTGCGTTCGCAGATCGAGCCGTTCCTGTCCTTCGAGGGCGAGAACGCCGCGGTCATGGTGAACAACCTGGACTGGACGGCGGGCATGTCCGCCATCGAGTTCCTGCGGGACATCGGCAAGCACTTCCGCGTCAACAAGATGCTGACGAAGGACTCGGTCGCCAAGCGGCTGGAGTCCGACCAGGGCATCAGCTACACGGAGTTCAGCTACCAGCTGCTCCAGGGCATGGACTTCCTGGAGCTGTACCGGCGCCACGGCTGCACCCTCCAGCAGGGCGGCTCCGACCAGTGGGGCAACCTGACGGCCGGCCTCGACCTGATCCACCGGGTGGAGCCGGAGGCGCACGTGCACGCGCTGGCGACCCCGCTGATGGTCAAGGCGGACGGCACCAAGTTCGGCAAGACCGAGGGCGGGGCCGTCTGGCTCGACCCGGAGCTGACCACGCCGTACGCGTTCTACCAGTTCTGGCTGAACGTGGACGACCGGGACATCTCCACCTACATGCGGATCCTGTCCTTCCAGAGCCGTGAGGAGCTGGAGGCGCTGGAGGCGCAGACCGCCGAGCGGCCGCAGGCGCGTGCCGCGCAGCGGGCACTGGCGGAGGAGCTGACGACGCTGGTCCACGGCGCCGACCAGTGCGCCGCCGTGATCGCCGCGTCGAAGGCGCTGTTCGGCCAGGGCGAGCTGGCGGAGCTGGACGAGGCCACGCTGGCCGCGGCCCTGTCCGAGCTGCCGCGCGCCACGGTGGCGGAGCCGGGCCTGGTCGTCGACCTGCTCGCGGAGACGGGTCTGGTCGCGAGCAAGTCGGCCGGCCGCCGGACCGTGAAGGAGGGCGGCGCCTACGTGAACAACGTGAAGGTCACCGCCGAGGACGCGGTCCCCGCCAAGGAGGACCTGCTCCACGGGCGCTGGCTGGTGCTGCGCCGCGGCAAGAAGAACCTGGCCGCGGTCGAGGTCACCGGCGCCTGACGGCTGACGCGGGCCACGCGACACGGGAGGGGCCGGTACGGACGAACTGTCCGTGCCGGCCCCTCCGCCGTGTTCCGGGACGCGCTCAGGTGGTCTGGTGCCTGCCGCCCCGGATCGACTTGTAGGCCATCTCGCCGAGGCCGACGATGAGGACGGCTCCCGCGAGTTGCAGCAGGTGGCGGATCCAGTCGATACCCCTGGTGTCGTTCACGCCGATCCACGTGGCGACCGCGTTGCCCAGGACCGCACCGATGATGCCGAAGAGGGTGGTCAGCCAGAGGGGCTGGTGCTGCTTGCCCGGCAGGATGGCCTTGGCAATCAGGCCCAGCACGAAACCGACGATGATCGCCCACAACCAAGACATGTCCCGCCTCCTCCTGGCGCATTGTGCGCACGTGGGCCCAGTCTCGACCCGTACGGCGTAGCTCGCATTTCGGGCGGACCCGTTCGGGCGAGCCGGTGGGGCACCCGCTCTCCTCGCCGTCGGGGACCCGGCGTACGGTGGTAGGCGTCCGGACCGGGGAGCGTCCGGCGGGTGATCAGGTGGTGGAGCGTGGCAGGGACGAAGCGGCAGAAGCGGAACGGGCCGGAGGTCTTCCGGATCACCGGGGCGCGGATGGCGCTCGCGGAGGACGTGCGGGGCCGCCAGCGCAGATACGTGATCTCGATGGGGATCAGGACGCTGTCGGTCATCGCGACGGTGCTCTTGTGGAACGTGCAGCGTCCCGTGGCGATCGTGACGCTCGTGGCGGGCGCCCTGCTCCCCTATGTCGCGGTGGTCATCGCCAACGCGGGGCGCGAGTCGACGCCCTCGCTGCCGTCGAACTTCATCCCGAGTCCGGTGCGCCCCGCGCTGGACGCGGCAAACCTCAGGAAAACCTCAGATCAATCATGAAGTTCCGGTGCACCGCACCGGGTCCTGCGTGACATACTGCTCACGCGCTCCGCATCCCCCGTCGGAGCGACGGACCGACGCCGGGCAGCTCCCCCCGTGGCTGCTCGGCGTCGCCTTTCCGTTCTAGGGTTGAGCCGTGACTTCCTCTGATCTCCCCGGCTCCGACGAAACCCCCACCTGCTCCGCCAAGGGCTGCCGAGACGCCGCCGTCTGGGTCCTGGCGTGGAACAACCCGAAGCTGCACACGCCGGAGCGGCGCAAGACCTGGCTGGCGTGCGAGGAGCACCGCGAACACCTCTCCCAGTTCCTGGGGGTCCGCGGTTTCCTCAAGGACGTCGTGAAGCTTGACGAGTGGGTGCAGCCCGAGGGCTCCGAGCGCCTCTGACCCTTCGCGCAGCCGCCGCGCCGTTGCGCGGCGGCTGTTTCGCCGTTCAGCCGCCGATCGCCGACATCGGGCGGTCGGGCTGCGCGAAGGTCGGGAGGTCGAGGCCGGACCCGGCCTTCTTGCCCCACATGGCGACCTTCCAGAGCCGGGCGATCTCCTCGTCGGGGGCGCCCGAGCGCAGGGCGGCGCGCAGGTCCGATTCCTCGGTGGCGAAGAGGCACGTACGGACCTGGCCGTCGGCGGTGAGCCGGGTGCGGTCGCAGGCTCCGCAGAAGGGGCGGGTGACCGAGGCGATGACGCCGACGGTGGCCGGTCCGCCGTCGACCACCCAGCGCTCGGCCGGGGCGGAGCCGCGCTCGTCGGCGCCTTCCTCGGTGAGCGTGAAGCGGGTGCGCAGGGACTGCAGGATGTCCCCGGCGGTGATCATGCCGTCGCGCTTCCAGCCGTGCTGGGCGTCGAGCGGCATCTGCTCGATGAAGCGGAGCTCGTACTCGTTCTCCACGGCCCAGGCCAGCAGGTCGGGGGCCTCGTCGTCGTTGAGCCCGGGCATCAGCACGGCGTTGACCTTGACGGGGGTCAGGCCGGCATCGCGGGCTGCGGCCATGCCCTCGATGACGTCCTTGTGCCGGTCGCGCCGGGTGAGGGTCTTGAAGACCTCGGGCCGCAGGGTGTCCAGGGAGACGTTCACCCGGTCCAGGCCGGCCGCCTTCAGGGCCACCGCGGTGCGCTTGAGGCCGATGCCGTTGGTGGTGAGGGACATCTTGGGGCGGGGCTCGAGGGCCGCGCACTGCTCGACGATCCCGACCAGGCCGGGGCGCAGCAGCGGCTCGCCGCCGGTGAAGCGGACCTCGGTGATCCCGAGCTGCGTGACCGCGATGCGGATCAGCCGGACGATCTCGTCGTCGGTGAGGAGGTCGGACTTCCCGAGCCACTGCAGGCCCTCTTCGGGCATGCAGTAGGTACAGCGCAGGTTGCACCGGTCGGTGAGCGAGACCCGCAGGTCAGTGGCCACGCGGCCGTACGTGTCGAGAAGCACTGTTGGCCCCCTCCCCTGTCCGGAAGTAGAGGTACGCGCGACAGTGGATCTACCTCACGCGTTCTACACCCGAGACTACGGGACGTGTGTGTCGTGCAGAGCTGCCCGAATGAACGAGACGTAACGTGGCCGCGTCGTGAGAAGGTACGACGCGGCCACGCTGGGTGTTCGGACGATCTCAGTGAGCCCCTGTTCCGGTGAGGGAGCGCACTTCCAGCTCGGCGAACTTCTGCGGGTCGGCCTTCTCCTTGGACAGGACGGTTCCCAGCCAGCCCAGCAGGAAGCCCAGCGGGATGGAGATGATGCCGGGGTTCTCCAGCGGGAACCAGTAGAAGTCGGCCTCCTTGAACATCGAGGTGGGCTTGCCGGAGACGACCGGCGAGAAGAGCACCAGCCCGACCGCCGAGACCAGGCCGCCGTAGATCGACCAGAGCGCGCCCCGGGTGGTGAAGCGCTTCCAGAAGAGGCTGTAGAGGATCGTCGGCAGGTTGGCGGACGCGGCGACCGCGAAGGCGAGGGCGACCAGGCCGGCGACGTTCATGTCGCGGGCGAGGGCCCCGAGGAAGATGGCGGCGGCACCGATGACCACGGTGGACCAGCGGGCGGCGCGCACCTCCTCCTTCTCCGTGGCCCGGCCCTTGCGGATGACGTTGACGTAGATGTCGTGTGCGAAGGACGAGGACGAGGCCAGGGTCAGGCCCGCGACCACGGCGAGGATGGTGGCGAAGGCGACCGCGGAGATCACGGCGAGCAGGATCGCGCCTCCGGTGGAGCCGGCGCCGCCGCCGATCTCCTGGGCGAGCAGCGGGGCCGCCGTATTGCCCGCCTTGTTCGACGCCAGGATGTCGGCGCGCTTGAGGAGGGCCGCGGCGCCGAAGCCGAGTGCGATGGTCATCAGGTAGAAGGCGCCGATGATGCCGATGGCCCAGTTCACGGACTTCCGGGCGGCCTTGGCGGTGGGCACGGTGTAGAAGCGGATCAGGATGTGCGGCAGGCCGGCGGTGCCGAGGACCAGGGCGAGGCCGAGCGAGATGAAGTCCAGCTTGGTGAGCGAGTCCTTGCCGTACTTGAGCCCGGGCTCCAGGAACTTCGCTCCCTGGCCGCTGTTCTCGGCGGCCTGGCCGAGCAGGGCGGAGATGTTGAAGTTGAACTTCACCAGCACCATGAGGGTGATCAGCAGGGCGCCCGCGATCAGCAGCACCGCCTTGATCATCTGGACCCAGGTGGTGCCCTTCATGCCGCCGATGGTCACGTAGACGATCATCAGCACGCCGACCAGCGCGACCACGGCCACCTTGCCGCCGTCGCTGGTGATGCCCAGGAGGAGCGAGACGAGCACGCCGGCGCCGGCCATCTGGGCGAGCAGGTAGAAGATCGAGACCACGATGGTGGAGGTGCCTGCCGCGGTGCGGACGGGCCGCTGGCGCATCCGGTACGCGAGGACGTCGCCCATCGTGTAGCGGCCGGAGTTGCGCAGCGGCTCGGCGACGAGCAGCAGGGCGACCAGCCAGGCGACGAGGAAGCCGATGGAGTAGAGGAAGCCGTCGTAGCCGAAGAGGGAGATGGCTCCGGCGATGCCGAGGAAGGACGCGGCGGACATGTAGTCGCCGGAGATGGCCAGGCCGTTCTGGAAGCCGGTGAACTGGCGGCCGCCCGCGTAGAAGTCGGCGGCGTCCTTGGTCTGGCGGCCGGCCCAGATGGTGATGATCAGGGTGGCGACGACGAACAGGCCGAACAGGGTGATGATCAGCGGACGGTGCTCACTGGCGCCCGCCGCGACCGTGGTCGTGTGCAGTGCCGCGCTCATTCCCCGGCCTCCATCCGCGCCTTGATGGCCGAGGCCTTCGGGTCGAGCCGGGAGGCGGCGTGGCGCGAGTACAGCCAGGCGATGAGGAAGGTCGTCGCGAACTGGGCGAGGCCGAGGACGAGGGCGACGTTGATGTTGCCGAAGAGCTTGGTCCCCATGAAGCCGCCCGCGTAGTTGGACAGCAGCACATAGAGCAGGTACCAGGCGATGAAGGCCACGGTGAGGGGGAAGGCGAAAGAGCGGTAGGAGGTGCGCAGTTCGGCGAACTCGGCGCTCTGCTGGACGCGATCGAACTCATCGGCCGTGGGGCCCGCCAGTGGCGTTCCCGCGCTGCCCGGCGGCGGCGCTGCTTCGGTGGTCACGGGCGGCTCTCCTTGTGACGCGGGTGCAGGGGGGAAGACGGACAAAACAACCTCCGTGGGGGGACGGTGGTGCTGATCCCCCCTGTCAACGGCACGGACGGCGTGTCGCGACGGTTCAACACCCACTGATTCTTTGGGAACTGATTTCTCGAACTGATGGCGCAGAGGGGAACGAAAACGCTAGGTTCGCCTGTCATGAACCCGTCCGTCGCGACCGCGCACGGGCGGCTTTTTCAAGGATGATCTGGAGAACCCATGGCTCATCTGGGATCCGGCCGTCGGCGTGCACTCGCCGTACCGGTCGGCCTGGCGCTCACCGCTTCGCTCGCCTTCCTGCCCTCGGTCGCGGCCTCGGCCGCCCCGCTGGGCAACACGGCGGACGCGGCCGCGGCATCGAAGGCCGAGACCACCGGCCCGAAGCTGTCGTACGTGGCGAACCTGAACTCGTACGCCACGGTGAAGGCCGCGAAGAAGGCCATCGAGCGCGCGGGCGGAACGGTGGTGACGTCCTACGAGCAGATCGGCGTCATCGTCGCGCACTCGCAGAACCCGGAGTTCGCCAAGACGCTGCGCGCCAACCGCGGCCTCTTCGTCTCGGTCGGCGCCACCCGTACCGCCCCCCTCCAGACGGTGGCGACCACCGAAGAGGGCGCGACGCAGCAGCTGAGCGCGGCGGACGCCGCTAAGGCCGCAGCGGCGGCCCAGGAGGGTCAGGAGCCGCTGGAGTCCAACCAGTGGGACCTGCGGACGATCAAGGCCGATCAGGCTCACAAGATCAACGATGGCAGCCAGGACGTCACCGTGGGCGTCATCGACACGGGTGTCGACGACACCCACCCCGATCTGGCCCCGAACTTCTCCAAGGAGCAGTCGGCCAACTGCGTCGGCGGCGTCGCGGACACCACCGAGGGTGCCTGGCGCCCGTACGCGGACGGCAGCGACCACGGCACCCACGTGGCGGGCACCATAGCCGCCCCGCGCAACGGGCTCGGCATCAGCGGCGTGGCGCCCGGCGTCAAGGTCGCAGCGATCAAGGTGAGCGAGCCCGCGACGAGCCTCTTCTACACCGAGGCGGTCGTCTGCGGCTTCATGTTCGCCGCCGAGAAGGGGATCGAGGTGACCAACAACAGCTACTACGTCGACCCGTGGAACTACACCTGCAAGAACGACGACGACCAGAAGGCGCTGGTGGAGGCCCTCTCCCGGGCCACCAAGTACGCCGAGCGCAAGGGCGTCCTCAGCGTCGCCTCGGCCGGCAACTCCAACCACGACCTGGCGGGCGCCTCCATCGAGGACACCACCAGCCCGAACGACACCACCCCGGTGCCGCGCACCATCGACCCGAAGGTCTGCCTGGACCTGCCCACGCAGCTGCCGGGTGTGGTCACGGTGAGCGCGACCGGCGACAAGGGCTTCAAGTCGTACTACTCCAGCTACGGCCTGGGCGTCGTCGACGTCGCAGCTCCGGGCGGTGACAAGTGGCAGATCCCGGCGACCCCGGACGCCAACGGCCGCGTGCTGTCCACCATCCCGGGCGGCGGCTACGGCTACAAGCAGGGCACCTCGATGGCCGGCCCGCACGTCGCCGGCGTGGCGGCGCTCCTCAAGAGCGCTCACCCGTCGGCCACGCCTTCGCAGCTCCAGGCGATGCTGAAGGCCCAGGCCACGAAGACGGACTGCCCGACGCAGATCTACGACAACACGGGCACGCTGATCAACGCCACCACCTGCCAGAGCAAGTGGGGCCAGACGGGCTACTACGGCTACGGCGTGGTCGACGCGCTGAAGGCCGTCAAGTAACCGGCTGACAGCTGATACGGGAAAGGGCCGGGCGGGGAACATCCCGCCCGGCCCTTTCCCGTACGGGGCGTCAGGGCTTGATCAGTACCTTGAGCGCGCTGCGGTCGTCCATCGCGCGGTAGCCGTCCGGGACCTCGTCCAGGGACACCGCGCGGTCGAACACGGGCGCCGGGTCGATCGCGCCGGAGAGGACGTCCTCCAGCAGCTCCGGGATGTACGCGCGGACCGGGGCCACGCCGCCGCGCAGGGTGATGTTGCGGTCGAACATGACGCCGAGGTCGAGGCCGGTGCCGCTGCCGTGCGGGACGCCGACGTAGCCGATGGCCCCGCCGTCGCGGGTGATGTTCACGGCGGTGCGCATGGACTGCTCGGTGCCGACGGCCTCGATGACCGAGTGCGCGCCCTGGCCGCCGGTCAGCTCGCGCACGGCAGCCTCGGCCGCCTCGCCGCGCTCGGCGACGACGTCGGTGGCCCCGAAGAGCTTGGCGATGTCCGTACGGACCGAGTGGCGGCCCAGTGCGATGATCCGGTCGGCGCCGAGGCGCTTGGCCGCCAGGACGCCGCACAGGCCGACCGCGCCGTCACCGACGACGGCGACCGTGGAGCCCTTGCGCACACCGGCGCCGAGGGCCGCGTGGTGGCCGGTGCCCATGACGTCGGAGAGCGCGAGCAGACCGGTCAGCAGGTGGTCGTCGGAGACCGCGTCCGCGGGCAGCTTCACCAGGGTGCCGTCGGCGTGCGGGACGCGGACGGCCTCGCCCTGGCCGCCGTCGAAGCCGACCGAGCCCCAGAAGCCGCCGTGCACGCAGGAGGTGTACAGCCCCTCGGAGCAGTAGTCGCAGGTGCCGTCGGACCACATGAAGGGGGCGACGACGAGGTCCCCGGCCTTCAGCCCGCTCACGGACGGGCCGGTCTCCTCGACGACGCCGAGGAACTCGTGGCCGATGCGCTGGCCGGGCTGGCGCGCGGCCTCGCCGCGGTAGGCCCACAGGTCGCTGCCGCAGATGCAGGCACGCAGGACGCGGACGACGGCGTCCTCGGGGCGCTGGATCGCAGCGTCGGGCACCTCCTCCACGCGGATGTCGTGCGGGGCGTGGATGACGGTGGCGCGCATGGTGGTGCAGTCCTCCGGATCGGGGAAATGGTTGAGTCTTGTAAGACTCCCCCTACCGTACGCCTGCTTCCCGGGTGGTCGGGCCGGCGGCCGGGCCGGCGGCCGGGCCGCCGATCGCGCCGGTGGCCAGCAGGTACTGGGCCACGACGTAGGTGGCCATGATCCAGAAGTCCGGCCGCGGCAGCTGGGGCCATTCGGCGACACCGGTGGCGATGAGGGTGTCGGAGAGCAGGAACAGCGCCCCGCCGATCCCGGCCCGCAGGCCCAGCGCGCTGGAGCGGTAGGCCATGGCGGTGAGCAGCAGGCTGTAGCCGGCGACCGGGATGCGCAGGTCCGCCGGGAGGTCGGCCCAGAGCATCGCGACGGTCCCGACGAGCGCGAGCACGTACGCGCCCCCGAGCAGCGGGTTCGCGGCCCGCTTGCCGAAGAGCACGAGGTAGCAGACGTGCCCGACGGCGAAGGAGCCCATGCCGACGAGGAAGGCGGGCTCGGCGTCGAAGAGCAGGGCGAGGTCCCCGCCCCAGCCGAACAGCAGGGCCGCGACCAGCAGCCGGGGCGCGCCGCGCACGATCACGTACGCCACGAGCAGCGGCATCAGCAGCGGTTTGGCGATGACGTGGCCGAGGTGCCAGCCGGCGAGCAGCGAGCCGAGGTCGACGGCGGTGGCCACGGCGAAGCCGGCGAGCAGGGCCCGTGCGGTGGTTCCGGCTCCGGCGGGGGCGGGCCGCGCCCAGGACGGCGTACGGGACTCCGTGGCGCTCACGCGGCGCGCTCCGCCGCCTGCGGGGCCGGGGCGTCGGTCTGCGCGGGGGCCTGGGCCGGCTGCCAGCCGGGGCCGCGGAAGACGCGCCCGGCGCGCTCGCGCCAGCTGTCGGCGGACCGTACGTCCCGGGCGATGGCGGCGTACTCGTGGGTGGCCACGCGCAGCGGGTTGTAGGTGTTGATGTTCTTGGTCAGGCCGAAGACGGGTTTCTCGGTCTCACCGACCCAGGAGCCGAACATCCGGTCCCAGATGATCAGGATCCCGCCGAAGTTGCGGTCCAGGTATCCGCCTTGGGAGGCGTGGTGGACGCGGTGGTGGGAGGGGGTGTTGAAGACGAACTCGAAGGGCCGCGGCAGCTTGTCTATCCGCTCGGTGTGGATCCAGAACTGGTAGACGAGGTTGACGGAGTAGCAGAACGCGATCGCGGCCGGGTGCACGCCGAGGGCGATCAGCGGCAGGTAGAACGGCCAGGAGGTGCCGCTGGTCCACGGCTGGCGCAGGGCGGTGGTGAGGTTGAACTTGCGGCTGCTGTGGTGGACGACGTGACAGGCCCACAGAATGCGGATGACGTGGTGGCCGCGGTGCTGCCAGTAGTAGCAGAAGTCCTGGGCGAGCAGCATGAGGGGGAAGGTCCACCACAGGAACGGCACCCGCAGCGGGGTCAGCTCGTACACGGCGGTGTAGATGGCGACGACGGGGATCTTCCACAGCAGGTCGAAGCCGATGCTGCCGAGCCCCATGCCGACACTGGTGACGGCGTCCTTGGTCTCGTACCCGGCGGCGTCCTCGTCGGGATGGAGGCGGTAGCTCACCAGCTCGACGACGGTGAGCAGTACGAAGGCGGGTATGGACCACAGCACGACATCGGGCAGGTTCGGCATGTCCGCACCATAGAGGCGGCTTCGGGGGCGCCGCTAGAGGTTGTTACCGATCGGTATCCATCGGGGTTACCGGTGGTTCGGGGAGGGTGGGGAATGACGGGATTCGAGACGGTTCTCTTACGGGTGGCGGGTACGGCGGCGGGCGCGGTGGTGAAGTCCCTCCTGGCCCGGGCCCCGGGGGCGGGGCTGGCGGCGGACCCGGCCGGGCCGGCGCCGCGCTGGCGCACACCCCCGGCGGAGCTGGGAGAGCCGGAGATGCGACGGCTGTCGGAGGTGCTGGCGGCCCGCCTGGAGGAGGCCACCGCCCGGCTCCCGGAACACGAACGCCTGGCGGCGGTGGCGGCGGTGGGCGATGCCTTCGCGGCGCTGGGCCCGCTGGACGCGGGGGCCCTCTTCTCGGCGGACCTGGACCCGGCGGCACTGGCTGCGGCCCTGCCGGCTCCCCCGCCGGGGCTCGGCGAGGGCGCGGACGCCCTGTACCGGCGGCTGGTCGGGCTGTGCTGCACGCACGCGGTGGAGTACGTGACGACCCTGCCTGCCTTCGGGGCCCGGGCGGACGTGGAGCTGGTGCGGCGGACGGGGGAACTGGCGCGCTCCCTGGACCGGCTGGGCTCCGCCGGGGCCGGGGCGGCGTACGCCTTCGAGGAACGGTACGCGCGGTACGTCGCCGAGGCGCACGGGCGGCTCCAGCTGTTCGGCCTCACCCTCAGCTCCCGCCGGGAATGGGAGCTGGAGGTGGCCTACATCAGCCTCGCCGTGAGCGGCGAGCAGCCCCTGCTGCCGGGCGGGCCCGAGGTGCACCGGACCCCGGTGCGGGCCGAGCAGGCGCTCGCCGCGAGCGAACGGGTACTGCTGCGCGGCCCGGCCGGCTCGGGGAAGAGCACCCTGGTCCAGTGGCTGGCGCTCAACGCCGCACGGCAGACCGCCGGGCCGTGGAGCCGTTGCGTCCCGTTCGTGCTGCGCCTGCGCTCCTTCACCTCCTCCGAGAGCCTGCCGCTTCCCGAGGAGTTCCTGCGCGCCTGCGGCGTCCCGCTCTCCGCACCGCCCGGCTGGGTGGAGGACCTCATGGCCAGCGGCCGGGCGCTGGTCCTCGTGGACGGGGTGGACGAGGTCCCGCAGCGGCTGCGCGCCCGTACGGAGACCTGGCTGCGCTCGCTCGTCTCCGCCTTCCCGAAGGCCCGGTACGTGGTGACCACACGCCCTTCCGCGATACCGGAGGACTGGCTCGCGGGCCAGGGATTCGCCTCGCACTCCATGCGGGCGATGGAGCAGGAGGACATCCGGGCGTTCGTCGGGCACTGGCACGCGGCGGCCCGTGCGCAGGGCCACGAGGTGGACGCGTACGAGGCCTCGCTGCTGGAAGCCGTGGGAGCCCGGCGCGACCTGGCCCGGCTGGCGACCAACCCGCTGATGTGCGCGCTGCTGTGCGCACTGAACCAGGACCGGCGGATGCAGCTGCCGCGGGCCCGCAAGGAGCTGTACGACGCCGCGCTGGACATGCTGCTGGTCCGGCGGGACACGGAGCGCGAGATCGCCGGGGTCGAGGGGGTCTACCTCACCCGGGACGAACAGATCGCGCTGCTGCAGCGGTTCGCGTACTGGCTGATCCGCAACGGCCAGGTGGAGGCGGGCCTCGACGAAGCGGTCGAGATGCTGGGCGAGTGGCTCGAGGCGATGCCGCAGGTGCGGGCGCAGGGCACCGCGGAGCAGGTCTTCTCCCACCTGCTGATCCGCAGCGGGCTGCTGCGCGAGCCGGTGAAGGGCTCGGTGGGCTTCGTCCACCGCACCTTCCAGGACTACCTGGGCGCGAAGGCGGCGGTGGAGTCCCGGGACTTCGGCGTGCTGGTGAGGAACGCCCACGACGACACGTGGGACGACGTGGTCCGCATGGCGGTGGGACACGCCCGCCCGGACGAGCGGACGCGGATCCTGCGGGACCTGCTGAAGCGCGCGGACAAAGTCAAGGGCGCCCACAACCGCCTGATCCTGCTGGCCGCGACCTGTCTGGAACACGCCCCGGAGCTGGCCCCGGCGATCCACTCCGAGATCAGGTCCCGCACGGCGGAGCTACTGCCGCCGTTCACCCTCACCGAGGCCGATGAGCTGGGCAAGGTCGGCGAGCTGGTCCTGGATCTGCTGCAAGGGCCGGCGGAGCTGCGTGAGCTCGCCGGGGAGGACGAAGGTATGGGCGAAGCGGCGGCCGCCGCCACCATCCGCACCGCCGCCGTCGTCGGCACCCCGCGAGCGCTGGAGTTCGTGTCGAGGTTCCGCGACGACACGCGCTTCACCGTGTGCCACGAACTGTCCGCGAGCTGGCGCAGGTTCGACGCCGAGGCCTACGCGGACGCCGTGCTCGCCGACGGTTCGCTCGGACCCGCGGTCTTCCTGCAGGTGCACACAGCGGACCAGCTGGCGCAGTTGCCCCGGCTGCGGCACTTCGACCGCATCCGCCTGGAGGGCCAGCACGGGATACCGCCCGGGTTGCTGAACCACGAGGGCCTGGAAGAACTCTTCTTCGCATCCAACCCCGCGCTGGGCGACCTGTCGCCGCTCTCGGCGTTCCCCCGGCTCAAGCTGCTCGGCTTCGACGACTGCTCGACCGTCGACCTGCGCGGTGTCCAGCACCTCCCGCTGGAGACCCTGTACCTCTACCGCATGCCCGACGGACTGGACCTGACACCGGTCGCCGAGCTTGCCCAGCTGTCCCATCTGGGCCTGGACTTCGCCCCGGAAGCCGCCTCCGTCGAAGACCTGCCGCTTCCCTCACCCTTGTCCGGCCTCGGCCTCTACGCGGGTGCCGGACACATGAGCCTGCGGGGGATCGAAGACTGGAGCGGCCTGGAGTGGCTCACGGTGACCGGCCCCGCGCAGGCAGCCGAACTCGACCGGATCGGACCTCCGGGGCTACGCACCCTGCAGCTCCTCAACCACCCCTCGCTCGATCCCGCCTCGCTCGCGCGTCACGAGGCCCTCATCGACCTGTACATCAGCGGATGCACGCTGACGGGCGGTCTCGAACCCCTGCGTGGCCTGCAGCACCTGACGCACCTGAGCATCCACCAATGCGGTCCGGCGATCAATCTGACCCCGCTGGCGGACATCGATCAGCTGCGCATCGACCTCACGGCGAGCACTCCCGTGCTGGGAAGCGGACTCTTCCCGCCGGGGCGGCTCAGGTCCTACTGAGCCGCCCCGGCGGGAAACAGGGGCTACCAGACCCGGACCGACCCCCCTCGGGCAAAGGCCGGGCTGGTGGCGCCCTCCGGGACCGCCGTCAGGGGTTCGGCGATCTCCGAGACCAGCGGGCCGTGCTTCGCGGCGGCCGCGTCCAGCAGGGCGAGGTCGAAGCCGTACACGCGGGCCGCGTTGCCGCCGACCATCGCGGCGACCTCCTCCCGCGGGAGGCCCGCGTAGGCGATGCGGAGGCCTTCGCGGGAGAAGGGGGTCGTGCCCTCGTCGTGGGGGTAGTCGCTGCCCCACATGATCTTGTCGAGGCCGATCCGGTCCCGCAGCGGGACCTCGTGGGGGCGCATGAAGCTGGCTCCCACGAAGCAGTTGTCCCGCCAGACCTCGCTCGGGCCCTTGCCCATCGCGTCCGCCAGCCCCGCCCCGAACTTGGACTCCGCCGTGCCCGAGGCCGCGACCAGGCGGCCGTGGTAGTAGTCCAGCATCTCCATCACGCCCGGGATCCAGCCGGAGCCCTGCTCCGTGAGGACCAGCTTGAGGCCGGGGTGCCGGCGGAACGCGCCGCCGAAGATGAGGTGCCACAGGGCGCGGTGCGAGAACCACGTGGTTTCCACCATGAACACCGCGCGGGCGGCGGGTTCGTCGCCCAGCGGTGGGGACGCCGAGCCGCCGTGGTGGTTGACCGGGACGCCCAGCTCGTCGCAGACCGCCCAGATCGGGTCGTACGCCTCCGAGTACAGCTCGGGGACGGTGGAGCCGGGCGGGACCCCGGGCAGCAGGATGCCGCCCGTGAGGCCGGCTTCGCGGGTGCGGCGGATCTCCGCGACCGCCGCGTCCACGTCGTTGAGGAGGATCTGGACCACACCCGCCCGCCGCCCCGGCGCGTCCGCGCAGAAGTCGGCCAGCCAGCGGTTGTGGGCCTGCAGCCCCGCCCAGCGCATCGCGTACTCGGCGGCCGTCGGGGGCTGCGCCATCAGGGAGGCCTTGGGGAAGAACGGCGGGATCGTGTTCGGGAAGAGGACCTCCGCGACGATGCCGTCCGCTTCGAGTTCGGCGAGGCGGCGCGCCGAGTTCCAGTTGCGGTCCGCCGTGTCCGCGAGGAGGTCCTCGTACGGGTTGACGTACGTGGCGGCCCAGGCGTCGAACTCGTCGTGGTACCGCTTCTCCAGGTACGGCTTGTAGTCCAGCAGGTCGGCGCCCGCGTGGCAGTCCGCCGAGATGACCGTGTAGCGGTCCTGCGAGGTCACGCGTCCACCCCCAGCACCGGGAAGTCGTTCTCGGTCAGCCAGTGCCGGCCCACCTCGCGGGAGCGGGCCCAGGAGGCCTCCACCGCGGCCTGGTCGGGGGACTGGCCCAGCTCGGCCGGGGTGGGGCCGATCCGGCGGGCGATCGGGGCGAGCTTCTCGGTGTCGAAGCCGAAGACGTCGGCCGCCGCCAGGCCGAGCATCCGGCGGGTCTCGGCCACCGGGATGTCGTGGAAGGTGTTCTTCAGCCAGTTGCGGGTGTTGGGCCAGGTGCCTTCGGGGTGCGGGAAGTCCGAGCCCCAGAGGATGTTGTCGACGCCGATCTCGTAGCGCTGGGCGAGTTCGCGGCGCTTGGTGTTCGTCGCGCAGATGAAGACCTGGCGGTCGAGGTACTCGCTCGGCGGCCGCTTGAGCTCCGCGAAGGGCGAGAGCTTCTTGCCGCCGTGCGCGCCGAGGTAGAGGCGGTCCATGAACCAGAGCTGGTTCGGCAGCCACCAGCAGCCCGACTCGGCCACGCCGAACTTCAGGCCCGGGTGGCGCTCGAAGACCCCGGACCAGAGAAGGAACCAGAGCGGGCGCGAGGGCCACCAGGTGACCTCGGAGACGTAGATGCCCAGGTGATCGCCGTACTCGTGGCGGGGCGCGGCCCCCGAGTGGGTCACGATCGGCATCGCCGTCTCGGCCGCGGCCGCCCAGATCGGGTCGTAGCGGCGGTCGTGGTAGGGCGCCTTGTCCACCCACATCGAGGGGATCATCAGCGCGCCCAGCCCGGACTCCTTGGCCCGGTGGATCTCGGCGACGACCTTGTCCGGCTCTCCGGTGATGGGGAGCAGGGCGACGCCGCAGTGGCGTGCTGCGTGCTCGACGGTCCCGTCGGCCACGAACTCGGCGAGCCAGCGGTTGTGCGCCTGCGCGCCCGCCATGCCCAGTTCGGGGTCCTGGTCGCCGGAGAGGCCGAGGCCCACGCCGAAGGGGGCCGCGGTCTGGCTGTCGACGGCGTCCGCGTCGGGGAAGACGACCTCGGCGGCCACGCCGTCGCCGTCGAGTTCCTTGAGCCGCTGCGTGGTGTCCCAGCCGCCCCTGAGGCCCTCCTCGTGATCGTGGAACCACTTCTCGGCGAAGGCCTCGTTGCGCACGCCGAGGCGGGTGGCCTCCTCACGGCGGGCGTCGCGCTGGCCCAGGAACTCGTCGAACTGCGGGTGGAAGCGGGAGTCGAGGTAGGGGCGGTACTGCTCGGTCGGCAGTCCCGCGTGGCAGTCGGAGGAGATGATCAGGTACGGGTCTTCGTACGGTGCGTCACTCACTGCGGGCCCCTCAGTCGAGGATGAAGCTTTCCAGGTAGGCGGGGTTGGCGCGGTCGAGCATCGACTGCGACCGGGCGCGGATCTGCCGGTCGCTGTGCTCGCTGGCCGGGAGCATCCAGAAGCGGTCGGCGCGGATGCCGTCGACGACGTGCTCCGCGACCTCCTCGACGGGGGTGAAGTTCACCTCGTGCCCGGCCTGCTTCATGGCTGCCTCGTACTGGTCGAGGCTGCGGTACGGGGACTTGCGCGGCCGTTCCTTCGCGTAGCGCTCGGGCCGGTTGCGGTGCGATTCCCACAGCCCGGTGCGCAGCATGTGCGGTCCGGGGAAGAGGACGGAGGCGCCGACGGCCGCGCCCTCGGCTTTGAGGTGGGCGTAGAGGGACTCGGTCATCGTCACCACGGCCGCCTTGGTGACCGCGTACACGGAGGCGGTGGGCAGCGGGGCGATGCCGCCGTCGCCGGAGGAGGTGTTGACGACGTGGCCGGGGGCGCCGCCCTCGATCATGCGCGGGACGAAGGCCTGGATGCCGTGGAAGACTCCCCAGACGTTGACGGAGAAGGCCCACTTCCAGTCGTTGGGCTCGTGCTGCCACATCCGGCCTTCGGCGCCGGAGCCGACTCCCGCGTTGTTGCACAGCACGTGCACGGCGCCGAAGGCGTCGTAGACGGCGTCGGCGAGGGAGATGACGGAGTCGCGGTCGCTGACGTCCACGGTCCGTGCGAGGACTTCCGCCCCGTCGTCCGTGAGCTCCGCGGCGGCCTTGTTCAGGGCGCCCTCCTCCACGTCGGCGAGGACCACCTTCAGTCCTTCGGCGGCGAAGCGGCGGGCCATGGCGAGGCCGATGCCGCTGGCCGCTCCGGTGACGACGGCCACCTGTCCTGGTTCGAGTCGCATGTCAGACGCTGCCTTCCGTGCTTCCCGACGGGGGTGCGTCCAGGATCTGCATCGGGTCGTCGTAGCGCTGGTGGATGTACGGGAGCAGGGCCTGGGCGCTGACCCGTTCGACGACCTTGCCCTGCTGGTCGGTGGTCTTCTCGCCGATGGTGATCTCGAGGACGCGGCGCACCGGAAGGTCGGCGACCGGGTCGTACATCGACTCGCGGAGCACCACGTCACCGGTGATGTGCTCCAGCTTGCGGACCTTCTCGTTGCGGGTGCAGTGCACGAGCACCGGGTCGGCGTCGAAGCCCGAGCCGTCCACCGCGGGGAGGAACTTGAAGTAGAAGTCGACCTTCTGCGTGGGCTCGGGCAGCGGCAGCTCGCGGTCGACGGCCCCGCGCACCTCGACGAAGGCGATCCCGTGCCGGGCGAGGGCGGCCCGGACGACGAGGCCGTCGCGTTCGACGCTGATCTCGCCGAGCTTCTTGGGCTCGCCGAAGACCTCGCGGCCGCCGGTCAGCGCGCGCTCCATGCTCATGGGCATGACGAGCGGGTACCAGCCCTCGACCCCGCCGTGTTGGGCGGCGACGGCCACCGAGCCGGCGCCCAGGGGGTAGCCGGGCAGGTCGACCTTGCTGATGTTGGCCCGTACGAGGGGCCGTTCGGCGGGCTTGAGCGGGGGCGGGAGGACCGCCGCCACCACGTCCGGGTCGGTCTCCCAGACGGCGACGACGCCGGTGGACCAGATGTCGGGGAGCTTGGAGTTCTTCTCGCGCGATGCCGCGATCTCTGCCTCGGTTCGCGCTCCGTACCGTACGCGTGCCATGTTCACGCACCACCCTCGTCTTGAGCGGAGTCGGTTCTGTAACACAGTTACACCGCCACCGATGAAGGGTAAAGACCTCTGCACGAACAGAACTGACGATGTGCCAGTTTCTGACGATGCGACAGATTGGCGGACCGGATCCATGGCCAGAAGCACGCTTACCCGTGACGAGGTACTGGACGCCGCCGCGTCCCTGGTCAAGCAGCACGGTCCGGCCGCCCTCACCATGCGCAAGCTCGCCGCCGAGCTGGGCACCGCGGTGACCTCCATCTACTGGCACGTCGGCAACCGCGAGCAGCTGCTGGACGCCCTCGTGGAGCGGACCGTGCAGGAGATGGGCGCGATCAGACCGGCGGGCCACGGCCCGGCCGAGCGGATCCTGTCGGTCGCCCGGATCCTGCGCCGCGAGCTGCGCGCGCGACCGCACCTGATCGCGATGGTCCACGAACGCGGGCTCACCGAGCGGATGTTCCTGCCGGCGCAGCAGGCCCTCGTCCACGAGGTGCACGTCGCCGGGCTGCGCGGGGCGCGGGCGGCCGACGTGGTGCGCGCGATCCAGTTCCAGATCGTCGGCTTCCTGCTCGTGGAGCGCAACCGCGAGCGCTCCCCCGCCCAGTCCCCCGCCGAGAGCGAGCTCTGGGATCCGGCCACGGCCCCGCACGATCCGGCGCTGGCCCGCGCGCTGGCCCGCCCGGCGGATCCGGAGCGGCTGTTCCTGCTGTCCGTACAGGCCCTCACCTCGACCCTGCTGCCACCGCGCAGCTAATCGGTTTGCCGCGGCGCGCGGGCCCGTGGTGGGATCGGCGGTGCGGGGGCGGCTCCCCGGCGTGCATCCGTCTCACCTCTGTCGAAGATCCCGCGCGCCCACTCTCCGCCCCCGCTCTGTCGTGTCCGGAGGGGGATCCACCAGTGTCTGCCATCGAGTCCGTACTGCTGCGCCGGCTCGGCGCCGTCTACGTCGACCAGCCGCCGGCCGCCGCTTCGCCCGGCCGCGAAGGGGTCCGGCCCCTGGAGGGCGAGCTCCTGGAGCGCGGGCACGCGCTCGCCCCCGAGCTGCACGCGGCCCTGTCGGTGCTCGCGCCGACCGACCTGGCCGAGGAGCGGCTGCGACTGCTCGCACTGGTGGACGAGCTGATGGGCGCCGACCGGGTGCACAAGCCGCTCTTCCGCCGCTTCCCCTTCTCCATCCCGCACGACACCGAGCGCTGGTACGTCGGCCGCGTCCTCGCCCTGCTGCTCCAGGAACCCGAGCAGCCGTGCGTGCTCTGCGGCGAGCACGGCACGGTCCACCCCGTCGCGCCCTGCGCCCACCTCGTGTGCCGCGCCTGCTGGGACGGCTCCGACCACACCGGCTGCCCCGTCTGCAACCGGCGCGTCGACCCCGCCGATCCCTTCCTGCACCCGGACCGGGACGAGCGCGCCGAGCGGGCCGGCCGCAAGGCCAAGAACCTGCCGGTCGGCCCGCTGCGGCTGCTGCGCCTCGGCACCGATCTGCCCGGCGACTGCGCCCGCGTGGTCGCCTCGTTGCTCGCCCGGCAGACCCCGCTGTCCCCCGAGGACCGCGAGGACCTGGCCCTGCTGATCGCCTCCGCCCCGGCGGACCTCGGCTGGCTGCCCGAAGAGATCCCCGTACGGGAGACCAAGGCGCTGGTCCTCGGCACGCTGCTGCGCGACTGGCGGACCGAGGACGCGGCGCGGGCGCTGCTCGCCACCCGGCTCACCACCGCGACCGACGTGCTGCGGCTGCTCGCGGTGGTCTCCGGCGGGGATGCGGGCCTGCTGCCGCTGCCCCGGTTCGCGAACCCCGGGCGGCGCCTGCGCCGGGAACTCCTCGCGGTGCTGGACGCGTTGAACCCGGAGTACCTGGTCGAAGACCTGCTGCGGCACCCCGTCGCCTGGAAGCGGGCCGCCGAGCGCCTGCACCCCTTCGAGCAGCAGGCCCGGCACCCGCGGGCCGCGCTGGCCTTCGCCGTGCTGCGGGGCACCACCCTGTCCGCCGCCACCCCGTTCGGCGCGGCGCTGCTGGAGACGGCCGCGGCGCACCCGGACGCCGTCCGCGTGGACGGGGACCGGATCCGCCCCGCCACCTGGGCCGGCCGGATCGAGGAGGCCCTCGCCCGCGGGGACGCGGGAGCGGCGGCCGCACTGGCCGGGCAGCGGCCCGGGGAACTCGTGCGCCGCCTGGACCATCTGCTGCGCCTGCATCCCGGCGAGGAGCTCGTCCCCGAGCTGGAGAAGGCGCTGGAGCGGGGGCTGCCCGCCGTCGGCGCGGGCCCGCTGCTGTCCGCGCTCGGCGCGCTGCGGGCCCGGGCCGAGGACCGGCGGGGCGGGCGCCGGGTGTTCTTCCCCCGCGGCGAGGTCGCCCGCTCCCAGGTGGCGTGGGAGGAGCGGGCCCCGCTGCCCGCGCCGCTCGCCCGGGACGTCGTGGCGCGGCTGGAGGGGGAGGTGCTGCGCCGGTTCGCCGCGGCCGAGGGGGAACCGTACGAGCTGGCCGTCCTCGACTCCGGCCTCGCGGACCTGACCGTGCCGTTCGGCGAGCGCACTGCCGCAAGGGCGCTGGTGGCCGTGCCCCGCGGCAGTACGCAGACGCTGCCCGAGGGCGAGGTGCTGCGGCTGTTCCTGCACTGGACGGAGCCCGCGGGGGTCATCACCGACCTCGACCTGTCCGTCGCCTTCTTCGACTCCGGGTGGCGGTTCACCGGTCTGTGCGACTACACCTCGCTGCGGCACGGCCCGGCCGGGGCCGCCACCCACTCGGGCGACCTGACCTCGGCGCCCGCGCCGGACGGCGCCACCGAGTACGTGGACCTGGACCCGGCCGCGCTCGCATCGAGCGGCGACGCCTTCGCGGTCCCGCTGGTCTTCAGCTACAACAACGTGCCGTTCGACGAGCTCCCGGACGCCTTCGCCGGCTTCATGGCCCTGCCGGCGGACCGCCCCCGCGACTCCTCGTACGATCCGCGCACCGTCCGCCAGCGCTTCGACCTGGCCGGGCAGTCGCGGGTCTGCATGCCGATGGTGGTGGACCTGGCCTCGCGCCGGGCCCTGTGGGCGGACGTCCACCTGCCGCCGTCGGGCGGCTTCCAGAGCGTGGCCGCGCACGGGGACCGGCTGGGGTCCGTCGCCCGCGACGTGTGGGAGCACTTCGGCTCCGGCGTCCGTACGAGCATGTGGGACCTGGCGGTGTGGCGGGCCGCGGCCCGCTCCCGCGAGGTGGCCGTCGTGCGCCGGGGCGCCGGTCCGGGGCTGCCGGACGAGCTGTGGTCCTACCGGGCCGGGGACGGCGAGCCGGTGGCCGCCTTCGCCGCCCGGGTCCTGGCCCTGGAGCCGCCGCAGGAGCGGCGCCGGGCGGCGGACGCCGACGCGGAGGGCGCCGAAGTGGCGGCGGGGAAGCGGGTGTTCCTGGCGACGGTGCACGCGGGCACGGCCCCGGCGGGGGCTTCGGGGACCGCGTACCGGCTCTTCCCCGGACCGGCCGAAGCATCAGGCGAGTTCGCCCGGGTGAGCGCCGGGGACCTGCTGGCGGAGCTGGGGCAGTAGGCCGGCGCGGCCACGGCTGTCGGTCGGGGCCGATATCCTCTGTGACCATGCTCGCCGACCGTACGACCGCAGAGACGACGTGGCCGACCGCGTACCCGAAGGGGTACGCGGTCGTCGACGTGGAGACCACCGGGCTCGCTCGCGACGACCGGATAGTCTCCGCCGCCGTCTACCGGCTCGACGCGCAGGGCAACGTGGAGGACCACTGGTACACCCTGGTCAACCCGCAGCGCGATCCCGGGCCGGTGTGGATCCACGGCCTGACGAGCGCGATGCTCGCCGACGCCCCGCTCTTCAAGGACATCTCCGAGGAGTTCGCGGGCCGGCTCGCGGACCGGGTGCTCGTCGCGCACAACGCCATCTTCGACTGGCAGATGATCGCCCGGGAGTACGCCCGCGCCGAGGTGACCGCGCCGGTCCGCCAGCGGCTGTGCACGATCGCCCTGTCGAAGGAGCTGAACCTCCCGCTGCCCAACCACAAGCTGGAGTCGCTCGCTGCGCACTTCGGCGTGGTCCAGCAGCGCGCCCACCACGCGCTCGACGACGCCCGGGTGCTCGCCGAGGCCTTCCGCCCGTCGCTGCACGCGGCCGCCCGCGGCGGCGTACGGCTGCCCCTGCTGGAGTGCCGGCCGCTGACGGAGTGGTCGGACTCCGCCGCCGCTCCGCGGGTGGGCTACCAGTCCTCGTACGGGAACAGCAGCTGGCGGCCCTCGCGCAAGCGGCCGCCGTGCCCGTACCCGAACCCGGGGCGCTACGAGGACGGCAAGCCGCTGAAGCAGGGGATGCGGATCGCCTTCTCCGGCGACACCTCGGTGGAGCGGGAGCTGCTGGAGGACCGCGCGGTCGAGGCGGGCCTGCACATCGCCACGAGCGTGTCGCGGCTCACCAGCCTGCTGGTGACGAACGACCCCGACTCGGCGACCTCGAAGACGGTCAAGGCGAAGTCCCTCGGGACCCCCGTCGTCGACGAGGCGGCCTTCACCCAGCTGCTGCGGGACGTGGCGGACGCGGATTCCCCGGCGGAATCCTGACCCGTTGCGCCGGGTGGGTGCAGGCGCGGCGACTCACCCCGCTGGATCTTGTTCCGGTCCCCCGGCGTGCGCAGCATTCGGCGCATGGCACGTTGTGAGGTCTGCGGAAACGATTACGGCATGTCCTTCGAAGTGCACGCGCAGGGCGCGGTGCACGTCTTCGACTGCTTCTCCTGCGCCATTCACCGCATGGCGCCCGTCTGCGAGCACTGCCGGGTCCAGATCATCGGACAGGGCGTCGAGGTCGAGGGCCAGTGGTTCTGCGGGGCGCACTGCGCCCGCGCGGAGGGGAAGGTGGGCATCGTCGACCGCGTCTGACTCCCCCGCACCCCGTCCCCCCGTTCCGTCTCCGGACCCCGGACGGCCACCCGGCCGCCGGGGTCTTCCGCGCTGGGGGTAACGTCGTCTGCGTGTACCGCTTTGTGCTGACCCGGCAGTGGGTGTGCCTCACCCTCGTCGCCCTCGTCCTCATCCCCGTGATGATCAAGCTGGGGTTCTGGCAGTACCACCGCCATGAGCACCGGGTCGCGCAGAACGAGCTCATCACCGCGAACCTGCGGGCGAAGCCCGTCCCCGTGGCACAGGTCACCTCCCCCGGCCACACGGTCCCCCGCGCGGACGTCTGGCGGGCCGTCACCGCGACCGGCACGTACGACACCGCGCACGAGGTGGCCGTGCGGATGCGGACCTCCAACGACGACAAGGTCGGCTTCCACGTCGTGACCCCGCTCGTCCTCTCCGACGGCCGGGTGGTGCTGGTCGACCGGGGCTGGGTGCCCGGCGGCGACGACCCCCGCGCCTATCCGCCGGTGCCGGCCGCGCCCTCCGGCGAGGTCACCGTCACCGGCCGGCTGAAGGCCGACGAGACGAGCGGCGGCAGCGGCATCAAGGACCGCAAGGGCCTGCCGGACCGCCAGGTGATGCTGATCAACAGCGCGCAGCAGGCCGAGTACCTGGGACGGCCCGTCCTCGGCGGCTACATGGAGCTCACCGGTCCGGCCCCGGCCGACGGCGGCCCCGAGATCATCGCCGAGCCCGACCACGACTCGATCGGCGCGCACATGGCGTACGCCGTGCAGTGGTGGCTGTTCGCGTCCGCGGTGCCGGTCGGCTGGCTGGTCCTCGTACGGCGGGAGAAGCGGGACCGCGAGGAGGAGGCGGCCAAGGCCGCCGCCGTGGAGGCCGAGCCCGCGACGGCGTAGCGTGTCGGCATGGATCTTGGACTGAAAGACCGTGTCTACGTAGTCACCGGGGCCACCCGCGGCCTCGGCTTCGCCTCCGCCCGTGAACTGACCGCCGACGGCGCGAAGGTCGTCCTGACGGGCCGGGACGCGAAGCGCGCAGCGGACGCCGCCGCCGAACTCGGCCCGAACGCCGTCGGCGTGGCCGCCGACAACGCCGATCCCTCGGCGCCCGGCCGGATCATCGCCGCCGCCCGCGAGCACTTCGGCCGCTTCGACGGGATCCTCGTCAGCGTCGGCGGCCCGGCCCCCGGCCTCGCCGCGGACAACACCGACGAGCAGTGGGCGGCCGCCTTCGACGCGGTCTTCCTGGGGGCGGTCCGCCTCGCCCGGGCGGCCGCGGCCGAGCTGGGCGAGGGCGGGGTCATCGGCTTCGTCCTGTCCGGTTCGGTCCACGAGCCGATCCCCGGCCTGACCATCTCCAACGGCCTTCGGCCGGGCCTGGCGGGCTTCGCGAAGTCCCTGTCCGTGGACCTCGGCCCGCGCGGGATCCGCGTCGTCGGCCTGCTCCCGGCGCGCATCGACACCGACCGGGTGCGCGAACTCGACGCGCTGTCCGGCGACGCGCAGGCGGCCCGCGCGGGCAACGAGTCCCGCATCCCGCTGCGCCGTTACGGGACCGCCGAGGAGTTCGGCCGCACGGCCGCGTTCCTGCTCTCCCCCGCCGCCTCGTACCTGACGGGCGTGATGCTCCCGGTGGACGGCGGTTCCCGGCACGGCTTCTGACCCTCCGGGGCCGGTGCCCCTCCGGCCCGGGCGCCCACCGCCGGCGCCCTACACCACCCGCTGCGCCCGGTGGGAGGTCACCTTGAGGCGGGCCTCCGCCGGGAGCTCCGGGAGGCCCGCCGAGGTACGGGCGTGGGTCATGACCGGGCCCGCGAGCGCGGAGAGCGCGTCGGCGGGCACGGCGTGGGGTTCCAGTTCCATCGCGAGCCGCAGGGCCGGCGACCCGCGCCGGCCCCGCAGCGAGGCCTTGCACCGGGCCACGCCGTCGAGGGCGCCGACCTCCGCGGCGACCGCCTCCTCCAGGGCGCGCCCCCGCAGCACGGCGAAGGCCCCGTCCCCGGTGTCGACCTCGACGGCGGCCAGCCGCGCCCGCCGCAGCTGGGACAGCAGCCACCACAGCGCCAGCAGCACGCACACGGCGAGACCGGCGAGCACCGCCCACCACCAGCCGCCGGCCTGCCCGTACCGGGCCCGGTCCGCGGCCGTGAGCAGCGGGGCGTGCCGGCCGTGCAGCGGCCACGAGCCGGTGAGCAGTACGACCCCGACGGCCAGCAGGACCGCTCCGGCCACCGCCAGCAGGATCCGGTTCACCCTCCCGAGCACCTCCCGCTCACCTCCTGACCCGTACGCGCGGCCGCGGCGGGTGCGCGAGGCCGAGTTCCCCGATGGCGACGGCGAGCACCTCGTCCAGGTCGGCCCGTACGTCGTCCAGCTCGCGGAAGTGCGAGGTGGCCCGCACCACCGCGTGGGACCGGCCCACCTTGACCCGCACGGACCGCACCCCGGACACCTCCATGGCCCGGTCCCGCAGCACCTGCGCGGCGTCCCTGCGGCCGAGCCCGGCCCGCACCCCGGCGGCCTCCCCGGGGGGCCGCATCAGGAGGAGCCGCCGCAGGCCGGGGGTGCACGCGAGGAACAGCAGCAGCGCCCCGGCCACGGCGAGGGCCCCGCCGGTCAGCTGCACGGCCAGGTCCGCGGGGGTGAGCCGGTCGAGCCGGACGGCGAGCTCGCGGCGCCAGCGCATGCCGGGACGGTCGGCCCGTACGGCGGCCAGGTCGTAGAGGAAGAGCGCCGCGACGCCGAGCACGGCGAGCGCCGTGAGGGCGGCCGGGATGCGCCGGGAGGACCGGAACCGGGCGGCCGGGGCGGTCACCGCAGCCGCCGGTCCCGCCCGGCGCCGAGCCGGGTCTGCGTGGAGTGCAGGTGCTCGATGTCGATGTCGACCTCGGGTACGGACATCTCCGCGCACTCCTCGACGCGCAGGGTGACCCGCTGCCGCACGGCCGCGCACTGGGCGGCGAGGTCGGAGGGGTAGTCGAGCTCCAGGCTGACCCGGACCCGGGCGATGTCGTGGTGCACGGTGACGGTGGCGTGCGGGGGGGCACCCGAGGGTGCGGGCAGCGCCTCCCACGCCGCCTGGCCGGCGATCTTGGCGACGACCCCGTCGGCGATCCGGGTGGCACCCCGGTCGGCGGGAGCGGCCCTGGGCGGGGTGGCCCTGGCCGCACTGCCCGGCCTGCCGGTCGGGTCGCCCGCCGGGGCGCTCGTCGGGTCGCCGGTCCGGGCGCTCGTCGGGGTGCTCGTCGGGTGGCCGGTCCGGGCGCTCGTCGGGTCGCTCGTCGGGTCGTTCATGGGCGCCTCACCCGTGCCGGTCGTCGCGGCGGCGGAACAGGTCCCCCGGTTCCAGGTCCCCGTCGAGGAAGCGCCCGGCGACGAAGCCGACGGCTCCGAGGGCCGCCACCAGCAGGAAGGCTCCGAAACCGCCGAAGTATCCGGCGAACCCCAGGGCCATGCCGGCAAACATGCCGGCGACCGCCATCCTCATGTGCTGGCTCCTCTCGGCTGCTTTCCGGGCTACTGGAGCCGGGTCTCCGGCTCCTCGTCGGGCTCGTCGGGCAGCTTGACGTCGCTGACGGCGATGTTGACCTCGACGACCTCCAGTCCGGTCATCCGCTCGACCGCCGAGATGACGTTCTCACGGACCTCCCGGGCGACCTGGCGGATCGCCACGCCGTAGTCGACGACGATCTCCAGGTCGAGCGCGGTCTGGACCTCGCCGACCTCCGCCTTGACCCCGCGGCTGACGGAGGCCTTGGCGCCGCCCGGGACGCGGTCGCGGACCGCGCCGAACGTACGGGACAGGCCACTGCCGCTGCCCAGGGCGTGCACGCCGACCACCTCGCGGGCGGCCAGCCCCGCGATCTTCTCGACCACCCCGTCGGCGATGGTCGTACGGCCCCGGTCGCCGGGTGCGGGTTGCCGCCCGGAGCTTCCCGATGCGGATTCGGTCATCGCATCTCCTCAGGAATGAGGTGCCCCGGGAACGAGGCGCCTCGAAGGATGCAGCGCCCTTCGCGCGTGCGGACTCCCGACCACCGTAAGCGCACGGCCCGCATGGCGCTCCCAGGGCGGCGCACCCGGAGGAATCCGCGGCGTCCGGGAGCGGGCCTCCCGGGGGCTGCGGGGAGGGGGTGACCGGTGTGGCGCGCGGACATGCCGGGGCCCGGCCCGCGAACCTCCCGGCGGCAGCCGCAGGAGCGTTCGGGGACCGGGCCCGGGGCGGCGTCAGTCCGAGAGGCCCGCCAGGTCCCGCAGGCGGCGGGCCTGGGCGGCGCGCTCGGCGGTGCGCTGGTCGTCGTACGGGCGCGACTGCGCGTCCCGCAGCAGCGCCTTGGTCTCGATCACGGCGTCCCGCGGCGGGGCGAGCAGGGCCGTGGCGAGGTCCTGGACGGCCGCGTCGAGCTCGTCCGCCGGGACCACGAGGTTGGCGAGGCCGACCCGCTCCGCTTCCTCGGCGTGCACGAAGCGGCCCGTGGCGCAGATTTCCAGCGCACGGGCGTAGCCGACGAGCGAGGTCAGCGGCTGGGTGCCGGCGAGGTCGGGGACCAGGCCGAGGCTGGTCTCGCGCATGGCGAACTGGACGTCTTCCGCTACCACGCGCAGGTCGCACGCGAGCGCGAGCTGGAAGCCGGCGCCGATCGCATGCCCCTGCACGGCGGCGACGGAGACGATGTCATTGCGACGCCACCAGGTGAAAGCCTCCTGGTACTCGGCGATGGTGGAGTCGAGCAGCTCGTCCGAACCACGTGCCAGATCGAGGAAGGACGGCTCGCCCTCGAAGCCCTCGGGGGTGAACGCCTGCCGGTCGAGTCCCGCGGAGAAGGACTTGCCTTCGCCGCGCAGCACGACGACCCGGACAGTGCCCGGCAGCAACCGTCCGGCCTCCGCCAAAGCCCGCCAGAGCGCGGGGGATTGGGCATTTCGCTTGGCCGGATTGGTCAGTGTCACCGTGGCGAGCGTGTCGTCGACGGTGAGTCGTACGCCGTCCTTGTCGAGCAGAGCCATCCGAATGCCTCCGATGTGCGGTCGGCCGCGTTCTCGGCCTAAGTGACTGCACAGTAACCACCCGGTCGGTCAACAGGCCGACCGGGGGTCACCGAAGGTACATCCGGACCGTTGGAACCATTGGAACTGTCGGAACCGGTGGGACCGGGGTCAGGCCGTAGCCGCCTTCTTGCCGCGCGTCGCGCCACCGCGGCCACGCAGCGATACCCCGGACTCGCTGAGCATCCGGTGGACGAATCCGTAGGACCGGCCGGTCTCCTCGGCCAGCGCCCGGATACTCGCACCGGAGTCGTACTTTCGCTTCAGGTCTGCCGCGAGCTTGTCGCGCGCGGCGCCGGTAACCCGGCTGCCCTTCTTCAGAGTCTCGGCCACCCGTGCCTCCTCGTGGGAAGTGCGCTCTGGACTTCTCATGATCACCCCTCCCCGGCTTCCTGGCCACCCATTCCGCAAGGTCGGTGCGACGGCATTTCCCGAGGGGTGGACACCCGAGCAGAACGGAATCTCCCCCTCCGCCGCATGACTTCCGTCACACTTCTCCACCTTCACCGGGAATCACCAGGTCAGGGGCGCGGCACCGGAAAACCGAAGGCCCCGGTCACACACCTGCTCGGGTGCGACCGGGGCCGTCGTACGTCGTAGAGCGGTACCAGACCGTCTCACTCAGATGATGGATCACCCCTGAGCCGAATGATCCATAAGGAACTGGATCAGACCGCGTGGACGGGGCGCGGGGTCAGGCGAGGGCCACCAGGTCCCGGTAGTCCGGGCCCCACAGGTCCTCGACGCCGTCCGGGAGCAGGATGATCCGCTCCGGTTCCAGCGCCTCGACGGCGCCCTCGTCGTGCGTGACGAGGATGACCGCGCCCTTGTAGGTGCGCAGCGCGCCGAGGATCTCCTCGCGGCTGGCGGGGTCGAGGTTGTTGGTGGGCTCGTCGAGCAGCAGCACGTTCGCCGAGGAGACGACCAGCGTGGCCAGGGCCAGACGGGTCTTCTCGCCGCCGGACAGGACCCCGGCGGGCTTGTCCACGTCGTCGCCGGAGAACAGGAAGGAGCCGAGCGTCTTGCGCACGGCCACCAGGTCCAGGTCGGGCGCGGCGGAGCGCATGTTCTCCAGGACCGTGCGCTCGGGGTCGAGCGTCTCGTGCTCCTGGGCGTAGTAGCCGAGCTTGAGGCCGTGGCCCGGGGTCACCTCGCCGGTGTCGGGCTTCTCGGCGCCCGCGAGCAGCCGCAGCAGCGTGGTCTTGCCCGCACCGTTGAGGCCGAGGATGACGACGCGGGAGCCCTTGTCGATGGCCAGGTCGACGTCGGTGAAGATCTCCAGGGAGCCGTACGACTTCGACAGGCCCTCGGCCGTCAGCGGGGTCTTGCCGCAGGGCGCCGGGTCCGGGAAGCGCAGCTTGGCGACCTTGTCGGAGACGCGCACGGCCTCCAGGCCGGACAGCAGCCGCTCGGCGCGCTTGGCCATGTTCTGCGCGGCGACGGTCTTGGTCGCCTTGGCGCGCATCTTGTCGGCCTGCGAGTTCAGGGCCGCGGCCTTCTTCTCGGCGTTCTGGCGCTCGCGCTTGCGGCGCTTCTCGTCGGCCTCGCGCTGCTGCTGGTAGAGCTTCCAGCCCATGTTGTAGACGTCGATCTGGGACCGGTTGGCGTCGAGGTAGAAGACCTTGTTGACGACGGTCTCGA
Source organism: Streptomyces sp. NPDC085524 (assembly GCF_044541755.1). Lineage (NCBI taxonomy): Bacteria > Bacillati > Actinomycetota > Actinomycetes > Kitasatosporales > Streptomycetaceae > Streptomyces > Streptomyces sp. NPDC085524. The sequence goes on from NZ_JBITTH010000005.1 coordinate 56,482, forward strand.
CCAGGTCGACGTCGTGGGAGATGACGACGAAGCCGCCGCGGTAGGTCTTGAGGTAGTCGCGCAGCCAGACGATGGAGTCGGCGTCGAGGTGGTTCGTCGGCTCGTCGAGGAGCAGGGTGTCGGCGTCCGAGAAGAGGATCCGGGCGAGCTCGACGCGGCGGCGCTGACCGCCGGAGAGGGTGTGCAGCGGCTGGCCGAGGACCCGGTCGGGCAGGCTGAGGGCGGCCGCGATGGTGGACGCCTCCGCCTCGGCGGCGTACCCGCCCTTGGTCAGGAACTCGGTCTCCTGGCGCTCGTACTGCTTCATCGCCTTGTCGCGGGTGGCGCCCGAGCCGGTGGCGATGCGGTCCTCGTTGGCCCGCATCTTCTTGATCAGTACGTCGAGTCCGCGCGCGGAGAGGATCCGGTCGCGGGCCAGGACGTCGAGGTCGCCGGTGCGCGGGTCCTGCGGGAGGTAGCCGACCTCACCCGAGCGGGTGATGGCGCCGGCGGCGGGCAGCCCCTCGCCCGCGAGGCACTTGGTGAGGGTGGTCTTGCCGGCTCCGTTGCGGCCGACCAGGCCGATGCGGTCGCCCTTGGCGATGCGGAAGGAGGCGGACTCGATGAGGACGCGGGCGCCGGCGCGCAGCTCGATGCCGGTGGCGGTGATCACGGAAATACTCCAGGGCGGGTCGGGACGGCGGAAGGGGGGCAGGACGCGAAGCTTCGACGCCGCTAATCCGCGAGGAGATTTGCCATGGGATTCATTCTACCGGGGGTGCGCAACTACTTTCCGGGCCGTCGGCCCGCGGGCCCCGTCCCCCGTTCGGCCCAGCGATCACGCACAGGCGCCCCGGCACATACGAGGATGAACGGGTCGGTACTCGCCTCAGGGCGACAGGTGGAGCGCGAGGGCGGTGCGGGATGCAGTTCGACGACAACGCCAATCTGGACACCTCCGAGGTCAAGGACGTGCGCGGCAGCCGCATCCCGGGCGGCAGGGCCACGGTCGGCGGCGGCATCGTCGGCTTGATCGCGCTGGTCCTGGGGCTGCTCTTCGGAGTGGGCCCGGAGCAGCTCGGACTGTCCTCCGGCGACCAGGAGCCGGCGCCGGCCGCGTCCTCGCTCGGCCAGGTGCAGCAGGCCTGCAGGACGGGGCAGGACGCCAATGCGCGTGAGGACTGCCGGCTGGTCGCGGTGGTCAACAGCACCCAGGACTTCTGGAGGCAGGAGTTCACCAGGCGCGGCGGCCGGTACACCCCGGCGTCGACGGTGTTCTTCACCGGCCGGGTGAACACCGCCTGCGGGGCGGCCACCTCGGCGGTCGGCCCCTTCTACTGCCCCGCGGACCGCCAGGTCTACCTGGACCTGGGCTTCTTCGACGAGCTGCGGACGAAGTTCGGCGCGAACGGCGGCCCCTTCGCGCAGGCCTACGTCGTGGCCCACGAGTACGGCCACCACATCCAGAACCTGATGGGGACGCTCCAGCGGGCGCAGGACGGGCAGCAGGGTGCGAACAGCAACGCGGTCAAGGTGGAGCTCCAGGCGGACTGCTACGCCGGGGTGTGGGCGCGCAACGCGACGAAGACCCCGGACGAGTCCACGGGGCGGCCGCTGATCACCAGCCTGACCGACCAGGACATCAGGGACGGGCTGGACGCGGCGGCCGCGGTCGGCGACGACCGGATCCAGGAGAAGTTCCAGGGCCGGGTGACCCCGGAGTCCTGGACGCACGGCTCGGCCGAGCAGCGCCAGCAGTGGTTCTACCAGGGCTACCGCACCGGTGACATGGCCCAGTGCAACACCTTCCGCTGACTGTCGGCCCCTCCTGCCATGCTGGTGTGACGCGCGTCACCGTCACGAGAGGGAGTGGTCGTCATGGCAGGCGTTCCGTCCATCTGTCCCACGCTGGTCTACCGCGACGCCAAGGCGGCCATCAAGCTGCTGACCGAGGCCTTCGGGTTCAGCCAGGTCGCGGTGTACGAGGGTGAGGACGGGTCCGTGATGCACGCGGAGCTGGCGTACGGCAACGGCGTCGTGATGCTGGGCAGCAAGGGCAGGGGCGGGGTGTTCGACAAGGCCATGGAGGGCGCCGGCCCCACCGGGGTCTACGTCCTGGTCGACGACGTGGACGGCCACCACCGGCGGGCCGCCGAGCACGGGGCGGAGATCCTGATGGAACCCACCGACCAGGACTACGGCTCCCGCGACTACATGGCCAGGGACGCCGAGGGGAACATCTGGAGCTTCGGGACGTACGCGCCGCAGGTCTGAGGACTGCGGCGCGTACGCGCGTAGCGCTGCCGTCAGACTCCGCCGGTGTGGACCTGGAAGGCGGCCCGGCGGACCGCCTTGGCGAGGGCCGGGTCGGGGTGGGCCGCGGCCAGGGCGACCAGTACCTGCACGGTGCGCGGGTGGCCGACGGCGCGGACCTCGTCCAGCAGCCGGGGCACGGTGGTGCGCACGGCCGAGTCCAGGTGGCGGGCCAGCAGCTCGGCTTCGCCGTGGTCGGCGATGGCGGCCGCGGTGTCCACCCAGAGCCAGGTCGACTCCTCGGGCGTGAGGACGTCCTGCGCCTCGTCGGGGTCGACCCCGTCGTGCTCGGCGAGCCAGAGCAGGGCGTAGGGGCGCAGCGCCGGTTCGCGTACGGCGGCGCGCACCTCGGGCTCGGCGGGGGCACCGACGACGCGGAGCGCCTCGAAGGCGAGCCCGCGCAGCAGGGCGTCCTCGCCCCGGGCTGCGTGCAGCAGCTCGCTGACGGCGTGGCCGACGGGCCGGGCGGCGAGCCAGGCCTGGTACTCGGCGCGGGCGGGTCCGGGGGTGAGCCGGGCGCAGCCGTGCAGCATGGCGGCGGCGGACTGTTCGATGTTGCCGGCCGGGCTCTGCGCGGCGACGCAGATCTGCTCGAGTTTGACCCAGACCGCCCAGCTGCCGAGCGGGGTGAGCGCGGCCCGGGCGGGGCCCAGGGTGACGGCGTCCACGGCGGCGAGTCCCCCGAGCGCCCAGCGCAGCAGCCGGGCGAGCGGGACCGCGGCGCCGTTCCGGGCGTCGGCTGCGGACCCGGGCCGGTCCTCGTACGGGACCTCGCAGCGTTCGTCGCGCAGTTCGGCGACGCGCTGCCCGAGCAGGTCCAGCAGGTCGGGGACGGTCACGGGGCCGGCCGACAGCTGGAGCAGGGAGAGGAGTTGGGGCATGGCCTCGACGACCTCGGCGACGGCCTCGGGGGCGATGTCGGCGGGGGCGGGGTGGACCAGTGACCAGGCGTCGAAGAGGGCGACCCAGCCGCGCAGGACGGCGGAGTCGTCGCGGTCCCAGGCTCGCAGCCGCCAGCCGGGCCGGGCGTGGCCGCCGTGCAGTTCGACGAGGCCGGCGAGCCGGGCGCGGTCCCAGCCGACGCGGATCTGCCCGTGCGTCAGGTTCAGTTCCCCGGCGGCGCGTTCGACGTCAACCGCGGGCAGGGCGCCCGCGGGTGCGGGCCTGCCCCCGTCGCCCGCGCCGAGGTTGAGCTCGGCCCAGCGGGCCAGGCGTACGGCATCGGCCAGCGAGGCCCGGGCCCGGTTCGCGAGGTCGGGCGTGGCGGGCGTGCCGGCCGGGGGCCGCTGGGCGGGCCGGGTGCGCCGGTCGGTCACCGCCTTGCGGGCCGCGGCGACGGAACGCGGGGAGACGAGTCGGAGTCTGGAGTCGCGAGCCAACTGCTCATCAGGCTTTCGGGACGTCACGGAAGCAGTCTCGCCCGTCACCGGCCGAAAGCCCAAACGGAATCGGCCGTTGCCACTGCTCGCCGGGGTGACAGACCCGGACAACACCCCCTCAGGGCCTCCCCCACCTCACGGCCTTCACATCAAAGGGGTGAGGAAGCGGCGCAGGGCTTCCTCGTAGGCCGCCGGGTCCGCGTTCCACATCGCGCCGTGCTCGGCCTCTTCGACGGTGTGCAGCTGGACGAGGTCGGGGCGGGCGGCGGCGAGCCGCCGGGAGGGCTCCCAGGGGGCGAGCGTGTCGTGGGGGCCGTGGAAGATCAGGACGGGGATGCGGAGGGCGCCCGGGTCGGCGCCGGGCGGGCGGTGGTCGGCGCGCAGCCCCGCGCGGCCCTCTGCGGCCCAGACGGCGAGCGGCACAACGGGGGCGGGGGTGTGACGGGCCACGGCGAGCCTGCGCAGGGTGGTGTGCCAGTCGAGCACGGGAGAGTCGAGCACCAGCCCGGAGATCCGGTCGGCCAGCGCGGAGCGCTCGGCGGCGCGCAGGGCCATCGTGGCGCCGGTGGACCAGCCGTGCAGGATCACCCGCCGGGCTCCGTAGCGCAGGGCGTAGCGGATGGCGGCGTCCACGTCCCGCCACTCCGATTCACCGAGGTGGCCGATGCCGTCCGGGGAGGCGGGGGCGCCGAGGTCGCCGCGGTAGGCGAGGTCGAGGACGGGGAAGCGGCTGCGGTGCAGGAAGGGCATGACCACCATCGGGTGCTCCCGGCTGCTGCCGAGGCCGTGCACGGTGATCACCCAGGTGGTGCGGTCCTCCGGCACGAACCAGGCGGGCAGCGCCCCGAGCTCCCCGGGAACGTCCACGTCGGCGTGGTCGAGCCCGAGGGCGGTGCGCGGGTCGCCGAGGTGGACCTGGGGGGTGATCTGGACCCGGGTGCCGGGGTCGAGGCTGCCGTGGGTGACGGCGACGAGCCGCCGTACGACGGCGTCGGGGTCGTGCTCGGCCTCGGTGATGACCGGCCCGACGACGGCGTGCAGCCCGGGCGCGGTCAGCCCGTAGGTGCCGGGGCGCAGGGAGGCGAGGGTGCGGGTCAGCGTGACCCGCCCGGCGGCGGTGGAGTGGACGCTGAGCCGGGCGCCGCCGGGCAGGGGGCGGCCGGGCTCGGGCCTCAGGGCCGCGTCGGCGGCGTACCGGCCGGCCGCAACGGCGGCCGCGCCGGCTCCCAGGAGGGTCGTGGTGACGGCCGCTGCCGTCGCTGTGGCGGTACGCACCGTTCCAGTGTCGTGGCGTGAGCACCGGCGGGCCACTGGAGGAGATCGTTCCGCAGCCCGCCCGGGGCGGCGTGATCTAGGTCTCTTTCGGCACCCGGGGCAGGGGGTCGTATACGCCACGGGACCCTCGCGGAGGGGTTCGTTCACCCCTCTTTGACGTGCATTTATCGAGTTATCTACGGGAGAATCGGGACGAATGATCCGATCAGGCCACTGGCCGGTACACCGCTCCGACCATGTCAGTTCATCTTCCGTTCACCCAGGTTGCCTACGGTCGGCGAGCCACTGACGCCAAACAGAAGCCTGGGTAAATGGAGCACATAACGCTTCTCCTCGGGATCGTGATCATCACCGCTCTCGTGTTCGACTTCACGAACGGTTTCCACGACACAGCCAACGCGATGGCGACCACCATCTCGACCGGCGCCCTCAAGCCCAAGACGGCGGTGGCAATGTCCGCCGTGCTCAACCTCGTCGGCGCGTTCATGTCCGTGGAGGTCGCCAAGACGATCTCCAAGGGCCTCGTCAACGAAGAGGGCATCCAGCCGGAAGTGATCTTCGCCGCCCTGGTCGGCGCGATCCTCTGGAACCTCGTCACCTGGCTGATCGGCCTGCCGTCCAGCTCCTCCCACGCCCTCATGGGCGGCCTGATCGGCGCCGCGGTCGCATCCGCCGGCATGGGAGCGGTCAACGGCGACGTCGTCGTCACCAAGGTGCTGATCCCCGCCGTCGCCGCCCCGATCGTGGCCGGTGTGGCCTCGATGCTGGCCGCGCGGGTCACGTACAAGCTCGGCGGCCAGGTCGGCGAGAAGACCTCCGCCAAGGGCTACCGCGCGGGTCAGATCGCCTCGGCCGGTCTCGTCTCCCTCGCGCACGGCACCAACGACGCGCAGAAGACGATGGGCATCATCACCCTGGCGCTCGTCGCCGGCGGCGCCATCGCCCCCGGCTCCAACCCGCCGGTCTGGGTCATCGTCTCCGCCGGTCTGGCCATCGCGATGGGCACCTACCTCGGCGGCTGGCGCATCATCCGCACCATGGGCTCCGGCCTGACCGACCTGCACCCGCAGCAGGGCTTCGCCGCCCAGACCTCGGCCGCCAGCGTCATCCTGGCCTCCTCCTCGCTCGGCTTCTCCCTCTCCACCACCCACGCGTGCTCCGGCGCGGTCATGGGTGCGGGCCTGGGACGCAAGGGCGGCGTGGTCCGCTGGTCGACCGCGACCCGCATGTTCATCGCGTGGGGCCTGACCCTGCCGGCCGCCGCGATCGTCTCCGCCGGCGCCGAGCTGATCATGCGCACCGGTGACGTCGGCGTCGCCGCCGTGGCGGTCTTCCTGGTCGCCTCCTGCGCCGCCATCTGGTTCATCTCGCGCCGCCAGGTCGTCGACCACAACAACGTCAACGACGTGGCACCGGCCGCCGCCGAGGAGCCGGGTGTGGTCACCACGGCCATGGCAGCCGTCACCGTCCCGCCGACCGTCGCCGCCGCCGGTACCGGCACCGCGGGTACGACCGCCGACGTCACGGACGACGCCCTCAAGGCCACCATCCCGGCCGCGACGACGACCCCCGCGGCCCCGGCCGCAGCGGTCTGACCCCGAGAACGACAGAGGAATCAGCGGTATGAAGATCGACTGGGCAGCCCTCGGCTCCGTCTTCGGAGTCAGCCTCTCCGCCACCGTCGCCCTCGTGGCCCTGTTCACCCTGGGCCTGGTGGGCCTGTCCAAGCACGAGACCGCCACCGAGCAGGGCGGCAGCGCCACCCTCGCCCGCAGCGGCGCCTACGCCTGCTTCGCGCTCGTCGCGGTGGCCGTGGGCTACGGGATCTATCTGATCGTCTCGTAAACGCGGGACACCACGTGTGAACGCTCCCTCCGGGTTTCTCCCGGGGGGAGTTTTCGCGTACCCAGCCGCAGGTCAACGGCGAGTTGACGGGCGTTCGCGGTGCGTGGTGGACTGCCCGAGCCAATACGGCGGCATGGAGAGGAAGTCCGGTGCGAATCCGGCGCGGTCCCGCCACTGTCACCGGGGCACTCCGCCGAGTGCGCCCCGGGAGCCAGGAACTCTCGCCGCCGGACACGTCGAACCAGGGCGCGGACCCTGAGTGAGGACATACCTGCCACCATGCGTGCCGATCGCGTCTTCGCGTACGGCGCCACGGCGGGCCTGATCGGCGACCGGATCCTCGGTGATCCGCGCCGAGGGCACCCCGTGGCCGCCTTCGGACGAACCGCCGCCGCCGTCGAGCGCGCCCTGTGGCGCGACGACCGCGCCCGGGGCGTCCTGCACACCCTGTTGTGCGCCGGGGGCGCTGCCGCCGTCGGCGCGCTCGGCGCCCGCGCCGTGCGCTCCCGGCCCGCGGCCGCCCGTATCGCCCTGACCGCCGCCGCCACCTGGGCCGTCGTCGGGGGCACCTCGCTGGGACGGGAGGCCCGCGCCATCGGCGGCGCGCTCGCCGCCGGGGACGCCGAGGTGGCCCGGGAACGGCTGCCGCACCTGTGCGGGCGGGACCCGCAGGCCCTGGACGAGCAGCAGATGGCCCGCGCCGTCGTGGAGTCGGTCGCCGAGAACACCTCGGACGCCGTGGTCGGGGCCCTCGTGTGGGGAGCCGTCGCGGGGGTCCCCGGGCTGCTCGCCTTCCGCGCCGTGAACACCCTGGACGCGATGGTCGGCCACAAGTCCCCCCGCTACCTGCGCTACGGCTGGGCCTCCGCCCGCCTCGACGACCTGGCGGGCTGGCCGGGAGCCCGGCTCACGGCCCTCGCCGCGGTGGCGGCCGGCCCGGACCGTCGGGGGGCGGTCCGGGCCTGGCGCACGGACGCCGCCAAGCACCCGAGCCCGAACGCCGGACCGGTGGAGGCCTCCTTCGCGGGCGCCCTCGGCGTACGGCTCGGCGGGACCCTGGCGTACGGCGGCCGGGTCGAGCACCGGGCCGTGCTCAACGGCGGGACGGGGCGCCCCGTCGAGGTCGCCGACATCGAACGGGCGGTACGGCTGTCGCGGCAGGTGACCTGGCTGGCGCTGGGCGCCTGCGTCGCGGCGCGCGCGCTGGTATCGCGCACATCTCGGACATCTCACACATCGCGTACGTCACGAAGGGGGCGCGCATGAACGGCGCGAGGCGCGGCGGCGGACTGCTGGTCGCGGGCACCACGTCCGACGCGGGCAAGAGCGTGGTCACGGCGGGCATCTGCCGCTGGCTGGTCCGCCAGGGCGTGAAGGTGGCGCCCTTCAAGGCGCAGAACATGTCGCTGAACTCCTTCGTGACCCTGGAGGGCGCCGAGATCGGGCGCGCCCAGGCCATGCAGGCCCAGGCGGCCCGGGTGGAGCCGACCGCGCTGATGAACCCGGTGCTGCTCAAGCCCGGCAGCGACCGCAGCAGCCAGGTGGTGCTGCTGGGCAAGCCGGTGGGCGAGATGAGCGCCCGCGGCTACCACGGGGGCCGGCAGGAGCAGTTGCTCGGCATCGTCACGGACTGCCTGGAGCAGCTGCGGGGCACGTATGACGCCGTGATCTGCGAGGGGGCGGGCAGTCCGGCCGAGATCAACCTGCGCCGGACCGACATCGTGAACATGGGCATCGCGCGGGCCGCGCGGTTCCCGGTCGTCGTGGTCGGGGACATCGACCGGGGCGGGGTCTTCGCGTCCTTCTTCGGTACGACGGCGCTGCTGTCGCCCGAGGACCAGTCGCTGATCGCCGGCTACATGGTGAACAAGTTCCGGGGCGACGTCTCGCTGCTGGAGCCCGGCATGGAGATGCTGCGCTCCCTCACCGGGCGGGCGACGTACGGCGTCCTCCCCTTCCGGCACGGGCTCGGCATCGACGAGGAGGACGGGCTCCGGGTCTCCCTGCGGGGCGCGGTGCGCGAGTCGGTCGTGGCCCCGCCGGTCGGCGAGGACGTGCTGCGGGTCGCGGTGTGCGCGGTGCCGCTGATGTCGAACTTCACGGACGTCGACGCGCTCGCGGCGGAGCCGGGGGTCGTGGTCCGGTTCGTGAACCGGGCCGAGGAACTGGCGGACGCCGACCTGGTCGTCGTACCGGGCACGCGCGGCACGGTGAGGGCCCTGGAGTGGCTGCGCGAGCGCGGGCTCGCGGACGCGCTCGCCCGGCGGGCCGCGGAGGGGCGGCCGGTACTGGGCATCTGCGGCGGGTTCCAGGTGCTGGGCGAGCGGATCTCGGACGACGTCGAGTCCCGGGCGGGCGAGGTGGAAGGCCTCGGGCTGCTGCCGGTCCGCGTGCGCTTCGCCGTGGAGAAGACCCTGGCCCGGCCGTCGGGTTCCGCGCTGGGCGAGCCCGTGGACGGGTACGAGATCCACCACGGCGTGGCCGAGGTCCTGGGCGGGGAGCCGTTCCTGGACGGGTGCCGGGTCGGGTCGGTGTGGGGTACCCACTGGCACGGCTCGCTGGAGTCGGACGGCTTCCGCCGGGCGTTCCTTCGGGAGGTCGCGGCCGCTGCGGGCCGCCGCTTCGTGCCGGCGCCGGACACCTCGTTCTCCGCGCTGCGGGAGGAACAGCTGGACCTGCTCGGGGACCTGATCGAGGAACACGCCGACACCGCTGCGCTGCTCGGGCTGATCGAGTCCGGGGCCCCGGCGGGCGTGCCGTTCCTGCCGCCGGGCGCCCCGTGAGAGCCGGGGCCCTGCGTGCGGCCTTCCCCCACCCCGCGCCTCACATGCCGGCGGGGCTGGAGATCCAGCCCGTCCGGCGTTTGAGGACCGGGGTCCGGGGCGGAGCCCCGGGAAACGGAGAAAGGGCGGGGCGGGGAGCAGCAGCTCCGCGCAGCGGCACCCGGGCCCCCGGCCACCCCGCAAGCACCCGCACCCGCACCAACACAGAAGGAGTGAGCAACGCATGAGCACGCCCTACCCGTTCACCGCAGTGGTCGGCCAGACCGACCTGCGGCTGGCGCTCCTGCTCAACGCCGTGAGCCCGGCCGTCGGTGGGGTGCTCGTGCGCGGTGAGAAGGGGACCGCCAAGTCCACCGCCGTGCGCGCCCTGTCGGCCCTGCTGCCGCAGGTGGACGTCGTCCCCGGCTGCCGCTTCAGCTGCGCTCCGGCCGCCCCGGACCCGGCCTGCCCCGACGGCCCGCACGAGCCCGGTTCCGGCGACGCCCGGCCCGCGCGGATGGTGGAGCTGCCCGTCGGAGCCTCCGAGGACCGCCTCGTCGGCGCCCTGGACATCGAACGCGCCCTCTCCGAAGGCGTGAAGGCCTTCGAGCCCGGGCTGCTGGCCGACGCCCACCGCGGCATCCTCTACGTGGACGAGGTCAACCTCCTCCACGACCACCTGATCGACCTCCTCCTCGACGCCGCCGCGATGGGCGCCTCGTACGTGGAGCGCGAGGGCGTCTCGGTCCGCCACGCCGCCCGCTTCCTCCTCGTCGGCACGATGAACCCCGAGGAGGGCGAGCTGCGCCCGCAGCTCCTCGACCGGTTCGGGCTGACCGTCGAGGTCGCGGCCTCCCGCGAGCCCGCCCAGCGGGTGGAGGTGGTCCGCCGCCGGCTCGCGTACGAGGACGATCCCGCGGGCTTCGCGACCCGCTGGGCGGGTGACGAGCACGAGGTCCGCGCCCGGGTGGTGGCCGCCCGGGCACTGCTCCCGAAGGTCGCGCTCGGGGACACCGCGCTGCTCCAGATCGCCGCGACCTGCGCCGGCTTCGAGGTCGACGGCATGCGGGCCGACATCGTGATGGCCCGGACGGCCACCGCGCTGGCGGCCTGGGCCGGGCGTACCGAGGTGCGCAAGGAGGACGTGCGCCAGGCCGCCCTGCTGGCGCTCCCCCACCGGCGCCGCCGCAACCCCTTCGACGCGCCGGGCCTGGACGAGGACAAGCTGGACCGGATCCTCGACGAGTTCCCCGACGAGGAGCCGGAGCCCGAGCCGGACGGGCCGGAGCCCGAGCCCGAGGGTCCGGACGACAACGGCGGCCCCGACGGGGGCGGCGGCGTGCCCCCGCAGAACGGCGGGCCCGAGGGCGGCGGCCCGGCGGAGACCACCGAAGAACCCGCCGAAGACCCCGCCGAGGCCCCCGAGCAGCGGCCCGAGGCCCCGCAGCCCTCCGCCCAGGGCGGCGGCGCGGCTCCCGAGCAGGCCGCCGTACGGGCCGCCGAGCCGTTCCGGACCAAGGTGCTGAGCGTGCCGGGGCTCGGCGAGGGCGCGGCCGGACGCCGTTCGCGGGCCCGTACCGCGCACGGCCGGACCACCGGCTCCCAGCGGCCCCGGGGCCAGCTGACGAAGCTGCACCTGGCGGCCACCGTGCACGCGGCCGCCCCGCACCAGAAGGCGCGCGGGCGGGCCGGGCGCGGGCTGGTCATCCGCAAGGACGACCTGCGGCAGGCGACGCGGGAGGGCCGCGAGGGCAACCTCGTGCTGTTCTGCGTGGACGCCTCGGGTTCGATGGCCGCCCGGCAGCGCATGAGCGCGGTCAAGGGGGCGGTGCTCTCGCTGCTGCTGGACGCCTACCAGCGCCGGGACAAGGTCGGCCTGATCACGTTCCGCGGCTCCGGCGCCGAGCTGGCGCTGCCGCCCACCTCCTCGGTGGACGCGGCGGCGGCCCGGCTGGAGCAGCTGCCGACCGGCGGGCGCACCCCGCTGGCCGCGGGGCTGCTGAAGGCCCACGAGGTGCTGCGGATCGAGCGGCTGCGCGATCCGAGCCGCCGTCCGCTGCTCGTGGTCGTGACCGACGGCCGTGCGACGTCGGCCGGGGCCGTCGGGGGCGACCCGCGCGAGCTCTCGGGGCGCAGTGCGCGGCTGCTGGCCGCGGAGGGGGTCGCGTCGGTGGTCGTGGACTGCGAGTCCGGGCCGGTGCGGCTGGGGCTGGCCGGGGTGCTGGCCACCGACCTCGGCGCGCCCGCCGTCACCCTCGACGGGCTGCGGGCCGATTCGCTCGCCGGGCTCGTGAAGAACGTACGTACCGCAGTGACCCACACTGCGTCACCCAACAGCGCCTCCAGGAGGGCCGCCTAATGCCGCAGGGACAGCCGACCGTCGTTCCGGACGACGGACTCACGACGCGCCAGCGCCGCAACCGTCCGCTCGTCTTCGTCCACACCGGCCCCGGCAAGGGCAAGTCGACGGCGGCCTTCGGGCTGGCGCTGCGCGCGTGGAACCAGGGCTGGCCGATCGGAGTGTTCCAGTTCGTCAAGTCGGCGAAGTGGAAGGTCGGCGAGGAGAACGCGCTCAAGGTGCTCGGCGCATCCGGCGAGGGCGGCTCCGTCGTCTGGCACAAGATGGGCGAGGGCTGGTCCTGGGTCCAGCGCGACGCCCAGCTCGACAACGAGCAGGCCGCCAAGGAGGGCTGGGAGCAGGTCAAGCGCGATCTGGCCGCCGAAACGCACAAGCTGTACGTCCTCGACGAGTTCGCGTACCCGATGCACTGGGGCTGGATCGACGTCGACGAGGTCATCGAGGTGCTGCGGAACCGTCCCGGCACCCAGCACGTGGTGATCACCGGCCGCAACGCGCCGGAGAAGCTGCTGGAGTTCGCGGATCTCGTCACCGAGATGACCAAGGTCAAGCACCCGATGGACGCCGGCCAGAAGGGCCAGAAGGGCATCGAGTGGTGACCTCGTTCGACATGCCGCGGCTGGTCGTCGCCGCGCCGTCCTCCGGCAGCGGCAAGACCACCGTCGCCACGGGCCTGATGGCGGCCTTCTCGGAGCGCGGCCTCGCCGTGTCTCCGCACAAGGCCGGGCCGGACTACATCGACCCCGGCTACCACGCGCTCGCCACCGGCCGCCCGGGGCGCAACCTGGACGCCTTCATGTGCGGGCCGGAGCTGGTCGCCCCGCTGTTCGCGCACGGGGCCGCCGGGTGCGACCTCGCCGTGGTCGAGGGCGTGATGGGGCTGTACGACGGGGCGGCGGGCCGGGGTGAGCTGGCGTCGACGGCGCAGGTGGCGAAGCTGCTGCGGGCGCCGGTGGTGCTGGTGGTCGACGCCTCGTCGCAGTCGCGGTCGGTGGCGGCGCTGGTGCACGGCTTCGCGTCCTTCGACCCGCAGGTGCGGCTGGGGGGCGTGATCCTGAACAAGGTCGGCTCCGACCGGCACGAGGCGATGCTGCGGGAGGCCCTGGAGGAGGCGGGGATGCCGGTGCTCGGCGTCCTGCGGCGTGCTCCGCAGGTGGCCGCGCCGTCCCGGCACCTGGGACTGGTACCGGTCGCCGAGCGGCGGGCGGACGCGGTGGCGGCGGTTGCCGCCTTGGCGGACCAGGTGCGGGCGGGCTGCGACCTGGACGCGCTGATGGCCCTGGCCCGAACTGCCCCCGCACTGGCCTGCGAAGCCTGGTCGCCGTCGACTGCGCTGGCGCGCACCTGGGGCTCCGCCCCAGACCTCGCGCCTCAAACGCCGGACGGGCCGGAGAACCCGGCCTCGCCGGCGTTTGAGGCGCGGGGGTCCGGGGGCGGAGCCCCTGGCAACCGCGCCGCACCCGCGGGCCTCGGCGGAGCCACCGGCCGACGGCCGGTCATCGCCGTCGCAGGAGGCCCGGCATTCACGTTCTCCTACGCCGAGCACGCGGAGCTGCTCACCGCCGCCGGCGCGGAGGTCGTCACCTTCGACCCCCTGAGGGACGAGGCCCTGCCGACCGGCACGGCCGGCCTGGTGATCGGCGGCGGGTTCCCCGAGGTGTACGCGCCCGAGCTGTCCGCGAACGAGCCGCTCCGCGCGGCCGTGGCCGCGTTCGCCGCGGCCGGCGGGCCCGTCGCCGCCGAGTGCGCCGGGCTGCTCTACCTCGCACGCACCCTCGACGGGAAGCCCATGTGCGGGGTGCTCGACGCCGACGCGCGGATGTCGGAGCGCCTCACCCTGGGCTACCGGGAGGCCGTGGCGGTGTCCGACAGCGCGCTCGCGGCCGCCGGGACCCGGCTGCGCGGGCACGAGTTCCACCGCACGGTGATCGAGCCGGGTGCCGGTGCGGCCCCCGCGTGGGGGTTCACGCACCCGGAGCGCCGCGTCGAGGGCTTCGTACAGCAGGGCGTGCACGCCAGCTACCTGCACACGCACTGGGCGGCGGAGCCTTCCGTCGCACGCCGGTTCGTGGAAGCGGCGGCGAACCGGCCGTGAGATCAGTCCGCGAGGCCCACCACGAGCCAGATCCCGGCCACCCCGCCCACGGTGCACAGCAGCGTGGACAGGGCGGGGTGCTTGTGGTGGGCCTCGGGCAGGATCTCCGCGGCCGCCAGGTACAGCAGGACCCCGCCGAAGAATCCGAGGTACGCACCGAGGGGTTCCTCCGGAAGGGTGAACAGCAGAGTGGACGCCGCGCCCACGACGGGGGCGACGGCGTCCGCGAGGAGCATCATCTGGGCCCTTCGGCGGTCGTTGCCGTAGAGGCTCGTCAGCGTGTACGTGTTGAACCCGTCGGCGAAGTCGTGGGTGATGACGGCCAGTGCCACGGCCACCCCCATGCCCCCGCCGACCTGGAAGGCCGCGCCCAGGGCCACGCCGTCGGCGAGGCTGTGGCCGACCATGGCCGCCGCGGCGGTGAGGCCGACCTGGGGGACGCGGTGGCCGTGGCCGTTCTCGGCGCCGTGCGCTGCCTGACGCACGGCCAGGAGCCGTTCGGCGACGTGCGCGACGAGGAACCCGGCCACGAAGAGCAGCAGGGCGAGCGGGACGCCGAGGAACTCGTCCCCCGCCGCGTGCAGGGCCTCCGGGAGCAGGTCGAGGCCGACCACGCCGAGCATGAGCCCGCCGGCCAGGCCCAGCACGAGGTGGCGGCGGTCGGTGACGCGCTGCGCCGCCCATCCGCCCGCCAGCGTCATCAGGAACGCACCCAACGCCACGATCACGGCCATGTGGCCCTGAATACCGACTCCCCGCGCCCCGCGCACGTCCGCGCGCGGGTGGCGGGCGGCGGATTGTTGACGACCGACCGGTGGACGGCTGACCGGTGACTGTTTCTACGGAGGGAGGATCCCCGGTGGGCGAGTACGCGGCGCAACTGGTGGTCGGGGTCGGCGGACGGGCGGGGGTCTCCGTCGCGGAGGTCTGCGCCCTGGTCGAGGAGACGCTGCGCGGGGCCGGGCTGGCCTCGGGGTCGGTGACGGCGCTGGCCACGGTGGAGTCGAAGGCGGCCGAGGCGGGGATAGCGGGCGCGGCGGAACGTTTCGGCGTGCCCCTCCTCGGCTATCCCGCGGAGCAGTTGGCGGCGATCACGGTGCCGCACCCCTCGGACGCGGCGCGCACGGCGGCCGGCACTCCCTCGGTGGCGGAGGCCGCGGCGCTCGCCTCCGGCGGCGAACTCCTCGTACCGAAGCGGCGCTCGATGGCGGCGACCTGCGCGGTCGCGACGGCGCAGGCGCACGACCTGAGGCACCACGGGGACGCGGAGGTGATCGACGCGGGCTCGGGGCTGGTCGACCTGGCGGTCAACGTACGGTCGGACACGCCCCCGGAGTGGCTCAAGC
Source organism: Streptomyces sp. NPDC085524 (assembly GCF_044541755.1). NCBI lineage: Bacteria > Bacillati > Actinomycetota > Actinomycetes > Kitasatosporales > Streptomycetaceae > Streptomyces > Streptomyces sp. NPDC085524. The sequence continues at coordinate 71,835 of NZ_JBITTH010000005.1, forward strand.
AGCGGATCGCCGCCTCCCTCGGGGACCTCGCCGCGTACCCGGACGGCCGGTCCGCGCGTGCGGCGGTGGCGGCGCGGCACGGGCTGCCGGTCGAGCGGGTGCTGCTGACGGCCGGGGCGGCGGAGGCCTTCGTACTGATCGCGCGGGCGCTGGGCTCCACGCGTCCGGTGGTGGTGCATCCGCAGTTCACCGAGCCGGAGGCGGCCCTGCGGGATGCGGGGCACCGCGTGGAGCGGGTGCTGCTGAAGGCGGAGGACGGGTTCCGGCTGGACCCGGCGGCGGTGCCGAAGGAGGCCGACCTGGTGGTGGTGGGCAACCCCACCAACCCGACGTCGGTCCTGCACCCGGCGGCGACGCTGGCCGCGCTGGCCCGTCCGGGGCGGATCCTGGTGGTCGACGAGGCGTTCATGGACGCCGTTCCGGGCGAACGGGAGGCCCTGGCGGGGCGGACCGATGTGCCGGGGCTGGTGGTGCTGCGGAGCCTGACGAAGACCTGGGGGCTGGCGGGGCTGCGGATCGGCTACGTGCTGGCCGAGCCGGAGGTGATCGCGAAGCTGACCGCGGCGCAGCCGCTGTGGCCGGTGTCGACCCCGGCGCTGGTGGCGGCCGAGGCATGCGTGGCGCCGGCGGCGCTGGCCGAGGCGGAGGAGGCGGCGCGGCGGATCGCGGCGGACCGGGCGCACCTGCTGGCCGGCCTGGCGGAGTTCGACGAGGTCTCGGTGGCGGGGGTGGCGGAGGGTCCCTTCGTCCTGATCCGGGTGGCGGGCGCGGCGGAGGTACGGACGCGGCTCCGCGCCCTCGGCTTCGCCGTGCGGCGGGGGGACACGTTCCCCGGGCTGGACCGGTCCTGGCTCCGGCTGGCGGTCCGCGACCGGGCGACGACGGGCCGCCTCTTGCAGGCCCTGGACCACGCCCTCGCGCTGACCGCGCCCTGACCGATCCCCACCCGCCGCCGGCCCTGCCCGTCCCTCCCGTCGCCGGCCCTCCGGCCCTACCTGCCCCTCCCGTCGCCGGCCGCGCCGACCCTGCCGGGCCACGCCCGGCTTCCCATGCCCGCCGGCGGATTCAGCCCCGCCGGCGTTCGAGGCGCGACACCCGGGGCGGAGCCCCAGGCCTTCGCGGGCGGACCGCGCCCCCTCTCCCCTCCCGCACCGTCCGGCCCGGCCGCACCCTCCAGCCCGTCCGGCGTTTGAGGACCGGGTCCGGGCGGAGCCCGGGGAACGGTGGAAGGGCGGGGCGGGGAGCAGCTCCGCGCAGCGGCACCCCGGGGCGGCCCGCACGCAACGGGCCACCGGGCCCGGGCGCGCGGCGGGGCACCTCCTCGGCCGTCGAACGTTTCCACGGGGCCGGCCGAGTGCGGGGCGGTTGCGTTCGACGCCCTGCGGGGGCACCCCACCGCACACCCGACCCCGGCGGGGGCGGCGCGGGCCGCGGGGGTACCGGGGGCCGCGACGGCGCGGCGACCGCGCGGGCACTCCCCTCCGGGTGCTCGCGCGGTCCCGTACTAGGAGGCCCGGCGGCTCACGACCAGCGCCCCCGCGCCGATGCCGAGCAGGATCAGCGCGCCTCCCGCGACGTACGGGGTCGGTGAACCGCCGCCCGTCTCCGCGAGGTTGGTGCTGGTGGTGTTCGTGGTGGTCGTGGAGATCTGCGGCTTGACGTCCGGCTTCGACGCAGGCGCGGCGGGGGACTCGCAGTGCGCCTCGGCGAGCACGATCTCCCCCTCCACCTCGGCCACGTTGAGCTTCAGCGGGTTGACGGACACCTTCAGGCGGAGCGCGGTGGCGGCGGCGGTCGTGGAGGTGGTCTGCGTACCGGACAGCTCCAGGCTGACCAGGCCCACGCCGGGCACCTCGATCTTGGTCGGGGGGCCGCCCGCGGTCACGGTGGTCTTCTTGCCGAGTGCGGTCACCGTGCCGAGGACGTTCGAGGTGGCCACCGGCTGCTTGCCGGCCTCGCAGACGGCCTTGGAGGTGACCTTCTCCACCTCGATGAGGGAGAGCGCGGGCAGGCCCGGCACGTGCACCCTGGCCTTGGCGAGGTTGGCCTCCGCCTCGGCGCGGTTCTTGTCGGCGGTCGCCTTGGAGGTGGCCACGTCGGCGCGCAGCACGCTGACCGGCGCCCCGCCCTCGACCCCGTCGAGGGTGACGCTCAGCGCCGTCTTCTCCGCCGTCGCGGGGGCGTTGACCTCGTTGAGGGTCGTCTTCAGCGGGACGTGCACGGTCTTGTTGAGCAGCCCCACGTCCAGTCCGGTGCGCAGGACGACCGCCCCCGCCTTGCCCTCGCCGCCTTCCGTGGCGAAGGCGGGCGGGGCGGCGAGCAGGGCGACCGCTCCCGTGGCGAGCAGGACGGCCGCGGGCATGCGGAAGGTATTGCGGTTCAAGGTGGTGGAACCCCCGAGGAGATGGGTGCCGTCACGCCGCCAATGGGGGACATCGCGCGCGCCGACGGCCTCGACCCTCGGAATCTTTACGCACTGTGGGTGAACGGGGGTCAACCTGGCGTCACTTCACCCCAAAGGGTGGTTTCCGGGTGAATATTCGATTCTTTATGTCCCATGGGGAACGGGGGTTCCCTCCCGCCCCAAGCAGGAGCACGTCCAACGACCGGCAGGCCCTCCATGTCACGCGGGTCGTCAACGGGGCGCTCAGGCCCTGACCTTGCCGTTCACGACGACCCGCATCGGCTGGGCGAGGGTGCGCACGTCCGCCCTCGGATCGCTGCCGTAGACCACGAGGTCGGCCGGTGCACCCTCGGTCAGGCCCGGCCTGCCGAGCCATTCGCGCGCCGCCCAGGCCGTGGCCGAGAGGGCGTCGAGGGCGGGGATGCCGGCCTTCACCAGTTCCGCGACCTCCGCCGCGACCAGGCCGTGCGGCAGGGAACCGCCCGCGTCGGTGCCCACGTACACCTCGATGCCGGCGTCGTAGGCCGCGCGGACGGTGTCGTAGCGCCGCTCGTGGAGCCGCCGCATGTGCGCCGACCACTGCGGGAACTTCGCCTCGCCGCCGGCGGCCATCTTCGGGAAGGTCGCGATGTTCACGAGCGTCGGGACGATCGCCACCCCGCGCTCCGCGAACAGCGGGATGGTGTCCTCGGTGAGGCCGGTGGCGTGTTCGATGCAGTCGATGCCCGCCTCGACCAGGTCGCGCAGCGAGTCCTCGGCGAAGCAGTGCGCCGTGACCCGGGCTCCCAGGCGGTGTGCCTCGGCGATGGCCGCCTCCACCTCCGCGCGCGGCCAGCAGGCCGTCAGGTCGCCGACCTCGCGGTCGATCCAGTCGCCGACCAGCTTCACCCAGCCGTCGCCGCGCTGCGCCTCGCGGCCGACGTACTCGACGAGGTCGGCCGGCTCGATCTCGTGCGCGTAGTTGCGGATGTAGCGGCGGGTGCGCGCGATGTGGCGGCCGGCCCGGATGATCTTCGGGAGGTCCTCGCGCCCGTCGACCCAGCGGGTGTCGGAGGGCGATCCGGCGTCCCGGATGAGGAGGGTGCCGGCGTCGCGGTCGGTGAGGGCCTGGCGTTCCGCGGTTTCGGCGTCGACCGCGCCGTGGGAGTCGAGCCCCACGTGGCAGTGCGCGTCGACCAGGCCCGGCAGGGCCCAGCCGGTCACCGTGGTGACCTCGCGGGCCGTGCGCGGGCGCTCGTACGAGACCTTTCCGCCGACCACCCAGAGCTCGTCGCGGACCTCGTCGGGACCGACCAGGACCCGCCCCTTCACATGCAGCACATCGCTCATGGCGGCACTGTAACGGCGCGCTCGGTAGGCTCTGGAGGGATTGCCGGACGTATCCGGACGACCCCGGACGAAGAGAGAAGCACCCTCGTGTCGCACCCCCTCCTGGACCTCCCGCCGCTGACCGCGGAGCGTTTCGCGTCGATCGAACGGGGGGTCGCGGAGCTGCTCTCCACCCGGCACGACGTGGTGATCACCCAGGGCGAGGCGCTGCTGCCGCTGGAGGGGTGCATCCGCTCGGGCGCCCGGCCCGGATCGACCGCGCTGAACGTGGTGACCGGCCCGTACGGGACCACGTTCGGCAACTGGCTGCGCGACTGCGGGGCGGCCGTGGTGGACCTGGAGGTCCCCTTCGACACCGCCGTGACGGCCGGGGCGGTCGCGCGGGCGCTGGCCGAGCACCCGCAGATCGACTTCGTCTCGCTGGTCCACGCGGAGGCGGCGACGGGGAACACGAACCCCGTCGCGGAGATCGGCGAGGTCGTACGGGAGCACGGCGCGCTGTTCATGGTGGACGCGGTGGCTTCGGTCGGCGCGGAGCCGCTGCTCGTCGACGCGTGGGGCGTGGACCTGTGCGTGATCGGCGCGCAGAAGGCGATGGGCGGCCCGGCCGGCGTGTCGGCGGTGTCGGTCTCGGACCGCGCGTGGGCCCGGTTCGCCGGGAACCCCGCGGCCCCGCGCCGCTCCTACCTGTCACTCCTCGACTGGAAGGAGCGCTGGATCGACACCGGGCGCAAGGCGCTGCCGCACGCTCCCGCGCAGCTGGAGATGCTGGCGCTGGAGGCCTGCCTGGACCGGATCGGGGACGAGGGCCTGTCCGCGGTGACGGCCCGGCACGCGGCGGCCGCTGCGGCGACCCGCGCGGGTGCGGCCGTGCTGGGGCTCGCCCCGTACGTGGGCCGGCCGGCGGAGGCCGCGCCGGTGGCCACCACCCTGCGGGCCGAGGAGGCCTCGCTGGTGGTGGCCAAGGCCCTGGTGGCGGACCCGGCGGCGCCGCTCGCCGCGGGCGGCGGGGCGCTGGCTCGGGAGATGATCCGGGTCAACCACTACGGTCGGGCGGCTTCGCTCCCGGTGGTCCGGGCCTCCCTGACGGCCCTGGCGGCCGCCGTGGGGGCCGGGCCGGACGCGGCACTGGCCGCGGCGGAGTCGGCCTGGGCGGCCGCGCTGGACCGGTAGCGGTCAGGACAGGGCGTCGAGGAGCCGGTCCACGTCCGCCTCGGTGTTGTAGAAGTGGAACGAGGCCCGCAGGGAGCCCGCGCGGGCGGAGGTGGCGACGCCGGCTGCCAGCAGGGCGGGCTGGCGGCCGGCGAGGCCCGGCACCGAGACGATGGCGGCCTCTCCGGGCACGGGCTCGTGGCCGAGGCGGGCGAGGCCGGCCCGGTAGCGGGCGGCGAGGGCGGTGTCGTGCGCGTGGACGGCTTCGATGCCGATCCGCTCCAGCAGGGCCAGCGAGGGCTCGGCCGCGTGGTAGGCGAGGAAGGCCGGGGACTCGTCGAACCGGCGGGCGTCCGCGGCCAGTTGCGGCATCGGGCCGTAGGTGGCGTCCCACATGGAGTCGGCCGCCACCCATCCGGCGTGCAGCGGGACCAGGCCCTGCTGGGCCTCCCGCGACACCGTGAGGTAGGAGGCGCCGCGGCCGCCGAGCAGCCACTTGTAGCCGCCGGTGACGGTGTAGTCGTACGGCGACGCGTCGAAGGGGAGCCAGCCCGCCGCCTGGCTCGCGTCCACGAGCATCCGGGCCCCGTGCGCCTGTGCCGCCGCGCGCACGGCGGCCAGGTCGGCGGTCCTGCCGTCCGCGGACTGCACGGCGCTCACCGAGACCAGGGCGGTGTCCGGGCCGACGGCCTCGGCGAGGGCTTCGAGCGGCGCGAAGCGCAGCTTGAGGTCTCCCCGGACCAGGAACGGGTTGATGATGGAGGCGAAGTCGCCCTCCGCGCACAGGACCTCGGAGCCCGGCGGCAGCGATGCCGCGACGAGGCCGACGTGGGTGGCGACGGACGAGCCGATGGCGACCCTCCCGGCGTCCACGCCGACCAGCCGGGCGAAGGCGGCCCGGACCCGGTTCACGCGGTCGAAGTCGCCGAATCCGGCGGGAAGTCCGGCCGCCGCCGCCTCGGCCAGCTCCCGTACGGCGGCGACGGCGGAACGCGGGAGCACCGCGCAGGTGGCGGTGTTGAGGTAGACGGTGGAGTGGGCGAACTCGGAACGGGCCGCTTCGGCGATCGAAAGATCCATGCCGTCAACTCTGCGCCCACCACGACCCAAAGTCCATTGCCGAGTTTTATGCATCCACTCCAAGTGATGCTTATACCCGGGGGACCTCGCACGCCCCGTCGGGCTCGCACGCACCGGCGGCGGCCGGCTCCTCGACCTCGCGCCCGGCCCACGCCTGCTCCAGGGCCCGGGTGAACACCTCGGCCGGCTGCCCGCCGGAGATCCCGTAGCGGCGGTCGAGGACGAAGAACGGCACGGCGTTGGCGCCCAGTTCGGCGGCCTCGCGCTCATCGGCCCGCACCTCGTCCGCGTACGCGGAGTCGTCGGCGAGGACGGCGCGGGCCTCGGCCTCGTCCAGCCCGGCCTCGACGGCGAGCCCGACCAGCACCTCGGGGTCGAAGACGGAGCGGACCTCGGCGAAGTTCGCCCGGAAGGCGAGGTCGAGCAGCTCCTCCTGGCGGCCGCGGGCGGCGGCCAGGTGCAGCAGGCGGTGGATGTCGAAGGTGTTGCCGTGGTCGCGGCCGTCGGTGCGGTAGTCGAGCCCCTCGGCCCGCGCGGTGGCCGCGACGTGCTCCTCCATGGCGCGCGCCTCGTCCAGGGTGCGGCCGTACTTCTTGGCGAGCATCTCCAGGACGGGTGCGGTGACGCCCTTGGCGCCGCCCGGGTCCAGCTCGAACGACCGGAAGACGACCTCGACCTGGTCGCGGTGGGCGAAGCCGGCCAGCCCCTGGTGGAAGCGGGCCTTGCCGATGTAGCACCACGGGCAGGCGATGTCGCTCCAGATCTCGACGCGCATGTTCCTTCTTCTCTCCGGTTGTGAACGGTTTTCACTTCAACCACTCGCCGGGGCGTCTCATTCCCCGGACGGCGGCACCGTGAGCCAGAGCGTGCGGTGGGAGCCGGTGCGGCCGGCCGCCGGGGCGGGGAGCCAGCCGTGGCGGGCGTAGAAGGCCTGGGCGCGCAGGTTGTGTTCGTAGACCTCCAGGCGGACCCGGCTGATGCCGGCTCCGCGCCAGGCGTCGAGGCAGGCCGCGTGCAGGGCGGCGCCGGTGCCGCGGCGCCAGTGGACCGGGTCGACGTGGAGCTGGGTCAGGGTGGTCTCGCCGTCCGCGGTGAGGAACGCTGCGACCCCGGTGACCTCGCCGTCCTGCTCGGCGCAGAGCACCCGGCCCTCGGCGGCGGGCCGGGCGACGGCCCGTGACCAGGCCTCCCGGGTCCGCGTGAGCTCGGCGTCGCCGGCGTAGGCCTGCTCCGGGATGTGGCCCTGGTAGTAGGTGGCCCGGGCCCTGGTGTGGAGGGCTGCGATGGCGTCGAGGTCGGCGGGTTGCGCGGTCCTGATCATGGGAAGGGGAACGCGCCGGGACCCGTGTCGGTTCCCGGCGCGTCGGACCTGCCCGCTTCTTCGGCCACGGCTACTTCTTGAGCCAAGCCCCCATCATCTTCTGGGCGATGGGGGCGGCCAGCTTGCCGCCGCCGATCTCGGAGCGGTCGGTGTCCGAGTTCTCGATCACGATGGCCACGGCGATCTGCTTGCCGCCCGCCTTTCCGTACGAGGTGAACCAGGCCAGCGGGGACAGGCTGTTGTTGACGCCGCGCTGGGCGGTACCCGTCTTGCCGCCGACCTCGGCGCCCGACACCTGGGCCGGCTTGCCGCCGCCCTCGGTGGCGACCGCCCTCATGGCGTCCCGGATCATCGAGGCGGTCCTCTCGCTCATGACCTGCTGGGACTTCGGGTCCTTGAAGCTCTGCAGCACGTTGCCGCCCGCGTCGGTGACCTCGGAGACCATGTGCGGGGCGACGAGCTTGCCGCCGTTCTCGATCGCCGCCGTCACCATCGCCATCTGGAGCGGGGTGGCCTGCACGTCGAACTGGCCGATACCCGTCTGCGCGACCTGGTCGACGGACATCTTCTTCGACGGGTACTTGCTCGCCGGATTGGTGCGGACCGGGGTGTCGATCTGCGTGTTGAAGCCGAGCTTCTCGGCCATGGCCCGCATCTTGTCCTGGCCGAGCTTGTGCGCGAGCTCCGCGAAGACGTTGTTGCAGGACAGCCGCAGCGCCGTGCGCGGCGACGCGTTGTTGCAGGCCGCGGAGCCCGCCTCGCTGGGCAGCAGGGTGCGGGTGCCGGGGATCGTGTACGGGTCGGGGGTGCCGGTCGGCTGGTCGATGTCCTTGACGAGGCCGTTCTCGATCGCCGCCGCGAGGGTGACGAGCTTGAAGGTGGAGCCGGGTGCCTGGGGCTTGCGCAGCGCCACGTTCTCCATGGCCTTGCCCTGGTCGGCGGAGAGCTCCGCCCAGGCCTCCTTGTCGTTGGCGCCGGTGATGCGGCCGGGGTCGAAGGAGGGGTTGTTGACCACGGCGAGGATCTCGCCCGTCGCGGGGTCGATGGCCACGGCGGCGCCCTGCTTGCCCTGGAGCGCGTCGTAGGCGGCCTTCTGCACGTCCTTGTCGATGGTGGTCAGGACGTTGCCCGGGGCGGCCCGCTTGTTGGTGAGTGTGTCCATCATGGTCTTCAGCCGGCTGTCGGAGCCGTTGAGGATGTTCTTGTAGATGCCCTCCAGCATGCTCGTCCCGTAGGCCTGGGAGCTGTAGCCGGTGATCGGCGCGTAGAGGGGGCCGTCGGTGTAGGTCCGCTTGTAACCGAAGTCCTTGCCGCCCGTCTTCACCGAGCCGGTGATCGCCTCCCCGCCCACGATGATGTTGCCCAGCGGGTTCTCGTACTGCCCGATGAAGTTCCGCCGGTTGTGCTCGTCGTCTGCGAGGGCCTGGCCTTGGTATGCCTGCACCCAGGTGACGCGGACCAGCAGGGCCAGCACCAGGAGCAGACAGAAGACCGACGCACGCCTGATCGTCTTGTTCATCCCCCAGAAGGACGTACCAATGGCCCCAGCCGTTCCGCTCTGCCCTGATTGTGGCCGGGTTCTCAGCTTTTCTTCATGACGAAGCCCCCTTCGTAGGCCGCGATGACCGCCTGCGTGCGGTCCCGGGAGCCCGTCTTGGTGAGCACCGCCGCGACATGGGTCTTCACCGTCTGCGGGCCGACCCCCAGGCGTTCGCTCATCTCGTGGTTGGACAGTCCGGTGGCCATCAGGCGCAGTACGTCGGCCTCCCGCTCGGTGAGCCGGGACACCCAGGGCGCGGCGGCGGGCGGGGTGCGGGACGCCTGGGCCGCGGCGAGGGAGCGGACGGCCGCGGGGAAGAGCAGGGAGTCACCGCGGGCCACGATCCGGACCGCGCCGATCAGCTCGTCCGGGTCGGCGCGCTTGAGGAGGAAGCCGGAGGCTCCCGCCCGCAGCGCGTCGTAGACGTAGGCGTCGTTCTCGAAGGTGGTGACGACCACGATCCGGGGCGGCTCGGGCATGGTGGCGAGGATCTGCTCGGTGGCCCGGATCCCGTCTATCTCGGGCATCCGGACGTCCATCAGCACCACGTCGGGGCCCAGCGAGCGCACCAGCGGGACCGCCTCGGCGCCCGTGGCCGCCTCGCCGACCACCTCCAGGTCGGGTTCGGCCTCGAGGATGACCCGCAGCGCGGTGCGGACCATCCGCTCGTCGTCGCAGAGCACGATGCGCAGCGGGGGCCTGCCCGGCGCGGTCATCGGGCCTCCTCCCCGAGCGGCAGTACGGCCTTCAGCCGCCAGCGGCCCCCGTGCGGGCCCGCCTCGATGGCGCCGCCGAGCAGTGCGGCCCGTTCGGCCGCGCCGCGCAGGCCCCGGCCCCCGGTCGTACGGGGTTCCCGGCCGTCGGGCACGGCTGGCGGATTGGTCATGGTGATCTCCAGTTCACGGGGTACGCCTTCTCGTCGGGGGCCTTCCCCCTCCTGTACGCGGATCCGCAGCTCCACCGGGCCGGAGCCGTGGCGCAGTGCGTTGCTGAGGCCCTCCTGGACGATCCGGTATGCCTCGCGGGAGGCGATGGCGGGCAGCTGCCCCCAGTCCCGGACGGGCCCGGGGTCCTGGTGCGCGGTCACGGTGGTGCCGGCCGCCCTGGTGCGGGCCAGCAGTCCGTCGAGGTCGGCGGCGAGGGTCGGGGCCGGCGCGGCGTCCGGCCGCGCCGGGTCCCCGTCGCGCAGCAGGCCCAGTACGGCGTCCAGCTCGCCCACGGTCCGCCGGGTGCTGTCCTCGATGGCGGCCAGCGCCTCCCGTACGAACTCGGGGTCGCGGTCCAGCACCCGCCGGGCGGCGACGGCCTGCAGGGTGACGGCGCTCAGCGCGTGCCCGACCGCGTCGTGCAGCTCCCGGGCCAGCCGGTTGCGCACGGCCAGGTCGGCGGCCCGTTCCTCGGCGGCCGCCAGCCGGTCCGCCGCGGTCGGCCCGAGCAGCACCGGTGCAAGCCGGGCCAGCAGCGCCCCGGCCCCGGCGGCGACCAGGACGACCCCGGCCAGCAGGGCGATCCCGACCGGCGGTGCCGCGTACGGCTGGGCGTCGGTGGCGAACCACCCGAACCCGAGCCGCACCTCCTGCAGCCCGCTCACGAACGGCAGCGCGATCAGTACGACGCCCATGGGCGGTACCGCGAGCGTCAGCGCGCTGACCACCGCGCCGACCCCCAGGTGCAGGGTCCACCAGGCGGAAGTCCTCCCCCGGGCCGCCCAGGACCTCGCCGGCCCCTCCGCCAGCCGGTCTCCCGGCACCCCGCACATGGCCCGGACCACGGTCACCGACAGCGGCCGCACCGGCCCGAAGACGGCGGTGGCCGCGGCCAGCGGCAGAGCGGCGGCGTAGGAGGCGAGGGCCAGCGGGAAGGAGTCGAGGGCGTTGACCCCGCCGGCCGCCATGCCGACCACCACCTCCGCGACGAAGAAGTAGGGCATCAGCAGGGCCCCGCCGAGGATCTGGTGCACCCAGCGCAGCCGGGCCTGCCCGCCCAGCAGCCGGCCCGGCAGCCCGCCCAGGCCGTCGCGCATCACCCTTCGCGGCGGGATATGAGGAACCTGGTGAGGACTGCGGCGGCGAGCGATCCGGTGATCATCTGGCCAGCGTAGGTCAACAGGGCTGCTGCCGCGGGCCCTTCGCCTCCGTCCAGCTGCGGTCCCAGCGAGGCGACCGTCATCCAGGCCCCCCAGGTCAGGGTCGCCCCGGCGCCGGTCCAGGTCAGCGCGAGCGGCCAACGGGCCGACGCCCTCCCGCCGCGGGCCAGGAGCAGGGCCCCCGCTCCGGCGGCGAGCGCGCACATCCCGTGGACCACGGTCACCACGGCCGTCTCCGCCGAGTACGCCGCCGCCCGCTCGGCTCCCAGCCCGGCCGTGCCCCCGAGGGCCCAGTAGGCGTGGGCCGCCGCGACCGCCAGACCGGCCGCTGCCGAGGCTGCCGCCACCACCCCCGTGGACGGCGGCAGCCCCTGGCCCGGCACGCCCTGCCACCGCCGGCCCCAGCGCTCCCGCGCATAGGGCACGAACAGCCCGGCCAGGGCGAGTCCTTGGACGGCGAATCCGGTGTAGACGATGTTGAACACCCAGGGCTCCAGGAAGGGCTCGCGCACCGCCTTCGTGGCGGCGGTCTCCCCGAAGCCCAGCAACCGTATGAGGAGTTGACCCGGGAACCCGGTGATGATCGGGGTCAGCAGTCCGGTCGCCACGAACACCGGGACGGTCAGCAGCCAGGCCGGCACCCGCTTGCCCCAGGGCCGCGTGAGCAGCAGCACGAGCGCGATCACACAGGCGTCCATGGCCACCGTGACCGCATTCGCCGCGACGAGGAACGGCTCCGGATCCAGCAGCACGCTGCCGTCCGGTATGCCGATCCGGCTCCCCGCCAGCCAGGCGGTCTTGAGCGACAGGTACGGCACGGTGGCGGCCAGCGCCACCACCTGCAGGATCTGCCGCCCGGCACCCTTACCGGGGGCCGGCTGAACGGGCTGCGGCTGCCGCGCCGCACGCGTCGGGTGAACTGCTCGTGTGGTCATGACCCAACGGTCCCGCGCGCGGCGTCCCGCCACCTCCCCCTCGAAGGGGAACCCCCTCCCCCGCCCGGGGGAGGAACCGCCCCCTCCACCGCCTCACAAGCACCGCGTCACGAGCGCCGCGTCACGACCGCCGTCTCACATGCGCCGCGTGACCACCGACAGCCGGTCCCGCGCCTCGAACAGCGCCGCCTTGATGACCTGTTCGTGCCCCGGCGTCAGCCGGGCCACCGGCACCGAGCAGCTCACCGCGTCCCGCGCCGGAGTCCGGTACGGGATCGCCACCCCGAAGCAGCGCAGCCCGAGCGTGTTCTCCTCCCGGTCCACCGCGTACCCCTGCTCCCGGACCAGCGCCAGCTCCTCGATGAGCCGCTCCCGGTCGGTGACGGTGTGCTCGGTGACCGCCTCCAGCCGCCGCGGCAGCAGCCCTCGTACCTCTTCGTCCGTGTGCGTGGCCAGCAGCGCCTTGCCGAGCGCCGTCGAGTGCACGGGCAGCCGCCGTCCCACCCGGGTGAAGGGCCGCAGGTAGTGCTGGGACTGGCGGGTGGCCAGGTACACCACGCTCGTCCCGTCCATCCGCGCCAGGTGGATGGTCTCGGTCGTGTCGTCGGAGAGCCGGTCCAGGGTGGGCCGGGCGGCGGCGACGACCTCGTCCCCGTCGATGTACGAACTGCCCACGAGCAGGGCCCGTACGCCGATGCCGTACCGCGTGCCGGTGGCGTCCGTCTCCACCCAGCCCAGGTTCACCAGCGTGCGCAGCAGCATGTACAGGCTGGACTTGGGCAGCGAGAGGTCGTTCTGGATGTCGGCCAGGCTGTGCAGCCCGGGCCGCGCCGCGAAGTGCTCGAGCAGCAGGACGGTCCGGACCGCCGATTTGACCGCCGCTCCCTGGGCGGGCGCTCCCTGGGCCTGCGCCCCCTGGGCCACCGTCCCCTGCGCCGCCACCGCCTGCGCCGGCGGCCCCGCCTCGGTCGTCGTCATGGGCGCGCTTCCCCTCTGGTCGCCTCCGGCCGCATCCGATCGCCCCTTGTCACGCGGAGGACGCGGAAATAGAGTCCGCAGCAGATGTGATCATTCATCCACCGGAACGGCGTTCAGAATACTGAACGATCCAGGAGGCAGCGGGCCATGACAGCGACACCAGTCTGGAGTGTGGACCCCCGCACCGGGAAGCAGCGCGAGCAGGTTGCGGTGGAAGCCACCTCCCAGGAGGTGGACGAAGCCGTACGGGCCGCCCACGCGGCCCGTGGAGCCCTCGCCGACGCCACCGCCCGCGCCGCCTTCCTGCGGGCCGCCGCGGCGCTGCTCGACGAGTCCGCCGCCCACGTCATCGAGGCCGCCGACGCGGAGACCGCGCTCGGCCCCGGCCGTCTCACCGGCGAACTCGCCCGCACCACCGGCCAGCTGCGCGCCTTCGCTGACGCCGTGGACGAGGGGGCGTACCTCGACATCCGCATCGACCGCGCCGACCCCACCCTGAGCCCGCCCCGCCCCGAGCTGCGCCGCTACAAGGTGCCGCTCGGCGTGGTCGCGGTGTACGCGGCCTCCAACTTCCCGCTGGCCTTCTCCGTCCCGGGCGGGGACACCGCGAGCGCCCTCGCCGCCGGCTGCCCGGTGGTCGTCAAGGCCCACCCCGACCACCCGGCCACCTCGGAGCTGTGCGCGTCGCTGCTGCGCCGCGCGGCGGTCGAGTCCGGGCTCCCGGCCGACGTGGTGCGCGTGGTCCACGGCTTCGACTCCGGGCTTGCGCTGATCCGGCACCCGCTGGTGGCGGCGGCCGGCTTCACCGGCTCCGTCCGGGGCGGGCGCGCCCTGTTCGACGCGGCCGCCGCGCGGCCCGTGCCGATCCCCTTCCACGGCGAGCTCGGCTCCCTCAACCCCGTCGTGGTCACCCCGGCGGCGGCGGCCGAGCGCGCGGAGGAGATCGGCATCGGGCTCGCGGGCTCGGTCACCCTCGGGGTCGGCCAGTTCTGCGTGAAGCCCGGCCTGGTGCTGGTGCCCGAGGGCGCGGACGGCGACCGGCTGACCGGCGCGCTGACCAAGGCGCTCGGCGAGACCGAGCCGGGGGTGCTGCTCGACCACCGGATGCGGGAGAACTTCATCGCGGGGGTGCGCGAGCGCGCCGCGCTGACGGGGGTCGGCACGCCCGTCACCCCGGGCTCGGGCGGGGAGCACACCGTCGGGGCGGGATACCTGACCGTGCCGGCGCGGCGCCTGCTGGAAGGCGGGGCGTACGAGCTCCTGCTGGAGGAGTGCTTCGGCCCGGTCACCGTGGTCGTCCGGTACGCCGACCAGCTCGAGGCGGGCGGGGTGCTCGGGCTGCTCCCCGGGAACCTGAGCGCCACCCTCCAGTTGTCGGCCGCCGAGACCGAGGGCGCGCCGGGCCCGGCCTCCGAGCTGATCGGGCAGGTCACGGGGCTGGCGGGCCGGATCGTGGTCAACGGCTGGCCGACCGGTGTCGCGGTGGCCCAGGCGCAGCACCACGGCGGCCCGTACCCGGCGGCGACCTCCCACTCGACGTCGGTCGGCGCGACCGCGATCGAGCGCTGGCTGCGCCCTGTGGCGTACCAGTCGGTCCCCGACGCCCTCCTCCCGGCGGAGCTGCGCGAGGCCAACCCGCTGGGACTGCCGCGCCGCGTGACGGGCGGCTGAGCCGGGCGCGCAACTCCCGGCGGAACGCACTCCCGGCGGGCACGCTCCCGGCGGAACGCATTCCCCTCGGGAGGCACCCCCGATAGAGGGCACCCCCGGCGGCACCCGCCGCCGGGGACCCGGCCCGCGACGGCCTCCGGCGGCCCGCGGCCGCCCCGCCCTCCCCGGGGCCGGCCGCCGCCCGTAAACCCGTTGCCCGCCCCGCCCGCCGCGGGGCACGCTCCGGGGTATGCCCAAGCCGCACGGTTTCACGTACGAACGCCACAGGGACGACTCCGTCGTCATCACCCACCGGGGCCGCTCCGCCGCCACCCTCCGCGGGAGCCGGGCCGAGAAGTTCCTGGCCGAGGTGGAGGCCGGGGACCCGCAGCTCGTGATGGCCCGCTGGACGGGCTCGTACAAGTTCGGCAACGAGCGCACCGCGCGCAACCACCCCCGCAACGGCAACCGGCGCTGAAATCTCGCCGCGGGTAAGGGAACGGCAAAGCCCCTCCGGTCGTTCTCCGGGCATGACCGCTATGACCCCTGGTTCGAACCTGCCGCTCAATGCCGTCCGTGTGACGGTGGACGTGGCCGCGCCGGTGCGCCTCGACGTGTCGGCCCTGCTCCTCGCGGCGGACGGCAAGGTGCGCTCCGACGCCGACTTCATCTTCTTCAACCAGCCTTCCGGGCCCGGTGTCGGATACCGGTCCGGCGGGGGTGCGGCGCCGGACTCGATCACCGTCGACACGGGCGCGCTGCCGCCGGGCATCGAGCGGATCGTGGTCACGGCCAGCCCCGATGCCGCCGGGCAGACCTTCCAGGGCATCGAGCCCACCGCCACCGTGCGCAACGCGGACGCCGGCTCGGTGATCGCCACCTTCACCCCGCCGCAGCTGGGCACGGAGACCGCGCTCGTCGTCGTCGAGGTCTACCAGCGCGGCGGCGCGTGGAAGGTGCGCGCCGTCGGCCAGGGGTACGCGAACGGACTCGCCGGCATCGCCACCGACTTCGGGGTCTCCGTGGAGGAGGAGCCGGCCCCGGCCGCGGCGCCCGTCGCCCCGCCCGCGCCCCCGGCACCCGCCGCACCCCCGTCCCCGCCCGTCTCCTACCCGCCCTCCCCCTGGCTCGGCGGTGCCACGACGCCCGCCCCGGCGGCGCCTCCCGCTCCCCCCGCCCCGGTCCCCGCCGCCGCCCCGGCGGGCGCCGGGAAGATCAACCTGGACAAGGGCCGGGTCAGCCTCCAGAAGAACCAGACCGTCTCCCTGGTCAAGGGCGGCCGCCCACTGCTCTCCCAGGTCAAGATGGGCCTCGGCTGGGAGCCCGCCTTCGGCGGCCGGGCCATCGACCTCGACGCGTCCGTGATCGCCTACGGCCCGCAGCGCAACCACATCGACAGCTGCTACTTCGGCAAGCTGTCCATCCTGGGCGGCGCCGTGAAGCACTCGGGGGACAACCTCACCGGCGACGGCTCGGGGGACGACGAGGTGATCGTCGTGGACCTGGGCCGGCTCCCCGCGGACACGACGGGCCTGGTGTTCACGGTCACCTCCTTCTCCGGCCAGAAGTTCACCGAGGTCGCCAAGGCCTACTGCCGCCTGACCGACGCGGCGAGCGGGGAGGAGCTGGTGCGCTTCGACCTCACCGGCGCGGAGCCGCAGACCGGGGTCATGATGGCCAAGCTGATCAAGCAGTTCTCCGGGGAGTGGGAGATGACGGCCATGGGACAGTTTGTGAAGTCGCGCACATATCGCGGCATGGTCAAGCCCGCCGCAGAAGCACTCTGAGCAGGTGGGCGGGCACATGGAGCCACCGGGAGGCGTACCGGGTGATGGATGCCACGCGTAATCCGGAGGTGGCTGTCAGTGCCCGCCCGTAGCCTTGAAGGCATGAAGCAGTCACTCACCCCCGCGGGGCCCGCCCGCCCGTCCGCCGCAGAGGCGAACGAGGCGATACGGCACCTTGTCGAGACCCGGGTGGACGGCGACTGGCCCTCGGAGGCGTACGAGTTCCTGCTCGCCGAGTGGGCCGAGGCCTCCCGCGCGGAACTCGCCGCCTCCCAGTAGGCGGCCCGGAGCCCCCTCGGGGGGCCCGGCGACCGCGGGGCGTCAGCGCGTGCGCCGCCACGGCCCGGTGATGGCCAGCATGATGCCCGGGTCCTGGATGTTGGCGTACAGGGTGCGCCCGTCCGGCGAGAAGCAGACACCGGTGAACTCGGAGTACTCCGGCTCCTCGGGCGTCCCCATGTTCATCTCGTTGCGGGCGAGCGGGTAGGTGCGGCCCGATTCGGTCGCGCCGAAGAGGTGCTGGAGCCCCGAGCCGTCCTCCGCGATGACGAGGCCGCCGTACGGGGACACGGTGATGTTGTCGGGGCCGTCGTAGCCGCCCTCCGCCGACGGGTCCGCGTTGACCCCGAGCAAGACGGTCAGCCGGATGGTGCGCCGCTTCGGGTCGTAGAACCACACCTGGCCGTCGTGGGCCGCGCCCGGGCTCTCCTCACGGGCGTACGAGGAGACGAAGTACGCGCCGCCGTCCGCCCACCACATGCCCTCCAGCTTGCGGGCGCGCGTCACCGTGCCGTCCGCGAACTGCTTGCGCACCGGCACGGTCCGCGCGTCGCGGTCCGGCACGTCCACCCAGTCGACCCCGTAGACGGTGCCGATCTTCGTGGCGCGCGAGAGGTCGTCCACGAACAGGCCCGAGCTGTCGGTGCACTTGGGGGCCTGGAGCACCCCCGCGTCGGCGGCGAGCGTACGGAGCTTGCCGCGCCCGTGCCGGAAACCGGCCGGCGGGGTCCAGCGGTAGAGCAGCCCGTTGGGGCCCGAGGCGTCCTCGGTCAGGTAGGCGTGGCCCTGGCGCGGGTCGATGACGACGGCTTCGTGGGCGTACCGGCCGAAGGCCTTGATCGGCTGCGGGTCGCGGTTGGCGCGGCTGTCGTGCGGGTCGACCTCGAAGACGTAGCCGTGGTCCTTGGTCATGCCGTTCTTGCCGGCGAGGTCCTCGTTCTCCTCGCAGGTCAGCCAGGTGTCCCAGGGGGTGGCGCCGCCCGCGCAGTTGGTCGACGTACCGGCGATGCCCACCCATTCGGCGACCTCGCCGCCGCGGCGCACCTCGACGACCGTGCAGCCGCCGGCCGCGGCCGGGTCGTAGACGAGGCCTTCGGTGAGCGGGACGGGGTGGACCCACTTCGACCGGGGGCCCTTGAGCTCGTGGTTGTTGACGAGGAGGGTGACCCCCCGGTGGCCCGCGAAGGCGGCGGTGCCGTCGTGGTTGGACGGGGTGATCTCGCCGGACTCCAGGGTGGTGACCCCGCTGTGGGTGATCACGCGGTACGTGAATCCGGCGGGGAGGGCGAGGATGCCGGCCGGGTCGGGGACGAGGGGGCCGTAGCCGGGCTCGCAGGGCCGCCCGCGCTCGTCGCGCGCCTCGCCCTCCTCGGCCGCCAGCGCCCCGGGGGCGGTGGCGAGTGCGCCGACCGTCCCGGTGAGGGCGAGTCCCGCACCGGCGATCACGGTGCGGGCGGTGAAGTCTCTGCGGCTGAGCGGCATCGGGTCTCCAGGGGTGGGGAGGTGGTGCGCCTGTCGTGCGGTCGTCGGCGCACACGCTCCCGCCCGCACGTGAACGGCGGCTGAACTACCCGCGAAGCGGAGCCGACCCCTTCCCCATGGACGGAATGGCCAACTCCGGACCAGGAACGGCGCGTTGTCGACACCTTGCCCGAACACCCACCCGCGCCGCCGACACCTCGGACACCGAGGCGTGTCGCATCTCCGGAAACGGAGACAAGGACGGAGACGGAGACGGAGAGGGAAACGGAAACGGCCGGCCCGGCGCCATGGGGCGCCGAGCCGGCCGAGAAGGGGCGGTCCGGCCCCGGTCCCTTCCTCAGTCCGTGCCGAACTCCATCGCGGCGCGGTCCAGCATCTCCTCTTCGCCGGAGACCTCGCCGCGGGAGGCGATGGCCTCGGCGCCACCCTCCGGCAGGGTGCCGATCAGCCCGGTCGCAGCGGCCTGGGCGGCGCCGATGGCGGGGCTGCCGGTGCCGATCAGGCCGAGGCCGGCGTACTGCTCCAGCTTGGCCCGCGAGTCGGCGATGTCGAGGTTGCGCATGGTGAGCTGACCGATCCGGTCCACCGGGCCGAACGCGGAGTCCTCGGTGCGCTCCATGGACAGCTTGTCCGGGTGGTAGCTGAACGCCGGGCCCTTGGTGTCGAGGATCGAGTAGTCCTCACCGCGCCGCAGCCGGAGGGTGACCTCGCCGGTGACGGCCGAGCCGACCCAGCGCTGGAGCGACTCGCGCACCATCAGCGCCTGCGGGTCGAGCCAGCGGCCCTCGTACATGAGGCGGCCGAGGCGCCGGCCCTCGTTGTGGTACTGCGCGAGGGTGTCCTCGTTGTGGATCGCGTTGACGAGACGCTCGTACGCGGCGTGCAGCAGGGCCATGCCCGGGGCCTCGTAGATGCCGCGGCTCTTGGCCTCGATGATCCGGTTCTCGATCTGGTCCGACATGCCCATGCCGTGGCGGCCGCCGATGGCGTTGGCCTCCATCACCAGGTCGACGGCGGAGGCGAACTTCTTGCCGTTGATCGTCACGGGGCGGCCCTGGTCGAAGCCGATCGTCACGTCCTCGGTGTCGATCTGGACCGAGGGGTCCCAGAACCGCACGCCCATGATCGGCTCGACGGTCTCGACGCCCGTGTCGAGGTGCTCCAGGGTCTTGGCCTCGTGGGTGGCGCCCCAGATGTTGGCGTCGGTGGAGTACGCCTTCTCGGTGCTGTCACGGTAGGGGAGGTCGTGGGCGAGCAGCCACTCCGACATCTCCTTGCGGCCGCCGAGCTCGGTCACGAAGTCCGCGTCGAGCCAGGGCTTGTAGATCCGCAGGTGCGGGTTGGCGAGCAGACCGTAGCGGTAGAACCGCTCGATGTCGTTGCCCTTGAAGGTCGAGCCGTCGCCCCAGATCTGCACGTCGTCCTCGAGCATCGCCCGGACGAGCAGGGTGCCCGTGACGGCGCGGCCGAGCGGCGTCGTGTTGAAGTAGGCGCGCCCGCCGGAGCGGATGTGGAACGCACCGCACGTGAGCGCGGCCAGGCCCTCCTCGACCAGCGAGGCGCGGCAGTCGACGAGGCGCGCGATCTCGGCACCGTAGGTCTTGGCGCGGCCGGGCACCGAGGCGATGTCGGGCTCGTCGTACTGGCCGATATCGGCGGTGTAGGTGCACGGGACTGCACCCTTGTCGCGCATCCAGGCGACTGCGACGGAGGTGTCGAGGCCGCCGGAGAAGGCGATGCCGACGCGTTCGCCGGCGGGCAGGGAGGTGAGGACCTTGGACATGGAAAGAGTATGCACCAAACCGCATATTCATGCAAAGCGGGGGTGTGGATCCGCGGAGCCGCCCGGGCTCCCGACCGGAACCGCCGACTCCATCCCGGGGCCGATCCTGAACCGCCGACTCCATCCCGGGGCCGATCCCGAATCACCGGCTCCGCCCCGCGGCCGAGCCGGAATCACCGGCTCCGCCCCTGGGCCGACCGGATCAGGACTGCCGGGAACGCGCCTTGAACGCCGCCTTCCGGGCCTCCTTCGCCGCCTTCCTGTCCGGGTGCAGCCGCCCCATCGCCTCCAGGACGTACGCCGTGGCCGGGTGGTCCACCCGCCACACCTGGTCGAAGAAGCCCGCGTGGTGGGCGGTCAGGGTCTCCATCAGCAGGGGCAGCTCCTCGGTCTCCCCGTCCGCGGCGAGCTGCGCGGCGATCGTGTCGACCGTCAGCCAGAACACCATGGCCCCGTCCGGCGCCGGTACGTCGGCCACCCCGTGCTCGGCCAGCCAGACCCGGGCGAGCCCGCCGAGCTCCGGGTCGCCGAGCACGGCACGGACCACGGGCTCGGCCTCCGGACCGGCCGGTGCGAGGGCCTGCTGGCAGCGCAGCCGGCGCAGCGGGGCGTCCTCGTCGTCACCGCGCGCCGCGGCCAGCAGCTCGGCGACGGCGGCGGGCAGTTCACGGCCGGCCAGCCACTGTTCGATCTCGGCCTGGGCGGCGCTCTCCGGGTAGCGGGCGACCCCGTCGAGCAGCGCGTCGGCGCCCTTGTCGGCGAGGTCTCCGACTGCGGGGGCCTCGACCCCGGCCTCCATCATCCGGGCCCGGATCCCGTACCGGCCGAGCGGGGTCAGCCGGACCATCCCGTAGCGGGAGACGTCCTCCTCGTCCCCGCCGCCCGCGCCCCCCGGCTCTTCGGCCTCCGCCATCAGGGCCTCGTCGACCGGCTGGTACTCCACGAGCCCGATCGGCTCGAGCTGCCGGAACTGGTCGTCGAGCCGCATCATCGCGTCCGACACCTGCTCCAGCACGGCGTCGGTCGGGTCGCCCATGCCGTCGGGCACGACCATCGACGCGGCGAGCACCGGGAGCGGAACCGGCCCGTCCGCCGTCCCGCCCTCGGCGACGGTGAGCAGGTAGAGGTTGGCGAGGACCCCGTCGAGGAAGTCGGCCTCGCGACCGGGGTTCCAGTCCAGCCGGTCGAAGTCGATCTCGCCGCCCGCGTCCAGCGCGTCGACGAGGTCGTCCAGGTCGGGTACGGCGGCGTCGGCGAGCACCGTGTCGAGGGCGGCCAGCCACAGGTCGAGCACGTCGGCGGGCGCACCGCCGGCCACCAGGGCGAGGTCCTCGCCGGGCAGGGCGGTGCCGGTACCCGTCTCGCCGTCCTGGCCGTCCGCTCCCTCCAGGCCTTCCCCCTCCGGCTCGGTCACGTCGACCAGCCCGGTGTCGACGGCCACCCGCCAGGCCTGGCTCGCGTGGGCGACGGAGTCCGCGTCGGAGACGTCGAGTCCGAGGGCCTGGGCGGCCAAGGGCAACTGGTCGGCGGCGAGTTCGCCGCCGATCTCGATGCGGGTGTCCGGTCCGGCCCAGCGGGCGAGCCGCACGGCCCGGGCGAACAGCGGTGCGACGAGGGCGTCGCGGGCCAGTTCCGCATCGGCGGGCAGCCGTACCGGCGGCAG
Organism: Streptomyces sp. NPDC085524; assembly: GCF_044541755.1. NCBI lineage: Bacteria > Bacillati > Actinomycetota > Actinomycetes > Kitasatosporales > Streptomycetaceae > Streptomyces > Streptomyces sp. NPDC085524. The sequence goes on from NZ_JBITTH010000005.1 coordinate 93,304, forward strand.
CGTGGGGTGCGGCTCTGCGGACATGGGGCGGTTCTCCTCGCGAAGCGAACGCAGTGGGGTGACCGGTGGGGCGGACCGGGAGGGCCGCTTCGGGGCGCCCGGTCGACCGGCCGGCCAGTGGGCCGGAAGTCCCAGCCTAGACGCATTTCGGGCGCACCTGGCGCCCCATCATCTTTGGTTCATCCCACAGTCAACCGGCGTATTCCCTGGAGGGCTTGACAACTTTGCACGCCACACAGGAAATTGACGCGCGTAGACATGTCGGGATCCTGGGGCCGCAACCCCCGCGGAGCCCCATGCCCACCCCCCTTCTGCGTTTTCCCTCATCCCACACCGGAGTTCCCGACCATGCGCTCCTCGCATCCCCGTTCCGCCGCCGTCGCGGCCCTCGTCGCCACCGCACTGGCCACCGGCCTGCTCGCGGGCTCCGCCGACGCGGCCGAAGGCGCCGTGTCCGCCGATCCGATACGCATCCACGACATCCAGGGCACCACCCGGATATCCCCGCTGGCCGGCAAGCAGGTCGCCGACGTGGCGGGCATCGTGACGGGTGTCCGCACCTACGGTTCGCGCGGGTTCTGGATCCAGGACCCGGACGCCGACGACAACGACGCCACCAGTGAGGGCATCTTCGTCTTCACGAGCTCGGTCCCCACCGTCGCCGTCGGCGACGCGGTCAAGGTCTCCGGCACGGTCGGCGAGTACGTCCCGGGCGGCCTGACCTCCGGCAACCAGTCGGTGACGCAGATCTCGAAGCCGACCGTCACCGTGGTCTCCTCGGGCAACGCCCTGCCCCAGGCCGTCCAGATCAACGAGTACTCGGTGCCCGCCGAATACGCCCCCGCGGGCGACGCGGCCGCCGCCGGCAGCATCAACGGCCTGACCCTGGAGCCCTCGCGCTACGCCCTGGACTACTACGAGTCCCTCGAGGGCATGAACGTGGCGATCGGCACCTCGCGCGTGGTCGGCGCCACCGACCCGTACGCGGAGCTGTGGGTCACGGTGAAGGGCTGGGAGAACGCCGCCAAGCGCGGCGGCACGGTCTACGGCTCGTACGAGTCCCAGAACACCGGCCGCCTCCAGATCCAGCAGCTCGCGCCGCTCGCGCAGCAGCCCTTCCCGGTGGCCAACGTCGGCGACCGGCTGACCGGCACCACCGAAGGCCCGCTGGACTTCAACCAGTTCGGCGGCTACACGCTGGTGGCCCGCACCCTCGGCACCGTCAAGGCCGGCACCCTCGCCCCCGAGAAGACCAAGGCGCAGAGCGCGGGCGAGCTCGCGGTGGCGACGTACAACGTCGAGAACCTCGACCCGACCGACCCGCAGGAGAAGTTCGACAACCTCGCCAAGGCGGTCGTCGAGAACCTCGCCTCCCCCGACATCCTCGCCCTGGAGGAGATCCAGGACGACAACGGCGCCAAGAACGACGGCACCGTCTCCGCGGAGCAGACGCTGGCCAAGTTCACCGCGGCGATCTCCGCCGCGGGCGGCCCGGCCTACCAGTGGCGCAGCATCAACCCGGAGGACAAGAAGGACGGCGGCGAGCCCGGCGGCAACATCCGCCAGGTGTTCCTCTTCAACCCCGCCCGGGTCTCCTTCACCGACCGCGCCGCGGGCGACGCGACGACCGCGAACGGTGTCGTGCAGGAGAACGGCCACGCGGCCCTCACCCACTCCCCCGGCCGGATCGACCCGGCGAACCCGGCGTGGGCCGACAGCCGCAAGCCGCTGGCCGGCGAGTTCGTCTTCCGCGGCCGGACCGTCTTCGTGATCGCCAACCACTTCGGCTCCAAGGGCGGCGACGAGGGCCTGACCTCGCACCACCAGCCGCCGGTGCGCAAGTCGGAGGAGAAGCGGCTCCTCCAGGCGCAGGCCGTGAACGGCTTCGTCAAGGAGCTCCTGGCGACCGAGAAGAACGCGAACGTCCTCGTCCTCGGCGACATCAACGACTTCGAGTTCTCCGCGACCACGCAGGCCCTGACGGACGGCGGGGCGCTGTACCCGGCGATCAAGTCGCTGCCGAAGACGGAGCGGTACTCGTACGTCTACCAGGGCAACGCGCAGGTGCTGGACCAGATCCTGACCAGCCCGTCGATCAAGAACTTCAGCTACGACAGCGTGCACATCAACGCGGAGTTCTCGGTGCAGAACAGCGACCACGACCCGCAGGTGCTGCGCTTCCGCCCGTAGCCGCAGGACCGCAGGGGGTCCGGCCGCCGTCCCGGCCGGACCCCCTGCCACAATCCCGTCATGATCTTCCGTGAGGCCACGCGCCAGGACCTGCCCGCCGTACTCGCCCTGCTGGCCGACGAGGACGAGGTCGTGGACCCGGCCTCGGTCGTGGTCGACGGGGCGAGCGAGCGGGCCTTCGCGTCCATCGCGGCGGACGCGCGCAACGAGATGCTGGTCCTGACCGACGGCCCGGACGGGACGGACGCCCCGGACGCGGTCGTCCTCGGCTGCCTCCAGCTGACGTACATCCCGGGCCTGGGCCAGGGAGGGCGGGAGCGGGCGCTGGTGGAGGCGGTACGGGTCCGCGCGGACCGCCGCGGCGAGGGGCTCGGCGCGGAGCTGATGCGGCTGGCCGTGGTGCGGGCCCGCGAGCGCGGCTGCGGCCTCGTCCAGCTGACCAGCAACAAGCGGCGCACGGCCGCCCACCGCTTCTACGAACGGCTGGGCTTCGCGCGCAGCCACGAGGGCTTCAAGCTGTCGCTGGCGGAGCGACCTGACGCAAAGTAGGGCCTTTCGGCCCTGGCGTGACGCTCACCACATCCCTACCGAATCGACCGGTTGTGGTGTTGAGTATCCCCACGCCCGATCTTGCATCCTCGTTTGGAGGACCGCGTGTTCCCCTCCATCTCCCTCGCCCAGGAGATCGGCCTCGCCGTCCTGCTGGTCGCGGCCATCGTCTGGTTCGTCGGCCTCGGCCACATGCTGTGGGACAGCCGCTTCCACCACCCCGAGCCGGGCGCCTTCGACGGTCTGGCGGTGATCCCGGCCCAGCGCGGCGCCGCCGCGCACCCGATGGAGGCGGTGGAGCTGACCGAGGCGGAGAAGGAGGCCTTCGCGGGCCTGGTCCGCAGGATCCCGTTCAGCTGACGCCTCGCACACGCCGGCAGCGCCCTCCCACCCCGAGCGGGTGGGAGGGCGCTGCCGTGACCGGCCGCCCCGCCCGGGGCGGCCGGTCACGGCGAAAACCAGGCCGGTGCGACGCGGCGCGGCCGCTACGATCCGCGCATGACGTCACACCGGGCGGATGCCCCGTAGACCCCCGCGCAGCCTGCGGGCCGCCGCACCCGGCGGCCGCGGCGCCACCGCGACGAGCACGCTGCTCCTCAGCGCCTGCCCCGGCCCGCCGGTGTGCACGGCCGTGCACACCTTCCTGTTCGTCGACGGGCTCGACCTGGTGGCGCGCAGCGACAGCAGGATGGCGGGCATCGACCCGGTCCTGCTCCTGCGCCCCGGCGGACCGCTCCAGCCTGCGGATTCGCCGCGTACGGTGGACGTGGCGGCCCTGGTGCGGCCCGGGCAAGGGCCGGAGACGCTCTCCCTCCGGATCCGGCTGCGGGGCGGGACGGTCATCTGGTCGGACCTGATGTACCCGGGCCGCGACGGCGGGGTGGTCGGGGAGGTCCGCTTCCGTGCGGAGCAGTACCTGGGCGAGATCGACCGGGCGTACGCGGCGGCCCGGAACGCGGCTGAGCGCCCTCCCGCGGTACGGCCGCGGAAGGGCGCTCAGTGCTGACGGGGTGCGGCCGCCGCCCGCGGCCGGGCCGGGGGCGGGTGCGGCAGGGCGTCAGTTGTGGCTGTGCAGGACCTCGTTCAGGCCGCCCCAGTTCGCCTTGTACGGGCGGGCCTCGACGGCGCCGGTGGTGGAGTTGCGGCGGAAGAGGATGTTGTCGGCGCCGGACAGCTCCAGCGCCTTGACGACCTGGCCGTCCGGCAGGGTGACCCGGGTGCCGGCGGTGACGTACAGGCCGGCCTCGACGACGCACTCGTTGCCGAGGGCGATGCCGATGCCCGCCTCGGCGCCGATCAGGGTGCGCTCGCCGATCGAGATGATCTGCTTGCCACCGCCCGAGAGGGTGCCCATGGTGGACGCGCCGCCGCCGATGTCGGAGCCGTCGCCGACCACGACGCCCGCGGAGATGCGGCCCTCGACCATGGAGGTGCCGAGCGTGCCGGCGTTGAAGTTGACGAAGCCCTCGTGCATGACGGTGGTGCCCTCGGCGAGGTGCGCGCCGAGGCGGACCCGGTCGGCGTCGGCGATGCGCACGCCCTTGGGGGCGACGTAGTCCGTCATCCGCGGGAACTTGTCGATCGAGGTGACCTGGAGGTGCAGGCCCTCGGCGCGGGCGTTGAGGCGGACGGTCTCGACCTGGTCGACGGCGACCGGGCCCAGCGAGGTCCAGGCGACGTTGGTCAGCAGGCCGAACACGCCGTCGAGGTTCTGGCCGTGCGGCTTGACCAGGCGGTGGCTGAGCAGGTGCAGGCGCAGGTACGCGTCGTGCGCGTCCAGCGGCTTGTCCTCCAGGGAGGCGATCACGGTGCGGACGGCTACGACCTCGACGCCGCGGACCGCGTCCGTACGGATCGCCTTGGCCGCGCCGGCGCCGAGGAGCTCCACGGCCTGCTCGGCGGTGAGGCGCTCGGTGCCGGCCGGGCCGGGCTCGGCGACCAGCTCGGGGGCGGGGAACCAGGTGTCGAGGACGGTGCCGTCGGCGGTGATGGTGGCAAGTCCGGCGGCGACGGCGCCGGTGGTACGCGTAGCAGTCATGCCCGAAACCTAACCGGCGACGGCCGCCCTGGGCGAACCGGTCTCATGTGCCGGTCTCGCGCGTCGCCGCGCCCCCCGCACGCCCATGGCCAGCACGGTTGCCCCGGCTGCCGCGCCGAGTGCCGCGCACAGGGGCCACAGCAGGCCGGGCGCCGCCGCGTACAGGGCCCCGCCGAGCGGTCCTGCGAGGACGACACCGCTGACGGACACGCCTGCGTACAGGCTCTGGAACCGGCCGATGGCGTGCTCGGGCGACTCGTCGGCGACGTACGCGGTGGCGGTGGTCTTGTAGAGGATCTCGCCGAGCGTGAGCAGCACCATCATCGCGATCGTGCTGGCGGCTCCCACCCCGAGCAGCAGCATCGCGTAGCCGCCGCCCACGAGCACGAGTCCGGTGCCGATGACGTGCAGCGGGGAGCGCCGGCGCAGGGCGAGTGCGGCGGGGATCTCCAGGAGCATGATGACGGCGCCGTTGATCCCGATCAGCAGCCCGTACGCGCGGGTGTCCATGCCGTGGTCGGCGAGGAAGACCGGGAACGTCGTGTAGTGCTGCCGGTAGACGAGGTCGATGACGACGATCGCGCCGAGCAGCACGAGGACGGCCGGCCTCGCGCGCAGTTCCTGCCAGAGCCCTCCGCGGCCCGGACCCCCTTCGGGGGCCGTGGAAGGGGCCTTGGGCGCGCGCCGGGACGACCCGGGCGGTCCAGACGGCGAAGAAGAGGGTGCCGAGGCCGTCCGCGACGAAGAGCCAGCCGTACGAGAGCCCGGTCGCGATCAGGGCCCCGAGGGGGGCGCCCGCCGCGAAGCCCGCGTTGGACAGGCAGCGGGTGACGGCGAAGGCCTGGCGCCGGGAGCCCTCCGGCACGGTGACGGCGACCAGCGCGGAGTTGGCGGCGCGGATCACCCCGGAGGCGTACTGGGCGAGCGGCAGCACGAGGGCGAGCAGGCCGGTGGGGACCGTCGGCAGGACGATCAGGGCGGCGCCGCCGAGCGCGGAGGCGGTGAGCAGCACGCGGCGGTGGCCGAAGCGGTCGCCGTACCAGCCGCCGGTGAAGTTACCGGCGACCAGGCCGATGCCTCCGATGCCGACGACGAGGCCCGCCTGGGCGGGGCCGAGGCCGCGCGTGCCGGTCAGGTAGAGGAAGACGAAGACGAAGGTGAAGCTGACGACGGCATTGACGAAGATCCCCGCAGCCAGCAGCCACACGACCCGCGGTACGTCCTTGAACCCCTGCAGCACATCCATGTCCCCCGCGTTCTCTGATCCACTTAGTTAGTTCCCTTTAGGAACGGACTATGTCAGCATGACAGCCTTGGGTCAACGGAAAAGGAGTCCCATGGCCCAGCGCACGCACCTCGGCGACGCCGACTGCTCCATCGCCCAGGCCCTCGAAGTCGTGGGCGACTGGTGGACGCTGCTGATCGTGCGCGACACCGCGCGCGGCCTGCACCGGTTCGACGAGCTCCAGCGCGAGCTCGGGATGTCCCGCAAGGTCCTCACCGAACGGCTGAAGCTGCTCGTCGAGGCCGGGGTGCTCTCGCGCGAGCCGTACCAGGAGCGCCCGGTGCGGCACGAATACCGGCTGACCCCGCGCGGGCGGGGGCTGCTGCCGGTCCTGGTCGCACTCCAGGACTGGGGAGACGCCTGGATCCTGGGAGAGGGAGAGATGACGGCGACGACGCAGGAGGCCTCGAAGGAGGCGGAACGGGTGCACGCGCTGCGCGGCACGCGGATGCCGGAGCTGCTGCTGCCGGACCGTTTCGGCGAGCTGCGCGACCCGGTGGCGGACACCCCGTTCACGGTCCTGTACTGCTTCCCGGCCGCCTACGCGCGCGCCGAGTCCTACCCGCCCGGCTGGGCCGGGATCCCGGGCGCCAAGGGCTGTACGTTCGAGTCGTGCACGTACCGCGACCAGCTCGCGGAGTTCACGGCGGCCGGCGCCACCGTACACGGGGTCTCCACGCAGCGGCCCGACGAGCAGCGCGAGTTCGCGGAGAAGGAGGGGCTGCGGTTCCCGCTGCTCTCGGACGCGGAGCTCGGCCTGACGGCGGCGCTGCGGCTGCCGACGTTCCGCGCGGCGGGGACGAGCCGGCTGAAGCGGCTGACGCTGGTGCTGGACCGGGAGCGGGTGGTCCGCGAGGTGATCTACCCGATCCGGGACATCGAGGCCTCGGTGGCCGCCGCCCTGACCGCGGTCCGCACCCCGTCCTGACGACCCCTGGGCCCGGCCCGTCCTGACGACCCCGGCACGCCGCCGGGCGGGCCGTGCACCCGGGCCGGAGCCCTGGCCACGGCCGGAGCCGTGGCCGAGCCGGGGCCGATGCGCGGAGCGCTTCCCCGGCCCGCCCTTCCACCGTTCCCCGGGCTCCGCCCGGACCCGTCATGGTGCTCCGCCCCAGACCCCGCGCCTCGAACGCCGGAGGCGAACCAGCCTGTCCGGCGCGTGAGGACCGGGGTCCGGGCGGCCGGCCCCCGGCAGCGGCGCGCCCGCTAGACCGGCCCCAGGACCCGGCTCAGGATGTCGCGGGCGTACCGCTCGTCGTACTCGGCGTCCGTCAGGAGGACCTGGAGGCTGATGCCGTCCATGACGGCGACCAGCGCGCGGGCCGTGACCGGATCGGTCCGGGGGGCCAGTGCCGCCACGACCGACTCGCACCACTCCGCCGCCACCGGCCGCAGCGCCGGCCGGCGCAGGGCCGCCAGGTAGAGCTCGTACTCCAGCTCGGCGCGGCCTCGGTCGGCCGCAAGGAACTCCCCCAGCAGCCGGGCCAGCGCCCCCGCGAGATCATCGCCCTCCCGCACCTCCAGGGCCGGGGCGGAGCCCTCGTTGGCCTGGCGCAGCGCCGCGACCAGCAGGTCGTCCAGGGTCTTGAAGTGGTACGTGGTCGACCCGAGCGGCACGTCGGCCTCCGCGGCCACGCTGCGGTGGCTCAGCCCCGCGATGCCCTTGGCGCCCACCACCCGGATCGCCGCGTCGATGATCCGCTGCCGCCGGTCGGGGTCGTAGCGCCGCACGCCCGGGGGCATCAGTGCGCCCCGCCGAGGTTCAGCAGGACCACGCCGGCGATCACCAGGACCAGGCCCGCGACCTTCGCGGCGGTGGCCGCCTCCCCCATGAAGAGCATGCCGATGGCGGCGATGGCGGCCGTGCCGACGCCCGCCCAGATCGCGTACGCCGTGCCCACCGACATCGACTTCAGCGTCTGCGCGAGCAGGGTGAAGGCGATCACGTAACCGAGCAGCGTGCCCAGCGACGGCCAGAGTTTCGTGAAGCCGTCGCTGTACTTCATCGCGGTGGTCCCGGCGACCTCGGCGGCTATGGCGGCGGCAAGCAGTACGTAGGGCATACGTGCGAGTGTACGGGCGTACGCATCGTTGCGTACACCCGTACACATCGAGGCCTAGCCGAGCGTGAACCAGGCCGCGCGGGCCTTCTTCCACTCGGGGTGCGTCAGGTCCTTGGCCTCGATGCCGTCCCCGTACAGGTCCGCCGAGCCGCTGTCCGTGATCAGCTGCACCCGCGCGCCCGCCACCGACAGGTCGGGCACCTCCACGATGGCCTCCCAGCCGCCCGGGTCGGTGGTCGGCAGGTCGGTCCGCTTGACGGGCGCGTGGCCGGGGACGCCGTCCCACTGGTAGAGCGCGTACGGGTCCGAGTTGTCGTCGGCGGCCCAGGAGCCCGCCAGGATCAGGTACTGGTTCTGCGCGTTCTTGCGGATGTCGCGGACCGACAGCCCGCCGAGGTCCAGCTCGATCGGCGATCCGACGACCGCCTTGGCCCCGGTCGCCAGGACCTGGTCGAAGTTGGTGACCGGCACGATCAGGGCCTTGCCGCCGAGCACGGCCGGGGCCAGCGGGGCGCGGAAGCCCACGTAGGCCGTGGTGGTCGAGCCGGGGGCGAACTCCAGCCCCTCCACGTTGAACCCGTCGATCTGCTTGGGCGCCTGCCCCGTCGCCGTGCCGGCCGCGAAGCCGTACCGGTTCCCGTTCGCCACGTCCCAGGCCACCAGGTCGTCGCGGAGCTTCTTGTACGAGCGCCCGTAGGCGAGCTGGGTGCCCGAACCCGAGCCGGTCACCGTCGTGGTGAACACGGTGTTGCGGGGGGCCTTGTACTCGCCGTCCTTGTTGTTGCCGAGCGAGCCGGTCCAGTAGATGGTGTTGCCGATCCGGGTCGCGCCCTCGATGTCCACCTCCTTGGTGACACCGAGCTGGGAGCTGAAGTCCCAGGTGCGCACGGGGGCTGCGGAGCCGGAACGGTCGTACAGGCGCAGCACGTTCGACTCGTCGTCCGCGACGACCGTGTAGCCGCCGCCGACGTCCACGGCGGCCGAGGAGTCCGAGGCGCCGCTGAAGTAGCGGGCGTCGGCCGGGTTCTGGACGGCCGCGGAGGCGGCGTAGGAGAGGGTCTTGGTGGCGGTCTTGCCGCCGAGCCCGGTGACCTTGATCGTCAGGTTGGTGTAGCCGCGGCTGTGCGCCGTGACGGCCAGCCGGCGCACGGCCCCGGTGCCGGTCACCGTGACGTCGCCGGTCCCGGCGACGGAGGCCTTGCTGGAGGCGGACGCGCTGACGGTCAGGGCGGAGACGTCGGCGCCGCTCTGCCCGACGGTGACGTCGACGGTCTGGTCGCCCACCCCGCCCACGGATCCCGACAGGTAGCCGGCGGACAGCGCGATCGTCGGGGTCCCGTAGGTGACCGCGTGTGCGGGCATGACCGTCGCGGCGACGATCAGTGCGGCGATTCCCGCGGCACTCGCGATACCGAGCTGCTTCTTCAAGGCGTCCTCTCCCTCACGGCGCTCGCCGTGACGACCGTCGAGAAGATTCGGCCACCGTGGCCAACTCCCGGTGCACGTCACTTGGCGGTCCGGAGAACAGCGAGGGCCCCCGGCACGACCGTGCCGGGGGCCCTCGGAGCAGGCGCTGGATCAGACGTTGAAGCCGAGCGCGCGGAGCTGCTCACGACCGTCGTCCGTGATCTTGTCCGGGCCCCACGGCGGCATCCAGACCCAGTTGATCCGGAGTTCGCTGACGATGCCGTCCGTCGCCGACTTCGCCTGGTCCTCGATGACGTCCGTCAGCGGGCAGGCCGCCGAGGTCAGGGTCATGTCGAGGGTGGCGATGTTCGCGTCGTCGATGTGGATGCCGTAGATCAGGCCCAGGTTGACGACGTCGATGCCCAGCTCGGGGTCGACCACGTCGTAGAGGGCCTCGCGGACCTCCTCCTCGGTGGCCGGCTTGGTCGACGCCTCGGGCGTCGCGTTCTCGGTCATGCCGTCTTCCTCTCCGCGTCGCCCAGAGCCTGGGCCGTCGCGTCCTTCCACGCCATCCAACTCAGGAGAGCACACTTCACACGAGCCGGGTACTTGGAGACGCCGACGAACGCGACCGCGTCCTCCAGCACCTCCTCCATGGCCTCGTCGGGCTCGATCTTGCCCTTGGACTGCATCATCTCCAGGAACACGGCCTGGATCTTCTGCGCCTCGGCCAGGTCCTTGCCGACCAGCAGCTCGTTGAGCACGGACGCGCTGGCCTGGCTGATGGAGCAGCCGTTGCCCTCGTACGAGACGTCCGTCAGCGTCTCGCCGTCGTACTTCACGCGAAGCGTGATCTCGTCGCCGCACGTCGGGTTGACGTGGTGCACCTCGGCGTCACCGTCGCGCAGGCCACGCCCGTGCGGGTGCTTGTAGTGGTCCAGGATCAGTTCCTGGTACATCGAATCCAGCTTCACAGCGTCCTCGTCCTGTCAGCCGAAGAAGTTCCGTACGTGCTCCAGCCCGTCGATCAGCGCGTCGACCTCGGCGGGAGAGGAGTACAGGTAGAAAGACGCTCGCGTGGTCGCCGGAATTCCGTACCGCAGGCAGACCGGGCGGGCGCAGTGGTGTCCCACGCGGACCGCGATGCCCTGCTCGTCCAGCACCTGGCCGACGTCGTGCGGGTGGATGTCGCCCAGCACGAAGGAGATCGCGGCGCCGCGGTCCTCGGCCGTGGTGGGACCGATGATCCGCAGGTCGGGCACCTCGGCGAGCCGCTTGATCGCGTACTCGGTGATCGCGTGCTCGTGAGCCGCGATCTTGTCCATGCCGATCGCGGTCAGGTAGTCCACGGCCGCGCCGAGGCCGACGGCCTGGGCGATCGGGGGCGTACCCGCCTCGAACTTGTGGGGGGCCGGCGCGTAGGTCGAGGCGTGCATCGACACGGTCTCGATCATCTCGCCGCCGCCGAGGAACGGAGGCAGGTCCTCCAGGAGCTCCTGGCGGCCCCACAGGACGCCGATGCCGGTCGGGCCGCACATCTTGTGGCCGGTGAAGGCCACGAAGTCGGCGCCGAGCGCCTGCACGTCCAGCGGCATGTGCGGAGCGGCCTGCGAGGCGTCGATCAGCACCAGCGCGCCGACGTCCTGGGCACGCCGGACGATCGCCTCGACCGGGTTGACCGTGCCCATGATGTTGGAGACCAGCGTGAAGGAGACGATCTTCGTCTTCTCCGTGATGACCTCTTCGATGTTGGACAGGTCGAGCCGGCCGTTGTCCGTGAGGCCGAACCACTTCAGCTTCGCGCCGGTGCGCTGCGCCAGCAGCTGCCACGGGACGATGTTCGAGTGGTGCTCCATCTCGGTGATGGCGATCTCGGTGTCGCGGTCGACCCGGTAGGGCTCGTCGGCCCAGCCGAGCATGTTCGCGACCAGGTTGAGCGACTCCGAGGCGTTCTTCGTGAAGATCACCTCGTCGCGGCTCGGCGCGTTGATGAAGGCGGCGACCTTGTCGCGGGCGCCCTCGTACAGTGCCGTGGCCTCCTCGGCGAGCACGTGCACGCCGCGGTGGACGTTGGCGTTGTGCCGTTCGTAGTAGGCGTTCAGCGCGTCGAGCACCTGGCGCGGCTTCTGCGAGGTCGCAGCGTTGTCCAGGTAAACGATCTTCTTCCCGTCGTGGACCACACGATCCAGCAGGGGGAAGTCCTTGCGGATCGCCTCGATGTCGAGGAGGCCGGGCAGCTGTGTCACGCGGTCGCGCCACCCTTCACGTACTTGTCGTAGCCCTCGTTCTCCAGCTGGTCGGCGAGCTCGGCGCCGCCGGACTCGGCGATGCGGCCGTTCGCGAACACGTGCACGAAGTCGGGCTTGATGTAGCGCAGGATGCGCGTGTAGTGGGTGATCAGCAGCGTGCCGACCTCACCGGACTCGCGGACGCGGTTGACGCCCTCGGAGACGATGCGCAGCGCGTCGACGTCCAGGCCGGAGTCGGTCTCGTCGAGGATCGCGATCTTCGGCTTGAGGAGCTCCAGCTGGAGGATCTCGTGGCGCTTCTTCTCACCGCCGGAGAAGCCCTCGTTGACGTTGCGCTCGGCGAAGGCCGGGTCCATCTGGAGCTGCTCCATCGCGGACTTGACCTCCTTCACCCAGGTGCGCAGCTTGGGGGCCTCGCCGCGGATGGCGGTGGCGGAGGTGCGCAGGAAGTTGGAGACCGAGACGCCGGGGACCTCGACCGGGTACTGCATGGCGAGGAAGACGCCGGCGCGGGCGCGCTCGTCGACGGACATCTCGAGGACGTCCTCGCCGTCGAGGGTCACCGTGCCGCCGGTGATCGTGTACTTCGGGTGACCGGCCAGCGAGTACGCCAGCGTGGACTTGCCGGAGCCGTTCGGACCCATGATGGCGTGCGTCTCACCCTGCTTGACGGTGAGGTCGACGCCCTTGAGGATCTCGCGGGCGCCGTTCTCGGCCTCGACGGAGACGTGCAGGTCGTGGATTTCAAGCGTTGCCATGGATACCTCAGGACTCCTGGGTGAGGGAGACGAGCACGTCGTCCCCTTCGATCTTTACGGGGTAAACGGGTACGGGGCGCGTCGCGGGCAGACCCGAGGGCTTGCCGGTGCGCAGGTCGAAGGCCGACCCGTGCAGCCAGCACTCGATCATGCAGTCCTCGACTTCGCCCTCCGAGAGGGAGACGTTCGCGTGCGAGCAGATGTCGTTGATCGCGAACACCTCCCCGTCGGTGGAGACGATCGACACCGGCGTGCCGTCGAGTTCCACCCGCTTGGGGGTGTTCTCTTCCAGCTCGCTCAGCGTGCAGACCTTGAGGTACGTCATCAGACGGCCGCCGCCAGCTCGGCCTCGATCTTCGCGATGAGGCGCTCCTCGATGTCGGCGACACCGATCTGCTGGACGAGCTCGGCGAAGAAGCCGCGCACGACCAGGCGGCGGGCCTCGTCGGCCGGGATGCCGCGGGCCTGGAGGTAGAAGAGCTGCTCGTCGTCGAAACGGCCGGTGGCGGAGGCGTGGCCGGCGCCGACGATCTCGCCGGTCTCGATCTCCAGGTTCGGCACCGAGTCGACCCGTGCCCCGTCCGTGAGGACGAGGTTGCGGTTCATCTCGTAGGTGTCGGTGCCCTCGGCGGTCTTCTCGATGAGCACGTCACCGATCCAGACGGCGTGGGCGTCCTGGCCCTGGAGCGCGCCCTTGTAGACCACGTTGGACTTGCAGTGCGGGGCGTCGTGCGTGACCAGGAGGCGGTGCTCCTGGTGCTGGCCGGCGTCCGTGAAGTACAGACCGAGCATCTCGGCCTCGCCGCCGGGGCCCGCGTAGCTGACGCGCGGGTGCAGGCGCACCAGGTCGCCGCCGAAGGTGACGACCACGGACTTGAAGCTCGCGTCGCGGCCGACCAGGGCGTTGTGCTGCGAGGTGTGCACAGCGGTGTCGTCCCAGTCCTGGACGGACACGAAGGTCACCTTGGCGCCGTCGCCGACGAGGATGTCGACGTTGGCGGCGCGCACGCCGTCACCGGTGTGGTCGATCACGATGGTCGCCTCGGCGAACGGCTTGATGTCGAAGACGGTGTGACCGAAGGTCGTGCCGCCCTCGCCGTGCAGCGCGACCCGGATGGGCTCGGCGAGCACGGTCTCCTTGGGCACGGTGACGACCGTGGCCTTGGCGAACGAGGAGAAGGCCTGCGCCGAGACCCGGTCGACGGGGGTGCCGGCCTTGCCGATCCGCTCGTCGTCACGCTCGACGGACTCGACGGTCACGCCGTCGGGCGCCTCGATCTGGGCCTTCATGGTGCCGTTGGCGACCGCGGTGCCGTCGTGCAGGCCCTTGAGGCGGGCCAGCGGGGTGAACCGCCACTCCTCCTCGCGGCCGTTCGGTACCGGGAAGTCGGCCACGTCGAAGGACGGGGGCGCGCTCATCCGGGTGGCGACGGTGGACTCGGCGGCCACCGCAATCGCGCCGGCGGTGGTGGAGCCCGCCGGAATGTTCTGAGCCTCAGCCATGGCTGTCGTGTTGCTCTCTTCCTACGTAAAGACTGGTCTGCGGGAGGTCGGGGCGGTCGGGACTAACCGACCGAACCCTCCATCTGCAGCTCGATCAGCCGGTTCAGCTCCAGCGCGTACTCCATGGGCAGCTCCTTCGCGATCGGCTCGACGAAGCCGCGCACGATCATGGCCATGGCCTCGAACTCGGTGAGCCCGCGCTGCATCAGGTAGAAGAGCTGGTCGTCGGAGACCTTGGAGACGGTGGCCTCGTGACCCATCGTGACGTCGTCCTCGCGGACGTCCACGTAGGGGTAGGTGTCCGAGCGGGAGATCGTGTCGACCAGGAGCGCGTCGCACAGCACGTTGGACTTGGATCCCGCAGCGCCCTCGCCGATCTCGACGAGACCGCGGTAGGAGGTGCGGCCGCCGCCCCGCGCCACCGACTTGGAGACGATGTTCGAGGAGGTGTTCGGCGCCATGTGGACCATCTTGGAGCCGGCGTCCTGGTGCTGGCCCTCGCCCGCGAAGGCGATGGAGAGCGTCTCGCCCTTGGCGTGCTCGCCCATCAGGTAGACGGCCGGGTACTTCATCGTGACCTTGGAACCGATGTTGCCGTCGATCCACTCCATGGTCGCGCCCTCGTACGCCACGGCGCGCTTGGTGACCAGGTTGTAGACGTTGTTCGACCAGTTCTGGATGGTCGTGTAGCGGCAGCGGCCGCCCTTCTTCACGATGATCTCGACCACGGCGCTGTGCAGCGAGTCCGAGGAGTAGATCGGGGCGGTGCAGCCCTCGACGTAGTGGACGTAGGCGTCCTCGTCGACGATGATCAGCGTCCGCTCGAACTGGCCCATGTTCTCCGTGTTGATGCGGAAGTAGGCCTGGAGCGGGATGTCCACGTGGACACCCTTGGGGACGTAGATGAACGAGCCGCCCGACCACACCGCGGTGTTCAGCGAGGCGAACTTGTTGTCACCGACGGGGATGACCGTGCCGAAGTACTCCTGGAAGAGCTCCGGGTGCTCCTTGAGCGCGGTGTCCGTGTCGAGGAAGATGACGCCCTGCTCCTCCAGGTCCTCGCGGATCTGGTGGTAGACGACCTCGGACTCGTACTGGGCCGCGACACCGGCGACGAGGCGCTGCTTCTCCGCCTCCGGGATGCCGAGCTTGTCGTACGTGTTCTTGATGTCCTCGGGCAGTTCCTCCCACGAAGCGGCCTGCTTCTCGGTGGAGCGCACGAAGTACTTGATGTTGTCGAAGTCGATGCCGGAGAGGTCCGAGCCCCACATCGGCATGGGCTTCTTGTCGAACAGCTTCAGGCCCTTGAGGCGGAGGTTGAGCATCCACTCCGGCTCGGACTTCTTCGCCGAGATGTCGCGGACGACGTCCTCGGACAGACCCCGCTTGGCCGCGGCACCGGCCGCGTCGGAGTCGGCCCAGCCGTATTCGTAGGTGCCCAGGCCATCGAGCTCAGGGTGAGCAGTCTCCGTGGTCATGCGGGGTTCCTCCCGGCCGTACTTGCAGATACTGATGTGTCGGTCTGTGTGGCGCTCGCGCTACGCGGAATGAACGTGGTGCACACTCCGTCGCCGTGGGCGATCGTGGCGAGGCGCTGCACATGTGTCCCGAGCAGGCGGGAGAAGACCTCGGTCTCCGCCTCGCAGAGCTGCGGGAACTGCTCGGCGACATGGGCGACCGGGCAGTGGTGCTGGCAGAGCTGTTCACCGCTGTGCGGACCGGGAGCGCTCTTCGCCGTAGCAGCGTACCCGTCCGCGGTCAACGCCTTGGCCAGGGCCTCCGTACGGGCCGCAGGAGCGGCCGCGTCGACGGCTTCCCGGTAGCTCCGCGCCTGCGCCTCCATCCGGGACCGGGCGAAGGCGGCGACGGCCGCCTCGCCCTGCTCGCCTCCGCCGACGGACTGCGCGATCCAGCGCAGGGCGTCCGCGGCGAGCGTGTCGTAGGACTGGTCGAAGGCGTCCCGGCCGCAGTCGGTGAGCGCGAACACCTTGGCGGGCCGGCCCCGGGTGCGCGTGCCGTACACACGCTGCTCGCGGGGTTCGACCACGTCGTCGGCGACGAGCGTGTCGAGGTGGCGGCGGACGGCGGCCTGGGTGAGGCCGAGGCGCTGGGCGAGGTCGGCGACGGTGGACGGACCGTGGTCCAGGATCGAGCGCGCCACTCGGTTGCGGGTCGACCGCTCCCCGGTGGCGAGCTCCCCCTGGGGGGTCTCGATCTGCCGTTCGCCGTTTTTCACAACGCCATTGTTGCGTAATTAACCGAGCCCCGACAAGCCGTGACGGACGCCACTCCTGGTGTCATCCATCACTAAGGGTTACCTAATTTGTCGACGCAGAGTTATTCGGAGGCAAACATTCCGTCTCCTCTGCGGGCGCCTCCGGCGAACCGGTACACGGCCCCCACCAGCAGTCCTCCGCCCACGATGTCGCCCGGCACGGTGAACGCGAGATTCCGGAAGAGATCACTCAAAGACGCCGAACCGTCGAGGATCGCGAGACCGAAAAGAGCCATGTTCGCCACGCAGTGTTCGAATCCGACGGCGACGAACACCGCCACGGGCAGCCACAGCACGAAGATCTTCGCGGCGTTCCCCCGGGCCCGGGTGACATCCAGACGCCCAGGCACAGGGCCCCCGAACCGCGGCGGGTGCCCCGGGTCGTGGGCCTTGTGCTCGGCCTGGCCCGAGGTTGCTTCGACGTTCTGAGCGGTGCTGTCCATCATGCGACGCCAGGGCCCGGGGCGGGCCCGGCCCGGGCGAAAAGGTCACCGACGGGCGGGCCCGTGACCCTTGCGCCCCCGGGACCAAGGACCCCTTCCCGGGCTCCGTAGACTCATTGCCCATGAGCAACGACCCCGCCGTGGAGATCCGCGGACTGGTGAAGCGGTACGGCCCCAAGACAGCGGTGGACGGACTGGACCTCACCGTCCGCCGGGCCTCCGTCACCGCCGTCCTCGGCCCCAACGGCGCGGGCAAGACGACCACGGTGGAAACCTGCGAGGGCTACCGCCGCCCGGACGCCGGAACCGTCCGCGTCCTCGGCCTCGACCCGGTCGCCCAGGCCGGGGCACTGCGGTCCCGGATCGGCGTGATGCTGCAGTCGGGGGGCGTCTATTCCGGAGCCCGCGCCGTCGAGATGCTCCGCCACATGGCGAAGCTGTACGCCGACCCGCTCGAGGTGGACCCCCTGGTGGAGCGCCTCGGCCTCGGCGGCTGCGGCCGCACCCCCTACCGCCGGCTCTCCGGCGGCCAGCAGCAGCGCCTGGCGCTGGCCATGGCCGTGGTCGGCCGCCCCGAGCTGGTCTTCCTGGACGAGCCCACGGCCGGCCTGGACCCGCAGGCCCGCCGCGCGACCTGGGAACTCGTACGGGAACTGCGCGCCGACGGGGTCACCGTCGTCCTCACCACCCACCACATGGACGAGGCCGAGCAGCTCTCGGACGAGGTCGCCATCGTCGACGCGGGCCGGGTCATCGCCCACGGCAGCCCCGAGCAGCTGTGCCGGGGCGGCGCCGAGAACACCCTGCGCTTCACCGGCCGCCCCTCCCTCGACCTCGCCTCGCTGCTGAAGGCGCTGCCCGACGGCACCCAGGCCGCCGAGCTCCTCCCCGGCTCCTACCGGGTCACCGGCGACGTCGACCCGCAACTGCTGGCCACCGTCGCCTCCTGGTGCGCGCAGCACGGCGTGATGCCGGACAGCCTCACGGTGGAGCGGCACACCCTCGAAGACGTTTTCCTGGAACTGACCGGTAAGGAGCTGCGCGCATGAGCGCCGGTACGTTCACCCCCAGCCCGGGAGCGGCCCCGGTGTCCCGCATGGTCCTGGCGCAGACCGCGCTGGAGACCCGGATGCTGCTGCGCAACGGGGAGCAGCTGCTGCTGACCGTGGTCATCCCGGCGCTGCTGCTGACCCTGTTCTCGGCCGTCGACATCATCACGGTGCCTGTTGAGGAGGGCGGCGACGGGAAGTCCGTGGACTTCCTGGCCCCCGGCGTCCTGGCCCTCGCCGTGATGTCCACCGCCTTCACCGGCCAGGCCATCGCCACCGGCTTCGACCGCCGCTACGGGGTCCTCAAGCGGCTCGGGGCCTCCCCGCTGCCGCGCCGGGCGCTGATGGCGGCGAAGACCCTGTCGGTGCTGGTGACCGAGGTGCTCCAGATCGCGCTGCTGACGGTGATCGCCTTCGCGCTGGGCTGGTCCCCGCACGGCAACCCGCTGGCGGTCGCCGCCCTGATCCTGCTCGGCACCGCCGCCTTCTCGGGGCTGGGGCTCCTGATGGCGGGCACCCTGAAGGCCGAGATCACCCTGGCCGCCGCCAACCTGGTGTTCCTGCTGCTGCTCGTCGGCGGCGGGGTGATCGTGCCGCTGGAGAAGTTCCCGGGAGGCGTCCAGGCCGTCCTGGGCCTGCTGCCCATCTCGGCCCTGTCCGACGGCCTGCGCGAGGTGCTCCAGCACGGGGCGGCGCTGCCGTGGGGCGATGCGGCCGTGCTCGCCGCCTGGGCCGTACTCGGTCTGGGCGCCGCCGCGCGGCTCTTCCGCTGGGAATGAAACCCCTCCCCTCGCGGCGGAAATGCCGCGAGGATGGACGCCACCACACATGAAGCCGGGGGGCGGACATGGTGCAGCGGGAGGCCGTACTTCGGCTGGACGAGCAATGGGCACGGGTGCGGTCGGGGGCGGCGCACGCGGAGCCCGGGGAACGCGAGCGGCTGCTCGACGAACTGATCGGGGCCCTGCGCCCGCTCTCCGACGATCCGGAGTGCACCGCGCTGCTGGGTCTGCGGCTGGCCGACCGGGCCGCCCTGCGCTTCGCCGAGGGGGACCGTGCGGGCGCCCTCGCCACGATCGAGGAGGGGCTGCGCAGCTCCGAGCGCGCGGCGCCGTACTCCCCCGACTTCGCCCGCTGGTACGCGCGCGGGCTGATCAACCACGGGGTGTGGCTCGCCTGGCCGCTGAGCGACGACGAGCGGCTGCCGCGGCATCCGCTGGGGCCCGCCGCCTCCGAGGGCCCCAGCGCCATGGAGCGGGCCGCCGGCGAGCGCGCCCGTGACCTGACCCGCACCGCCGTCGAGGTGTGGTCGGGCCTGGACCAGCGCGATCCGGTCAACCGGCGGGGGCTCGCCCAGGCGAAGGTGTTCCTCGGGGACCGCCTCGCGGAGCTGGGTCTCGCCGAGGAGGCCGTGGCCTGGGCGGTGGACGCGGAGGCGGACTTCCGCCAGCTGCTGCTCGCGGACACCGGCGCGGAGGAGTCCGAGGAGGCCGAGGAGGCCCTCGACCACATCGGCCGCCAGCTCGAGCTGCGCCTGCGCTTCCTGGCCTTCGCCTCCCTGGTCCGGCTGCGCTCGGAGGGGCTGCTGCCCGAGCGGCTGCTGCCGCAGGCCGTGGTCGCCGCCCGCATCCAGGGGGTAGCGGAGGAGGAGATCGCGGCCCGGCTGGGGCTGGGGGCCGAGCAGGTCGGCACGATGCTGGAGGTCACGCCCTGGCTCGCGGTGTGGCGCGTGGAGGTGCGCACCGCCGACGGGCTGTGGACCGTACTGGGCCACCCCTGGCACAGCTCCACGGAAGTACGGAACAGGACGGCCCAGGACGTGGCGTCGGAAGTGGTGCAGGCCTTCAGGGCCTCGGCCGACTGCCCGGGCGAGGGCGGCCACTGGCGCATCCGGCTGTGGTGGCACGAGGAGGGCGACCCGGCGGGGGCCCGGTTCCACCTGCTCGTCGGCCCCGACACCACCCCCTCGTGAAAGTTTGCACAAGGCGCCCCATACGATAGGGGCCGTGTTGAACCCATTCGCATACATCGCCGACCGCTGGACGCCGTCACCTCGGACCGTCCGGCGCGCCGCGGCCGCCGCGCTCGTCATGAGCGTGGTCATCGTCGTCACGGGCGGCGCGGTGCGGCTGACCGGATCCGGACTCGGCTGCGACACCTGGCCCAAGTGCACGGACGACAGCCTGATCGTGACGCAGGCGCAGGGATTCCACGGCGCCATCGAATTCGGCAACCGGATGCTGACGTACGTGCTCTGCGCGGCCGTCGGCGGGATCATCCTGGCGGCCCGCTCGGCCAAGCCCTGGCGCCGCTCGCTGACGAAGCTCGGCTGGGTGCAGTTCGCGCTCGTGATGGGCAACGCGGTCCTCGGCGGCATCACCGTCCTGACGGGGCTCAACCCGTACAGCGTGGCGGGCCACTTCCTGCTCGCCACCTCGCTGATCACCGTGACCACGATCACCTGGCAGCGCACCCGCGAGGGCGACTCCGCCCCCCGGCCGCGCGTGCCGGGTCCGGTGCGCAAGCTGTCGTGGGCGATGCTCGCCGTCTCCTTCGTCCTGATCGCGGCCGGCACCGTGGTGACCGGTTCGGGACCGCACGCCGGCGACCGCAGCGAGATCAAGCGGATGCCGTTCGACTGGGCGACCACGGCCCACGTGCACGCCATCGCCGCCTGGGCGGTCTGCGCGCTGGCCCTGGCGATGTGGCTGGCACTGCGCGTGGTCGACGCCCCCGCCGACACCCGTGCCCGCGCCCGTGACCTGCTGGTCGTGCTGCTGGCCCAGGGCGCCATCGGGTACGTGCAGTTCTTCACCCAGCTGCCCGAGCTCCTGGTCGCCGCGCACATGCTCGGCTCCTGCCTCGTGTGGATCGCGGTGCTCCGGGTCGCGCTGAGCCTGCGCGAACGGCCCGCGGAGCAGGCGGAGATCCCCGCCCAGGGCGACCCGCAGCTCTCCGCGGTCTGAGCCGCCCTACCCCCGCTCGTCCAGCCGGTACACGCGGCGGGCATTGCCCGCCGCGACCATGGCCGCCACCCGGTCGGCGTCCCGCCAGGACCAGGACCCGTCGGCGACCCAGCCGCCCAGGACCCGGCCCAGCGCCTCCCGGAACACCAGGGCGCCGACCGCGTGCAGTTCGGGGAGCCGGCTCCCGCCGCTGGAGAACATCAGCTTCCCGAACGGCGCGAGCTCCAGCAGCTCCGCCAGCACCGTCGCGGCGCCGGCTCCGGTCCGCCCGAGGGCCGGACCGGTGTCCGCGTAGACGTGCGGGAAGGCCGCGGCCAGCCGCGCCGCGTGCCGGTGGTGCGGATACTCCCCCAACAGCACGAGCCGCGCGCCCAGGCCCTCGGTGGCCCGTACGAAGCCGGTCAGCGCGGCCTGCTCCCCCGCGCCCGTGCGCAGCTGGAGCGGCAGCCCGGAGGACACCGCGCTCCACAGCAGGTGCCGCAGGAGCACGGGGTCCCGTACGGCTCCGCCCTTCGTGCGCCGCTCCAGCCAGCGCCCGGCAGCCCCGCGCACCTCGCCGGGTCCGGGCGGCTCGGCGGCGAAGGACGGGCCGGCGGCGCAGGTGAAGGCCGCGGCCCCGGCGGCTGCGTGGTGGACGGCTCCGGCGAGGTTGGCGAGGAACGCGGCCACCGTCCCGGAGGTGTCGGCCGCCTGCTCGGCCAGTAACTCCAGCCGGACCGCCTCGAAGGCCTCCGCGTCCCCGGCGAGCGCCAGTTCCTTGGGCCCGGTGAGGTCCCCGGACTCCCCGGTGTCGACCACGTAGGCGGTGACCCCGGAGCCCCTCAGCAGCAGCCGGGCCGACTCGGACACGCCGAGTTCGCGGCGCCGGGCCAGGTAGCGGGCGGGGGCGGCGTGCGGTTCCAGCCCGAGCAGCGGCGGGCACCAGCGGCGCACGGCGAAGCCGGTCTGGGTGTCGAAGGAGGTGGTGCCCGCGGCGGGCGGTCCTGCCGCGGGGAGCAGCTGGGCCTCGAAGGTGCCCAGGCCCAGCTCCGTACGGAGTACTCCGTGGCAGTACTGGTCCACCAGGGGCGGCGTTTCGATCATCCGGTCATCCCGTTGCGGACGTGAGGAAGGGGCTTCCACACGTCCTAACGGGTGAGCGGGGTGTGAGGTGTTTCTCGCGCTGTTGACCGAGACGGCACCGGATCGGTCGCAGCCGGGTCGGACCGGGTCAGGCCGCCGGGTTGGCGGCCCCGCCGATCTGGATGCCGGCCATGCGCGTCCACTCGTACGGGCCGGTCTTCACGCGCGCCGCGAACTCGCCGTCGAACTCCTCGTGGAGGGTCAGACCGGCCTTCTCGGCGGCCAGCTGCGCCACGGCGAGGGACGGGGCGACCAGGTCGCCCCAGCCGCCGTCCGTGCCCACGAGCACGATGCGGGTGCCGGCCTGGCCGATGTGGGCGAGCTGGCCCTCGGCGCCGCCGTGCTCCTTGGCGAAGGCGGCGATCTGCTTGGCCAGCTTCGACGCCTTGCGGTCCTGCTTCTTGTCCGCGGCGCCTGCGGCGTCCGCGATGTCTGCGGTGTCTGCGGTGTCTCCCATGGAGGGCATGCTACCGGCGAGTAATCAGCGGAGGAAGGGATCCACGGCCACCGCCACGAAGAGCAGCGACACGTAGGTGATCGACCAGTGGAACAGGCGCATCTCCTTGAGCTTCGCGCCCGTCACCCCCGCCTTGGCCCGCGCGTGCAGCGCGTGCGCCTCCCACAGCCACCAGCCGCCCGCGAGGAGCGCGACCGAGGTGTAGAACCAGCCCGTGTAGCCCAGCGGGGTCAGCAGCAGCGAGACCGCCACCATCACCCAGCTGTAGAGCACGATCTGACGCGCCACGACCTTGTTCCCGGCCACGACGGGCAGCATCGGCACGCCGACACGCGCGTAGTCGTCCTTCACCTTCATCGACAGCGGCCAGTAGTGCGGCGGCGTCCAGAAGAAGATGACGAGGAAGAGGATGACGGCGGCCCAGGAGACCTCGTTCTTCACCGCCGACCAGCCGATCAGCACCGGCATGCAGCCCGCGATGCCGCCCCAGACGATGTTCTGGGCGGTGCGCCGCTTCAGCAGCATCGTGTAGACGACCACGTAGAAGAGGAGCGCGCCGAGCGAGAGCGCCGCCGACAGCCAGTTGATCAGCAGCCCGAAGAACAGGGTGGAGACCACGCCGAGGGTGATGCCGAAGGCCAGGCACTCCCGCGGGCTGACCATGCCGGTCACCAGGGGGCGCTGCGAGGTCCGGTCCATCAGCGCGTCGATGTCGCGGTCGATGTACATGTTCAGGGCGTTGGCGCCGCCCGCGGACAGGTAGCCGCCGAAGCAGGTCGCGAGAACCAGCCAGAGCGAGGGCACGCCCTGCTCCGCCAGGAACATCACCGGCACTGTGGTGATCAGCAGAAGTTCGATGATCCGCGGCTTGGTCAAAGCCACGAAAGCCATGGCCCGGGCCCCGAACGGCCGGTGACCGGGGCTCGTCCCGAGCACCCCCGCTGGACGGGATTCGACGGCCGTCACACGCACCCCTGAGAGAGAAACCAGCAAGCTCCGTAAGGGCTTGCACGTACCACGCCACTGTAGACGTTGGTCTTACGTCGCCCTGCGCGGGGGTCGCGTCGTGTTGGCCCGAACGGAGGTGAACCATAGGTGACGGAGTGTGGGCACTCGAATAGCTGCACGCCGTTGCGGGGGTAGGCTCGGAATCGCGCCGGTGCACCGTTCGTCACCGGGATTCAGACATGTGGAGAGGAGCCCTGACTCACGGTGAGCACCAAGCCGACGACCACAGAGCTCGAATGGACCGAACTGGACCAGCGGGCCGTCGACACCGCCCGCATCCTGGCCGCTGACGCGGTCCAGAAGGTCGGGAACGGGCACCCGGGCACGGCCATGAGCCTGGCCCCCGCCGCGTACACCCTCTTCCAGAAGGTCATGCGGCACGACCCGGCCGACCCCGAGTGGGTGGGCCGCGACCGTTTCGTGCTCTCCGCGGGGCACTCGTCCCTCACCCTCTACACCCAGCTGTACCTCGGCGGGTTCGGGCTGGAACTGGACGACCTCAAGGCGTTCCGCACCTGGGGCTCCAAGACCCCCGGGCACCCGGAGTACGGCCACACGGCCGGCGTCGAGACCACCACCGGCCCCCTCGGCCAGGGCATCGCCAACGCGGTGGGCATGGCCATGGCCGCCCGCTACGAGCGCGGTCTGTTCGACCCGCAGGCCGCCGCGGGCACCTCCCCGTTCGACCACATGGTCTACGCGATCGCGGGTGACGGCTGCCTCCAGGAGGGCATCTCCCACGAGGCGTCCGCCCTCGCCGGCCACCAGAAGCTCGGCAACCTGGTGCTGCTGTGGGACGACAACCACATCTCCATCGAGGGTGACACGGAGACGGCCGTCTCCGAGGACACCATGAAGCGCTACGAGGCGTACGGCTGGCACGTCCAGCGCGTCGAGCAGCAGGAGAACGGCGACCTCGACCCGAAGGCGCTGTACGCCGCCCTCCAGGCCGCCAAGGCCGAGACCGGCCGCCCGTCCTTCATCGCGGCCCGCTCGATCATCGCCTGGCCCGCCCCGCACGCCCAGAACACCGAGGCCGCCCACGGCTCGGCGCTCGGCGACGACGAGGTCGCCGCCACCAAGCGCGTCCTCGGCTTCGACCCGGAGCAGACCTTCGAGGTCTCCGACGAGGTCATCGCGCACACCCGCGCCCTCGGGGACCGCGGCCGCGAGGCCCGCGCCGAGTGGGAGAAGGAGTTCTCCGCCTGGCGCACCGCCCACCCGGAGCGCGCCGCCGACTTCGACCGCATCAACGCCAACGAGCTGCCCGCGGGCTGGGAGGACAAGCTCCCCTCCTTCGAGGCCGGCAAGGGCCTCGCGACCCGCGCCGCCTCCGGCAAGGTGCTCGAGGCGCTCGGCGCGGTCATCCCGGAGCTGTGGGGCGGCTCGGCCGACCTGGCCGGCTCCAACAACACCACCATCGACAAGAACTCCTCGTTCCTGCCGGTGGGCAACCCGCTGCCGGAGGCCGACCCGTACGGCCGCACCATCCACTTCGGCATCCGCGAGCACGCCATGGCCGCGGCCATGAACGGCATCGCCCTGCACGGCCACACCCGCATCTACGGCGGCACCTTCCTGGTGTTCTCCGACTACATGCGCAACGCCGTCCGCCTCTCCGCGCTGATGCACCTGCCGGTGACCTACGTGTGGACGCACGACTCCATCGGCCTCGGCGAGGACGGCCCGACCCACCAGCCGGTCGAGCACCTGGCCTCGCTGCGCGCCATCCCGGGCCTGAACATCGTCCGCCCGGCCGACGCGAACGAGACCGCCGTCGCCTGGCGCGAGATCCTGACGCGCCACACCAAGGTGTTCGGCAAGGGCGCCCCGCACGGTCTGGCGCTGACCCGCCAGGGCGTGCCGACCTACGAGCGCAACGACAACGCCGCCAAGGGCGGGTACGTGCTCTTCGAGGCCACGGGCCCCCAGGGCGAGACCGCTGACGCCCAGGTCGTCCTCATCGGCACCGGCTCCGAGGTGCACCTGGCCGTCGAGGCCCGCGAGCAGCTCCAGGCCGAGGGCATCCCCACCCGGGTCGTCTCCATGCCGTCCGTCGAGTGGTTCGAGGAGCAGGAGCAGGAGTACAAGGACAGCGTCCTGCCGTCCTCCGTCAAGGCACGGGTCGCGGTCGAGGCGGGCATCGGCCTGACCTGGCACCGTTACGTCGGTGACGCCGGCCGGATCGTCTCGCTGGAGCACTTCGGTGCCTCCGCGGACGCGAAGGTGCTGTTCCGCGAGTTCGGCTTCACCGCCGAGGCCGTGACCGCAGCCGCCAAGGCCTCGCTCTCCGCCGTCGCCGCGCGCTGACGCCCGTACAACACCAGTAGGAGATGCAATTCCCATGACAGACGCACTCAAGCGCCTCTCCGACGAGGGCGTGGCGATCTGGCTGGACGACCTGTCCCGCAAGCGCATCACGTCCGGCAACCTGGCGGAGCTCATCGACGAGTCGCACGTGGTCGGTGTCACCACCAACCCGGCGATCTTCCAGAAGGCGATCAGCGGCGGCGAGGGCTACGAGCAGCAGCTCACCGACCTCGCCACCCGCAAGGTCACCGTCGACGAGGCCCTGCGCATGATCACCACGGCGGACGTCCGCGACGCCGCCGACATCCTGCGCCCGGTCTACGACCGCACCGACGGCCAGGACGGCCGCGTGTCGATCGAGGTCGACCCCCGTCTGGCCCACCAGACGGCGGCGACGATCGCCGAGGCCAAGCAGCTCGCCTGGCTGGTGGACCGCCCGAACACGCTGATCAAGATCCCGGCGACCAAGGCCGGCCTGCCGGCGATCACCGAGGTCATCGGCAAGGGCATCAGCGTCAACGTCACGCTGATCTTCTCGCTGGAGCGCTACCGCGAGGTCATGGACGCGTACCTGGCGGGTCTGGAGAAGGCCAAGGCCGCCGGCCTGGACCTCTCCCTGATCCACTCGGTCGCCTCCTTCTTCGTGTCCCGCGTGGACTCCGAGATCGACAAGCGCCTGGACGCGGTCGGCACCGACGAGGCCAAGGCCCTCAAGGGCAAGGCGGCCCTCGCCAACGCCCGTTTGGCCTACGAGGCCTACGAGGAGGTCTTCTCCTCGGACCGCTGGACCGCCCTGGAGAAGCACGGCGCCAACAAGCAGCGCGCGCTGTGGGCCTCGACGGGCGTCAAGGACCCGGCGTACAAGGACACCCTGTACGTGGTCGACCTGGTCGCCCCGAACACGGTGAACACCATGCCGGAGGCCACCCTGGAGGCCACGGCCGACCACGGCGAGATCACCGGTGACACCGTGCGCGGCACCTACGAGCAGGCCCGCGCCGAGCTCGACGCGGTCGCGAAGCTGGGCATCTCGTACGACGATGTGGTGCAGCTGCTCGAAGACGAGGGCGTCGAGAAGTTCGAGGCGTCCTGGAACGACCTGCTGAAGTCGACCGAGGCGGAGCTCGAGCGCCTCGCCCCCACGGAGGCCTGAACACCTTGTCTGTAAACGGAGCGAACCCGCTTCGTGACGCACAGGACCGGCGGCTCCCGCGCATCGCGGGGCCGTCCGGCCTGGTCATTTTCGGCGTTACGGGTGACCTGTCGCGCAAGAAGCTGATGCCTGCCGTCTACGACCTCGCCAACCGAGGCCTGCTCCCGCCGGGCTTCTCGCTGATCGGCTTCGCCCGCCGCGAGTGGGAGCACGAGGACTTCGCACAGGAGGTGTACGAGGCCGTCAAGCAGCACTCGCGCACCCCCTTCCGGGAGGAGGTCTGGCAGCAGCTGGTGCAGGGCTGCCGGTTCGTCCAGGGCGACTTCGACGACGACGCGGCCTTCGAGACGCTGAAGGCGACGATCGACGACCTCGACAAGGCACAGGGCACGGGCGGCAACTTCGCCTTCTACCTGTCCGTGCCGCCGAAGTTCTTCCCCAAGGTGGTCCAGCAGCTCAAGAACCACGGGCTGGCGCAGAAGGAGGGCTCCTGGCGGCGTGCCGTCATCG
The DNA here is from genome assembly GCF_044541755.1 of Streptomyces sp. NPDC085524. Lineage (NCBI taxonomy): Bacteria > Bacillati > Actinomycetota > Actinomycetes > Kitasatosporales > Streptomycetaceae > Streptomyces > Streptomyces sp. NPDC085524. The sequence goes on from NZ_JBITTH010000005.1 coordinate 120,639, forward strand.
AGAAGCCCTTCGGCCACGACCTGAAGAGCGCCGAGGAACTCAACAAGGTCGTCCACGAGGTCTTCCCGCGTGACGAGGTCTTCCGGATCGACCACTACCTCGGCAAGGAGACCGTCCAGAACATCCTGGCGCTCCGCTTCGCCAACACCATGTTCGAGCCGATCTGGAACCGGTCGTACGTCGACCACGTCCAGATCACGATGGCCGAGGACATCGGCATCGGCGGCCGGGCCGGGTACTACGACGGCATCGGCGCGGCCCGTGACGTCATCCAGAACCACCTGCTCCAGCTGCTCGCGCTGACCGCGATGGAGGAGCCCGGCTCCTTCCACCCCAAGGCGCTGGTGGCGGAGAAGCTCAAGGTGCTGACGGCGGTCCAGCTGCCGGAGGACCTGGGCAAGCACACCGTGCGCGGCCAGTACGCGGCCGCGTGGCAGGGCGGCGAGAAGGTCGTCGGGTACCTCGAAGAGGACGGCATCGACCCCAAGTCGAAGACCGACACCTACGCGGCCATCCGCCTGGAGATCAACAACCGCCGCTGGGCGGGCGTCCCCTTCTACCTGCGGACGGGCAAGCGCCTGGGCCGACGGGTGACGGAGATCGCGGTGGTCTTCAAGCGGGCCCCGTACCTTCCGTTCGAGTCGGGCGCGACCGAGGAGCTCGGGCAGAACGCCCTGGTCATCCGGGTCCAGCCGGACGAGGGCGTCACGGTCCGCTTCGGCTCCAAGGTCCCGGGCACCTCCATGGAGGTACGCGACGTGACGATGGACTTCGCCTATGGCGAGTCCTTCACGGAGTCGAGCCCCGAGGCGTACGAGCGGCTCATCCTCGATGTGCTGCTGGGCGACGCGAACCTCTTCCCCCGTCACCAGGAGGTCGAACTGTCCTGGAACATCCTCGACCCGATCGAGGAGTACTGGGACAAGCACGGCAAGCCCGCGCAGTACCCGGCGGGCACCTGGGGACCGGTCGAGGCGGACGAGATGCTCGCACGAGACGGACGGAGCTGGCGCCGGCCATGAAGATCGACCTCACGGAGACCAACTCCAGCAAGATCAACGCCGCGATGGTGCAGGCACGCCGGGACATCGGCACGCCGGCCATCGGCATGGTCCTCACGCTGGTGATCGTGACCGACGAAGAGAACGCGTACGACGCTCTCAAGTCGGCGAACGACGCGTCCCACGAACACCCCTCGCGGATCGTCGTCGTCATCAAGCGGGTCAGCCGCTCGCCGCGCAGCCGCCAGGGTGCCCGTCTCGACGCGGAGATCCGCGTCGGGGCGGACTCCGGCTCCGGCGAAACGGTCGTGCTCCGCCTTCACGGCGAACTGGTCGACCACGCCCAGTCGGTGGTTCTCCCGTTGCTCCTCCCGGACGCCCCCGTGGTCGTCTGGTGGCCGGAGGGCGCCCCGGCGGACCTGGCGGGCGACCCGCTGGGTGCGCTCGGACAGCGCCGGATCACGGACACGTACTCCTCCGAGAACCCGATCGGGGCACTCGGCGCCCGCGCCGAGGCGTACGCCCCCGGGGACACGGACCTGTCGTGGACCCGGATCACCCCGTGGCGCTCGATGCTGGCGGCCGCACTGGACCAGCAGGCCCTGAAGGTCGCCTCGGCGACCGTCGAGGGCGAGGGCGAGAACCCGAGCTGCGAACTGCTGGCCATGTGGCTGGCGGACCGGCTCCAGGTCCCCGTGAAGCGGACTCCGTCCGCGGGCCCGGGACTGACGGCCGTACGCCTGGAGACCAAGGACGGCGCGATCGTCCTGGACCGGGCGGACGGGGCGCTGGCCACGCTGTGCATGCCGGGGCAGCCCGACCGTGCGGTGGCGCTGAAGCGCCGCGACACGGCCGAGCTCCTGGCGGAGGAACTCCGCCGCCTGGACCCGGACAACACGTACGAGGCCTCGCTGAAGTTCGGCGTCGACCGCCTCAACCCGGCCCCGGCGGAGGCATCGGCCGAAGCCCCGGCCAAGGCCGAGCCCGCGAAGCCGGCGGCGGCCAAGCCGGCGAAGAAGACCGCGGCCAAGTAGTACGGGCCGCTGCGCGGAGCGGTCCCCTACCCGCCCTTTCTCCGTTCCCTGGGGCTCAAACGCCAGCGAGGCTGGATGTTCCAGCCCGTCCGGCGTTTGAGGACCGGGGTCCGGGGCGGAGCCCCGGTTTCGGGAGGGGGCGGGGTGGGGAACGGCTCCGCGCAGCGGCACCCGCACCCGCACCCGCACCCGCACCCGCACCCGCACCCGCACCCGCACCCGTACGCGCACCCGGCACTACCAACGAAGGAAGCCGCACATGGGTATGACGACTCCCCAGGTCGTCGTCCACCGGGACAAGGAGCTGATGGCCCAGGCCGCAGCCGCCCGGCTCATCACCAAGATCGTGGACGCGCAGGCCGCCCGCGGCACCGCGTCCGTCGTCCTCACCGGCGGCCGCAACGGCAACGGCCTCCTCGCCGCCCTGGCGGCGGCCCCCGCCCGGGACGCCGTCGACTGGTCCCGGCTCGACCTGTGGTGGGGCGACGAGCGGTACGTCCCCGCCGACGACCCCGAGCGCAACCACACCCAGGCCCGCGAGGCCCTGCTGGACTCCGTCCCCGTCGACCCGGCCCGCGTGCACGTGATGCCGGCCTCCGACGGCCCGTACGGGCCCGACGTGGACGCGGCGGCCGCCGCGTACGCCGCCGAGCTCGCGAAGGCGGCCGGCCCCGAGGACCACGGCCCGGTCCCCCGCTTCGACGTGCTGATGCTCGGCGTCGGCCCGGACACGCACGTGGCCTCCCTCTTCCCGGAGCACCCGGCCGCGCACGAGACCGAGCGCACCGTGGTCGGCGTGCACGGCGCCCCGAAGCCCCCGCCCACCCGCATCTCCCTGACCCTCCCGGCGATCCGGGCGGCCCGCGAGGTCTGGCTGCTCGCGGCGGGCGAGGACAAGGCCGGCGCGGTGTCCATCGCGCTGGGCGGCGCGGGCGAGTTCCAGGCCCCGGCGGCAGCGGCCTCCGGCCTCTTCCGCACCCTGTGGCTCCTCGACCGCGCGGCGGCGGCCAAGCTACCGAGCGGGATGTACCCCCCGGCCTCGTCCTGACGCCGAAGCCGGTCCGCGACGAAGGGCCCGCTCCCCAGGGAGCGGGCCCTTCGTCCGTGTGTCAGCGTCGCCGCCCGGTCGGCCGACCGATCGGGTCAGCTCCTGCCACGGAGCCCGCGGTACGCGGCCACCAGGGCCGTCGTCGAGGCGTCCAGCCCCGGCACGTCCGCGCCCTCGCTCAGCGCGGGCTCGACCCGCTTGGCGAGGACCTTGCCGAGCTCCACGCCCCACTGGTCGAAGGAGTCGATGTTCCACACCGCGCCCTGCACGAACACCTTGTGCTCGTACAGCGCGATCAGCTGGCCCAGGACCGCCGGGGTGAGTTCACCCGCGAGGATGGTGGTCGTCGGGTGGTTGCCCTTGAAGGTCTTGTGCGGGACGAGCTCCTCCGGGACGCCCTCCGCCCGGACCTCCTCCGGCGTCTTGCCGAAGGCCAGAGCCTGCGTCTGCGCGAAGAAGTTCGCCATCAGCAGGTCGTGCTGGGCCGCCGGCCCGGCCTCCAGGTCCGCCACGGGCCGGGCGAAGCCGATGAAGTCCGCGGGGATCAGCCGCGTGCCCTGGTGGATCAACTGGTAGTAGGCGTGCTGTCCGTTGGTGCCGGGCGTGCCCCAGACCACCGGTCCGGTCTGCCAGTCCACCGGATTGCCGTCCCGGTCCACGGACTTGCCGTTGGACTCCATGTCGAGCTGCTGCAAGTACGCCGTGAACCGGGAGAGGTAGTGGCTGTACGGGAGCACCGCGTGCGACTGCGCCTCGAAGAAGGCCCCGTACCAGATCCCCAACAGGCCCAGCAGCAGCGGGGCGTTCTCCTCGGGCGGCGCCGTGCGGAAGTGCTCGTCCATGCTGTGGAATCCGGCGAGCAGCTCCCGGAAGGAGTCCGGGCCGATCGCGATCATCAGCGAGAGCCCGATGGCGGAGTCGAAGGAGTAGCGTCCGCCGACCCAGTCCCAGAACTCGAACATGTTGGCCGGATCGATGCCGAATTCCGTGACCTTCTCGGAGTTGGTCGACAGCGCCACGAAGTGCCGTGCCACGGCGGACTGGTCGCCGCCCAGCCCGGCCAGCAGCCATGCCCGGGCCGAAGTGGCGTTGGTGATGGTCTCGATGGTGGTGAAGGTCTTGGAGGCGATGATGAACAGCGTCTCGGCCGGGTCCAGGTCGCGCACGGCCTCGTGCAGGTCGGCGCCGTCCACGTTGGACACGAAGCGCACGGTCAGGCCGCGGTCGGTGAAGGCCCGCAGGGCCTCGTACGCCATCGCGGGGCCGAGGTCGGAGCCGCCGATCCCGACGTTGACGACGTTCTTGATGCGCTTGCCCGTGAAGCCGGTCCACCGGCCCGAGCGGATCTCCTCGGAGAAGGCCGCCATCTTGTCCAGGACGGCGTGCACGCCCGGGACGACGTTCTCCCCGTCCACCTCGACGACGGCGTCCCGCGGGGCGCGCAGGGCGGTGTGCAGGACCGCCCGGCCCTCCGTCGTGTTGATCTTCTCGCCGCGGAACATGGCCTCGCGCAGCTCCGCCACGCCCGTCACCTCGGCGAGTTCGCGGAGCAGGGCGAGCGTCTCGTCGGTCACGAGGTGCTTCGAGTAGTCGATGTACAGGTCTCCGACCTGCAGGGTGTAGCCGGTGCCGCGGCCCGGATCCTCGTCGAACAGCTCCCGCAGATGCGTCTGCCCGAACTCAAGCCGGTGCTTGCCGAGGGCCAGCCACTCGTGCGTCCGGTTCAGCTTCGTACGCTCCGCATTCATCTCGGACATCAACCCGTTTCTTCCGTCCTGTCGTGCCCCGCCCGACTACAACCTAAGGGATCCGAAGCGGCTCAACCGACACGAAGAGGCCCGGCCGCGCAGGAGGAAGATTCCTGCGCGGCCGGGCCTCAAGTCATGCCGTCCGCTTGCTCTCAGATCTCGCCGCGGAGCTTGGCGAGCGCCTCCGCGAGGATCGCCTCGCCGTCGGCGTCCGTGCGGCGCTCCCGTACGTAGGCGAGGTGCGTCTTGTACGGTTCGGTGCGCGGCGGCGCCGGCGGGTTGTCGCGGTCCTGGCCGGCCGGGAACCCGCAGCGCGGGCAGTCCCAGGTGTCCGGCACCTGCGCGTCACTGGCGAAGCTCGGCTGCGTCTCGTGCCCGTTGGAGCACCAGAAGGAGATGCGCAGGCGGGGCGCGGACTCGCCGCGCTCGGCCTCACCCATCGGCCCCGCGCCGACCCGGCTACCACGGATCGCGTTGCCACTTGCCACGGTCGTAACTCCCTGCGTGATGGTGCCGCGGAGTGTGAGTGGTTTTCCGCCGCGGGCGCCCAAGTCTACGTAAGGCCCAACGCACGTCCAGTGAGCGGAGTTACTGATTCCATGTCCCTGGACTCCGGAGGCTCAATGATAGGCCGGGCGGCGCCCACCGTACTGCCGGTTGGCCGGAACGGGTCAGCTGCTCGACTTCATCAGCAGGCCGAGGGCGACGATGCACGCGAACCACAGCAGGCCGATGACGACGGTGATGCGGTCCAGGTTGCGCTCGGCGACGGAGGAACCGCCGACCGACGACTGCATGCCGCCGCCGAACATGTCGGAAAGGCCGCCGCCCTTGCCCTTGTGCATCAGCACGAGCAGCATCAGCAGGGCGCTGAAGACGATCAGGGCGATCGAGAACCCCATAATCACGGCTGATTCCTACTTTCTGGCTTACCGGCCTGCTTGCTGTGCGGGCTTTCCGGCTTTGCGGGAGGTGCGCGGGGCCAGCGGCTGACGGATCAGCCCCTGGCCCCGCAAGGGTACGACGGATCGGCCCTACCGCATACTCACTGGTCGCGGAAGCGGACGATCTTGACGAACTCGTCCACGTCCAGCGCCGCGCCGCCGACCAGGGCGCCGTCGACGTCGGGCTGGGCCATGATCGCCGCGATGTTCCCGGCCTTCACCGAGCCGCCGTACTGGATGCGGACCTTGTCGGCCAGCTCCTGCGAGTACAGCTCGGCGAGACGGCCGCGGATCGCCCCGCAGACCTCCTGCGCGTCCTCGGGGGTGGCGACCTCGCCGGTGCCGATGGCCCACACGGGCTCGTAGGCGATCACGATGGACTCGACCTGCTCGGCCGGGACGTCCTTGAGGCCGCCGTCGACCTGGTTCAGCGTGTACTGGACCTGCTGGCCGGCCTTGCGGATGTCGAGGCCCTCGCCGACGCACAGGATCGGGGTGATCCCGTGCTTGTAGGCGGCCTTGACCTTGGCGTTGCAGACCTCGTCGTTCTCGCCGTGGTACTGGCGGCGCTCGCTGTGGCCGACGGCCACGTACGTGCACTTCAGCTTGGCGAGCATGGAGCCGGAGATCTCGCCGGTGTAGGCGCCGGAGTCGTGCGCGGAGATGTCCTGGGCGCCGTACTTGATCTTCAGCTTGTCGCCGTCGACCAGGGTCTGGACCGAGCGCAGGTCGACGAAGGGCGGCAGGACCGCGACCTCGGCGGCGTCGTAGTCCTTGTCGGCGAGCGCGAAGGCGAGCTTCTGGACGTGGGCGATGGCCTCGAGGTGGTTGAGGTTCATCTTCCAGTTGCCCGCCATCAGCGGGGTACGCGTGGTCATAGGGGTTCAGCCCTCCAGGGCGGCGAGGCCGGGGAGCGTCTTGCCTTCGAGGTATTCGAGGCTGGCGCCACCACCGGTGGAAATGTGACCGAAGGCGTTCTCGTCGAAGCCCAGGGTGCGGACGGCGGCGGCGCTGTCGCCACCGCCGACGACGGTGAAGCCGTCGCTGTCGAGGAGGGCCCGCGCGATGGCGCTGGTCCCGCCCGCGTAGTCGGGGTGCTCGAAGACGCCGACCGGCCCGTTCCAGAAGACGGTCTCCGCATCGGCGATCTTCGACGCGTACAGCTCACGGGTCTTGGGACCGATGTCCAGACCCTCCTTGTCGGCCGGGATCTTGTCCGCGTCGACGGTCTCGAAGTCGGCCGGGGCCTTGGTCTTCAGGTCCGGGAACTCGGAGGAGACCAGCACGTCGACGGGGAGGACCAGCTCGACGCCGCTCTTCGCAGCACGCTCCATGTACTCCTTGACGACGTCCACCTGGTCCTTCTGGAGCAGGGAGATGCCGACCTCGTGGCCCTTGGCGTAGAGGAAGGTGTACGCCATGCCACCGCCGATGAGGATGCGGTCGGCCTTGCCGAGCAGCTGGTCGATGACGGCCAGCTTGTCGGAGACCTTGGCGCCGCCGAGGATGACCACGTACGGGCGCTTGACCTCGTCGGTCAGCTTCTTCAGGACGCCGACCTCGGTGGCGATGAGGTAGCCGGCCGCGTGCGGGAGGCGCGCGGGCAGGTCGAAGACCGAGGCGTGCTTGCGGTGGACGGCGCCGAAGCCGTCGCCGACGTAGACGTCGGCGAGCTCGGCGAGCTGGTCCGCGAAGGCGCCGCGCTCGGCGTCGTCCTTCGAGGTCTCGCCGGCGTTGAAGCGCAGGTTCTCGATGACGGCGACCTGGCCGTCTGCGAGGGCGGCGACGGTCGCCTTGGCGGAGTCGCCGACGGTGTCCCCGGCGAACGCGACCTCGGTGCCGAGCAGTTCGCCGAGGCGCTTGGCGGCGGGGGCGAGCGAGAAGGCCGGGTCCGGGGCGCCCTTGGGGCGGCCCAGGTGCGAGGCGACGACCACGCGGGCGCCGGCTTCGGCGAGCTTCGCGATGGTCGGCTGAACGGCGCGGATGCGGCCGTCGTCGGTGATCTCACCGTTCGCGAGCGGCACGTTCAGGTCCGCGCGGACGAAGACCCGCTTTCCGGCGACGCCGTCGGCGAGAAGTTCGTCGATCGTCTTCATGTGTTTCTACTCCTTGTTCCCTGCGGGGCGTAGGGCCCACCGGGCGAAGAGGGTACGGGGCAAGCAACAGGGCCCGTGCGGCGCACCATCGCGCGGTCACGGACCCTGTGCTCACATCGTGCTGCCTTGCCCTACGTTCTTAGAGCTGACCGCCGACGAAGACGGTGAGGTCGACGAGACGGTTGGAGTAGCCCCACTCGTTGTCGTACCAGCCGACGACCTTGACGCTCTTGCCCTGGACCATGGTCAGGGAGGAGTCGAAGGTGCAGGAGGCGGGCCAGTTCACGATGTCGGAGGAGACGATCGCGTCCTCCGTGTAGTCCAGGATGCCCTTCAGCTGGCCCTCGGCGGCCTTCTGGAAGGCGTTGTTGACCTCGTCCTTGGTCACCTCGCGCTCCAGCTCGATGACCAGGTCGGTCACGGAGCCGGTGGGGACCGGGACGCGCATCGCGATGCCGTCGAGCTTGCCCGCCAGCTCCGGGATGACCAGGGCGGTGGCCTTGGCGGCACCGGTGGTGGTCGGGATGATGTTCTCGGCGGCGGCGCGCGCCCGGCGCAGGTCCGAGTGCGGGAAGTCGAGGATGCGCTGGTCGTTCGTGTAGGCGTGGACCGTGGTCATCATGCCCTTGACGATGCCGAAGTTCTCCAGGAGGACCTTGGCCATCGGCGCCACGCAGTTGGTGGTGCAGGAGGCGTTGGAGATGACGTGGTGGTTGGCCGCGTCGTACTTGTCCTGGTTGACGCCCATCACAATGGTGATGTCCTCGTCCTTGGCCGGAGCCGAGATGAGGACCTTCTTCGCACCCGCCGCAAGGTGCTTCGCCGCGTCCGCCTTCTTCGTGAAGATGCCCGTGGACTCGATGACGATGTCTGCACCCAGCTCGCCCCAGGGGAGGTTCGCGGGGTCGCGCTCGGCGAAGGTCTTGAAGGTGTTGCCCCCGACGGTGATGGTGTCGTCGGTGTGGGAGACCTCGGCCTTGAGGCGGCCCAGGATCGTGTCGTACTTGAGAAGGTGCACCAGAGTGGCGTTGTCGGTCAGGTCATTGACACCGACGATCTCGATGTCCGCTCCCTGCTCCAGAAGCGCCCGGAAGTAGTTGCGGCCAATTCGGCCAAAACCATTGATGCCTACGCGGATCGTCACGAACCGATCTCCTCGTGGTACGCCGGCCTGTCCCGCCGGCGAGCTGTATGGGATGTCCCCGACCGCTTACGACCCTACCTCTCCGTGAGCTTCTGAGTGACATCGATCGAGAGCTGACACGCCTCGGGGACCCGCCCCGGACAGGCGGGAACGGGACCCCGAGGACCTCGGCCCCCGTCACTCAGGGTGACTGCGGCGCGGGGGTGCTGGTCAGCGGTTCAGCGCGCGAAGCGCCTTACCGACGAGTAGGGTGCGATCGGCTGCGGCCGGCAGGTGCTCCAGACCGAAGCCGAGCAGAACGGTGTCACGCGTAGTGACGGCCGCGTAGGACTTGAACAGCTCTCCGGACCGGGACCAATCGCCTTGAACTTCGGGGCTTCCGGCGGGCGCGCCCTGCGCGCTCCAGGGTCCGAGAGAGGTCTCGAAACCTTCAGTGGTCTGGTCCACTCCGCCGACGGACACCCGCGCCTCGTCCGCGAAGACGCCCCGGCCGCCCGACCCGGGGTCGGTGATGTAGGAGAGCGACACCTCCACGGTCTTTCCGGCGTAGGGGCTCAGGTCGAAGGAGACCTGCTTCCAGCCGCCGGAGGAGCCGGTGAAGGTGTTCCAGGCGCCGCTGGTCCCCTGCGGGGTGCAGCCGCCGCCCTCGAGGGTGAGGTAGTGGCGCAGGAAGGGGTGGCCGTTGATGAAGAACCCGGCCCCGCACTCCTCCGGAACGGCCGACCCGGTCAGGCCGCCGAGGTCCGGAAGCGTGGTCCAGTCCTCGCCTCCCGCCGTACGGGCCTCCAGTGCGGCGTGGTCGTAGCCCTCCTCGACGTTCCAGTTCAGGGCGAGCTCGAGCCGGGGCTGGTCGGCCGCGGTGACACGGGTCAGGTCGATGGTGCGCACGAGGCGCTTCCAGTCGTCGTCGGTGTGCAGGGCCGAGGCCATCTGCGTGCCGGCGTAGGGGGCGTACGGGTTCACGACCCCGGCGAACTGGCCCGCCTGCGCGCTCTTGAACTGCGGGAACTGCGCGGGCGCCAGGGTCTCGGAGGTGACCGTGTAGGAGCCGGGGGCGTTCAGCGGGTTGCCGGCGGCGTCACCGAGGGCGCCCTGGGCGCCGCCGAGGGTGCCGGCGCCGGTGAAGCCCGTCGCGCCGCTGACGCTCGTACGCCCGTAGGCGCCGAGCCAGTACTGGCTGAAGTCGTTGGTCACGGTGCCGCCGATCTGGACGTTCCCGCCCGCCAGTTCACCGGCCTCGATCAGCTTGCCGCCCTCGTTCAGGAAGTCGCGCACGGCCATCTGGGTGCTGCCGCCGGGGGTCTTGGCCCCGGTGTAGTGGACGGCCGTACGGAAGTGGGAGAGCACTCCGAGGGGGTGCGGGACTCCCTGGACGGCGACGTCCCAGACCGCCGCGGCCTTGCCGTTGGCGCGCAGCGCGTCGACGTACTCCTGGGCGTGCTGGGCCTTCGCGCCCTCCTCGGCGATCACCAGCACGTCGCCGCGCGGCCGCTCGGCCACCGTGTAGGTGAAGTGCTCGCTGGAGACCTGCTTGCCGGAGGCGCGGTCGCGGCCGGTGAACCAGACCTCGACCTTGTCGCCGGGCCTGGCGCCCTCCACCTCGGCCCGGTACTCGTCGTACCAGTTGTTGTCGTCGCCGCCGTAGACCTCGCCGCCCTTCCAGGCCTCCAGGTCCTCGTCGTGCGTACGGCCGCCGTTGATGCGGTAGTTGAGCTCCTTGTCCTTCAGCGCCTTGCGGGCCGTGACGGAGACCTTCTGGTCCTCGCCGCGGGCCGCGTAGGAGGTGGTGAAGGGGTCCAGGGTGAAGTCCGGGGCGCTCAGGCCCACGGCGGACGCCGGGCGGTCGGGGTGTTCGGCGCTCTCGCCGACCGTCAGGGCGAAGGCGAGGTTCTTGGCGAACTCGGCCTGGATGAGCTTCTCGTCGTCCGGGAAGTTGAAGCCGGAGGCGCAGTCCTCGGGCTTCCACCGGTCGTTCGGGTCGCTCTCGGAGGCGGTCTGACAGGTGGTCATCTCCGGCGTGAACATCATGATGCCGTTGGCGTTGGCCGCCTGTCCGTCGGCCTCGCCGTTGGTGGTGTAGAGCTCTGCGGAGAGCTCCGGGTGGTACCCGGGGATCGCGGGGTTCTCCGGGGTGCCGGCGAGCGTCCTGTACGCGATGTCGTCGGGGGTGGGGGTGGCCACCTGCCAGCCCACCCCGTAGAGCAGCAGCTCGGCCGCGGAGTGGTAGTTGACGGCGTACTCGAAGCCGATGCGCTTCTCGAAGGCGTCGAGGGCGGCGGTCTCGGGCTCGGAGGAGGCGCTCGGGCCGCGGTAGGTGTCGCTGGCCTGGTTCGGCGAGGAACCCTCGTTGTCGTAGCCCCACCTGTAGGCGAAGTTGCGGTTGAGGTCGACCCCGTCGCCGGAGGTGATCTTGCCGTCGCCGTTGTTGTCGCGCATGTTCTTGCGCCACAGCCGCTCGCCGTCGGGCGCGTGCGTGAAGTCGTACCCGTCCGGGTTGGCGGAGAGCAGGAACCACAGCTCGGTGGAGTCCACCAGCTTGGTGATCCGCGGGTCCTTGCCGTAGTTGTCGATCGTGTGGTGCATCAGCCGCCGGGTCATCTCGGGGGTGATCCACTCACGGGCGTGCTGGTTGGACATGTAGAGCACGGAGGGCTTGGCGCCGTCCCTGGTCTTCCCGGCGTTCTTGCTGACCTTGAGGGCGAGGATGTCCTTGCCCTGGACGGTCTTGCCGATGGAGACGACCTTGGTGAGCCCCGGGTTCTCCCCGGCCGTGCGCAGGATCTCCTCCTGGAGGCCGCCCTTGCCGCTGTACGGGCGGAACACCCCGTCCCCGGCGGCCTTGGCCCGGGCCAGGCCCGCGGCGCCGACCTTGCGCTCGGCCAGCTTGACGCCCCGGGCGCCGAGTTCCCGGGCCTGGGCGCCGGTGAGGAAGAGCTCGACGCGGGCGGTCCCGGTTTCCGGGGCGCGCTCGGACAGCTCGTGGGCGTCCTGCCCTGCGGCGAGGACGAGCGGGACCTGTTCCCGGGTGATGTCGGCGTCGTACACCCGTACCTCGTCGGCGGCGGGCGCGGTGCCGGTCCGGCCCTGGGCCGCCGCGGGCAGCGCGGCGAGTGTGGTGCCGAAGACGAGTGCGCTTGCCGCGAGGATCGATCTCGCGCGGTGCCTCATATGCCCCCCTGGGCGTCGTCAGCCACGAAAGCGTTGGGGGACAGGCTCACGATCGTCCGACGCCCGTGTCAATGGGGCGTACCGCACCGCCGGGACGGATTCAGCCGCATGGCCACCCCGGGCCCCACGGGCCACACCCCGGGCCCCACGGGCCACACCCCGGCCCCGCGGGCGCCTTCCAGCCCCGCGGGCGTTTCTCTTCCAGCCCCGCCGGCGTCTGAGGCGCGGGGTCCGGGGGCGGAGCCCCCGGGGACGGGGTCCGGGGGCGGAGCCCCGGGGAACGGAGGAAGGGCGGGTAGGGGACCGGCACCGCGCAGCGGCCCACCCACCCGTACCCGCCCCCAGAACCCGGCCCGGCCCGGCCCCGGCAGCCCCGGCTCAGCCGGCCATGTTGTCGGCCAGCTCCTCGCTGAGGTCGAGGTTGGACTCGGTGCCCGGGATCCCGAGGTCCTGCGCCCGCTTGTCCGCCATCGCCAGCAGCCGCCGGATCCGGCCCGCGACCGCGTCCTTGGTCAGCGGCGGGTCGGCGAGCGCGCCCAGCTCCTCCAGGGAGGCCTGCTTGTGCTCCATCCGCAGCCGGCCGGCGGCGGCGAGGTGCTCGGGGACCTCCTCGCCGAGGATCTCGAGCGCGCGCTGCACCCGGGCGCCGGCCGCCACCGCGGCCCGCGCCGAGCGGCGCAGGTTGGCGTCGTCGAAGTTGGCGAGGCGGTTGGCGGTGGCGCGGACCTCGCGCCGCATCCGCCGCTCCTCCCAGGCCAGTACCGATTCGTGCGCGCCGAGCCTGGTCAGCAGGGCGCCGATCGCGTCGCCGTCGCGGACCACGACCCGGTCCACGCCGCGCACCTCGCGCGCCTTGGCGGCGATGGAGAGCCTGCGTGCGGCGCCCACCAGGGCCAGGGCGGCCTCCGGGCCGGGGCAGGTGACCTCCAGCGAGGAAGACCTGCCCGGCTCGGTGAGCGAGCCGTGGGCCAGGAACGCGCCGCGCCAGGCCGCCTCGGCATCGCAGGTGGCCCCGGAGACCACCTGCGGGGGCAGGCCCCGGATCGGGCGGCCGCGGCCGTCCACGAGGCCCGTCTGGCGTGCGAGCTGGTCACCGCCGGCCACCACGCGGACCACGTAGCGGCTGCCGCGGCGCAAGCCCCCGGGAGCCATGACCACGAGGTCCGAGGAGTGCCCGAAGATCTCCAGGATGTCCTTGCGCAGGCGTCTGGCCGCGATCCCGGTGTCCAGCTCCGCCTCGATGACGATGCGGCCGCTCACCAGGTGGAGACCGCCGGCGAACCGAAGGATCGCCGAGACCTCCGCCTTCCTGCAGCAGGTCCGGGTGACGGGCAGGCGGGAGATCTCGTCCTTCACCGCAGGCGTCATCGCCATGGGCCGATCCTTCCATGCATCCGAAAAATACGGTCGTACGCGGCGGCCAGCAGCTCCGGGTCGTGCTTCGGAGAGCCGTCCTGCCTGGCCACCGGCGCCAGCTCGACCGCGGCGCCGAAGCGTTTTGCGGCATCGGCGAGGGACTCGCGGTCGGGCACGGCAGCCTCGTCGGCCAGCACCACGTCCAGGGCGAGTTTAGGGGCGTGTCGGGCCAAAACCTCCAAATGACGCTGCGGAGAGAAGCCCTCTGTTTCGCCGGGCTGCGGCGCGAGGTTCAGCGAGAGCACCCGCCGGGCCTTCGTCTCGATCAGCGCGTCGAGCAGTTCCGGTACCAGCAGGTGCGGGATCACGGAGGAGAACCAGGACCCCGGACCGAGCACCACCCAGTCCGCGTCCAGCACCGCCGCGACGGCCTCCGGCACGGCCGGCGGGTCGCCGGGCACGACCTGCACGGAGAGCACCTCGCCCGGGGTGAGGGCCACCGTGGCCTGCCCGCGGACGGTGTCCACGTACTCGGGGCGCGCCGGATCGTGCCCCCTGACCAGGGCCTGGAGCTCCAGCGGCACCGCGGACATGGGCAGCACCCGCCCCTGCGCCCCGAGCAGCCTGCCGACGAGGTCGAGGGCCTGGACGGGGTCGCCGAGCTGTTCCCACAGGGCGACGATCAGCAGGTTGCCCACGGCGTGCCCGTGCAGGTCTCCCTCGGACTGGAAGCGGTGCTGGATGACGCGGGCCCAGGTCTGGCCCCAGTCGTCGTCCCCGCACAGGGCGGCCAGCGCCTTGCGCAGGTCGCCGGGCGGCAGCACGCCGAGCTCCTCCCGGAGCCGGCCGCTGGATCCGCCGTCGTCGGCGACGGTGACCACGGCGGTGAGGTCACCGGTGATGCGGCGCAGCGCGGCGAGGGAGGCAGACAGGCCCTGTCCGCCTCCGAGGGCCACCACCTTGGGGGTGGCGCCGCGCCGGCGGCCGGAGCGGCGTGCGCCGCCTTCGTCCCGGACGGGGGCGAGGCGGCGCAGGCGGCTCAGCCGCGGGGTACGTGCAATCACTCGCGCCCCATGTCCCGGTGTACGACGACGGTCTCGACTCCCTCGGAGGCGAGGCGGGCGGCGAGCTTCTCGGACATGGCCACGCTGCGGTGCTTCCCGCCCGTGCAGCCGACCGCGATCGTCACGTACCGCTTGCCCTCGCGGCGGTAGCCGGTGGCGATGAGCTGGAGCAGCTCGGTGTACCGGTCGAGGAACTCCTTGGCGCCGGGCTGGCTGAAGACGTACCCCGACACCTCCTCGTTGAGCCCGGTGAAGGGGCGCAGCTCCGGGACCCAGTGCGGGTTGGGGATGAACCGGCAGTCCACGACGAGGTCGGCGTCGACGGGCAGGCCGTACTTGAAGCCGAAGGACATGACGGTGGCCCGCAGCTCGGGCTCCTCGTCCCCGGCGAACTGGGCGTCCATCTTGGCGCGCAGCTCGTGCACGTTCAGGCTGGAGGTGTCGATCACCAGGTCGGCGTCGCCGCGCAGCTCGCGCAGCAGGTCCCGCTCGGCGGCGATGCCGTCGGTGATGCGCCCGTCGCCCTGGAGGGGGTGCGGGCGGCGGACCGACTCGAACCGGCGGACCAGCGCGTCGTCGGAGGACTCCAGGAAGACGACGCGGCGGGTGACCCCGCGGCTGTCGAGGTCGGCGAGGGACTCGCGCAGGGCGTCGAAGAACTGGCGGCCCCGCACGTCGACGACGACCGCGATGCGCGCCACGTTGCCCTGGGAGCGGGCGCCCAGCTCCACCATGGTGGGGATCAGCGCCGGCGGGAGGTTGTCGACGACGAACCAGCCGAGGTCCTCCAGACACTTCGCCGCCGTACTGCGGCCGGCCCCGGACATCCCGGAGATGATCACCAGCTCGGGGATGGCCGCCTCGGCGGTCTCGCCGGGCTCCACTGTCGTGCCCGTACTCACCTGTGCTCCGTCTCGGTCGTGCATGGTTTCGTGCGCGGTCTGGGGTTCGGTCGCGTGCGTGGTCTCGTGCTCGGTCATTGCTCGGTCCCCCGTTCGGACGACGTTCCCGCTGGCGCGGGGGTCTCGTCCTCAATGATCTCTCCTGTGGCCGTGTTCACGGCAGGACCGGCGGGGACCGCACCGGCGAGGGCCGCGGCCACGGTCTCGGCCGTCTTGCGGCCTATGCCCGGGACCTCGCAGATCTGGTCGATTGTCGCCTGTCTCAGCTTCTTCACCGAACCGAAGTGCTTGACCAGGGCCTGCTTGCGGCTCTCGCCGAGCCCGGGCACCTCGTCCAGCGGCCCGGATTTCAGGCGCTTCCCGCGCTTGTTGCGCTGGTACTGGATGGCGAAGCGGTGGGCTTCGTCACGGACGCGCTGGAGCAGGTAGAGGCCCTCGCTGGTGCGGGGCAGGACGACCGGGTCGTCCTCGCCGGGCAGCCAGACCTCCTCCAGCCGCTTGGCCAGCCCGCACACGGCGACGTCGTCGACCCCGAGCTCCTCCAGGGCCCGCTTGGCCGCGGCGACCTGCGGCTGCCCGCCGTCGACCACGACGAGCTGGGGCGGGTAGGCGAACCGCTTGGGCCGCCCGTCGTCCTCGGCGACCTCGCCGCCCTCCTCCTCGGCTTCCCACTCCCCCGTCTTCAGCTTCTCCTGGAGGTAGCGGCGGAAGCGCCGGGAGACCACCTCGTGCATGGAGCGGACGTCGTCCTGCCCCTCGAAGGATTTGATCTGGAAGCGCCGGTACTCGCTCTTGCGGGCCAGGCCGTCCTCGAAGACGACCATCGACGCGACGACGTCGTCGCCCTGGAGGTGCGAGATGTCGAAGCACTCGATGCGCAGGGGCGCACCGTCCAGATCCAGGGCCTCGGCGATCTCCTCCAGCGCCCGGGAGCGGGTGGTGAGGTCGCTGGCGCGCTTGGTCTTGTGCAGGGCGAGGGACTGCTGGGCGTTGCGGTGGACGGTTTCCATCAGCGACTTCTTGTCGCCGCGCTGCGGGATCCGCAGGCTGACCTGGGACCCGCGCCGCTCCGCGAGCCACTGGTTCAGGGCGGGGGTGTCCTCGGGGAGCGCCGGGACCAGCACCTCCTTGGGCACGCTCTCGCCGCTCTCCTCCCCGTAGAGCTGCTGGAGGGCGTGCTCGACGAGCCCGGCGGTGTCGACGGCCTCGACCTTGTCGGTGACCCAGCCGCGCTGGCCGCGGACCCGGCCGCCGCGGACGTGGAAGATCTGCACGGCCGCCTCGAGCTCGTCCTCGGCGACCGCGATCAGGTCGGCGTCGGTGGCGTCGGCGAGCACCACGGCGTTCTTCTCCATCGCCCGGCGCAGCGCCCCTATGTCGTCGCGCAGCCGGGCGGCCTTCTCGTACTCCATCTCCTCGGCGGCCTCGTGCATCTGCTTCTCGAGCCGGGAGAGGTACGTCCCCGTCCGGCCCGCCATGAAGTCGCAGAAGTCCTCGGCCAGTTCGCGGTGCTCCTCGGGGCTGACCCTCCCCACACAGGGCGCGGAGCACTTGCCGATGTAGCCGAGCAGACAGGGCCGGCCGATCTGGGCGGAGCGCTTGAACACGCCCGCGGAGCACGTCCGTACCGGGAAGACGCGGAGCATCAGGTCGACGGTCTCGCGGATGGCCCAGGCGTGCCCGTACGGGCCGAAGTAGCGCACGCCCTTCTTCTTGGGCCCGCGCATGACCTGCACGCGCGGGTACTCCTCGTTCAGGGTGACGGCGAGGGAGGGATAGCTCTTGTCGTCCCGGTACTTGACGTTGAACCGGGGGTCGAACTCCTTGATCCAGGAGTACTCCAGCTGCAGCGCCTCGACCTCGGTGGACACCACGGTCCACTCGACGGAGGCGGCCGTGGTCACCATGGTCGCGGTGCGCGGGTGCAGCCCGGCCACGTCCTGGAAGTAGTTGGCCAGGCGCTGGCGCAGGCTCTTGGCCTTCCCGACGTAGATCACCCGGCGGTGCTCGTCGCGGAATCTGTACACCCCCGGGGAGTCGGGGACCTGTCCCGGCTTGGGTCGGTAACTGGAAGGGTCGGCCATGCCAACACCCTACTGTCGCCCACCGACAACCTGCGGTACGCGTCCGGCACGCCCCGCGACCCCCCGCACCGGGCCCCCGCCCCGCACCCTGCGGGGGCCTGGGGATGAACCCCCGGGGCCTGGCGGCAACCCCGCACCCCGGGGGCGGAACCCCCGCCTGGCGGCAACCCCGCACCCGGCGGGGGCTCCGCCCCCGGACTCCCGCGCCTCAAACGCCGGCGGGGCTGGATCCGTCCGAGCCCCGCCCCCGGCAGGGCCGGGTGGCCCGCCGGGCGGATTCCCCAGCCCTGCCGCGCGACCACTCCAGCCCCGCCGGCGTTTGAGGCGCGGGGTCTGGGGCGGAGCCCCAGTTCGGGAAGGGGCGGGGTGGGGAAACGGCCCCGCAGGGAGCCCCGACCCCGGAGCCCTCCCCGCAGGACCCGGACCCTGGCGGGCGCCGTGCGGCGAGAGCCGGCCGGACGGCAGCCGCACTCCGAACGGAACCCGAGCCCCGGGTGGGGCCGGGGCCCGGGTGGGGCCGGGGCCCGGGTGGGGCCGGGGCCCGGGTGGGGCCGGGGCCCGGATGGGGGCCGGGGCGGCGGGAGGTCGGGGCGGTTACGCCTCGGCGGTGCGGCGGCGGACTAGGGCCAGCGCCCCGACCCCGGCCAGCGCCAGCGCCAGCGCCCCGGCAGCGGCCACGCCCCCGCCGACCGGCACGCCGCCCCCCACGGACGCGGACGGCTCCTCGAAGCCGCCCGCCATGCCGCGCTCGGCGTACGCCGACCCCGGCAGCTTGTCCCCGTACGCCTTGACGACCCGCGTCCGGTACGCGCCCAGCGTCGTCCCCCCGCTGCCGACGGCAGCCACCGCGTCCTCGTCCAGCGGCAGCACCCGCCCGCCCCCGGCCACGTACCACGCGTCGATCTGCGGCTCGCGGAACACCGTCCCGCCGGGGAGTTTCTCCGCGCCCAGCTGCGCGTAGCGGAATTCGTCGTCGCCGGTGGCGATGTTCACGACCTGCCACCCCGCCTCCGTCCGGGCCGTCCACAGCACGGCCTGCTGCCCGTCGGCGGACACCGCCTTCCCGGCGAGGAACTCCAGGCGGGCCACGGACGCCCCCGCCTTGCCGGCGACGAAGTCCGGGGAGAGGTAGTGGACCGGTATCGCCTCGCCCTCGACACGGGGCTGGGCAGCGGCCGGGGAGATCCTGCCCTCCCTGGCGAAGAAGCGGGACAGCGTGGCGAGGGTGTCCGGCGCCGAGGCCGCCCGCGCGGCGGCGGCCCTCGTCTCGGCGGTGACGGTCTGCGGCTGCGGGACGGGCGTCGCGGAGGCCTGGGGGGCCGTGGCCGCGGCGATCCCGAGGAGGGCGGTGGCCGCGAGGACCGCGGCGGCTGCGGAGGCGCGCAGGGTCATGGCGCTCACGCCCCGATCCGGTAGAGGGAGTGGGTCCAGGAGAAGGTGCTGTTGTCCACGTACCAGGCGTGCGAGGCCCAGTTGTAGCGGTCGCTGGAGGGCCAGGGGTCGCCCCAGTAGACCCAGCTGCTCGCGGTGTCGTAGCCGTAGACGACGTGCATGTGGCCGCCGCCGTTGGACCACTGGATGCGCGTCTCGATCGGGCGGTCGGCGTTGATCTCGGTCTGGACCGTGGAGTAGAGCAGCCAGCCGTTCACGTACGAACCGGGGTTGATGCCGGCCCACCGCAGTCCGGTCTGGACGTTGCCGAGGGTGGCCTGGTTGTTGGGGCAGTCATAGCCCTGCTGGCGGTTGAAGGCGGCGTTGCAGAACTGGTTCTGGGTGTAGGTGCGGCCGAACCAGGTGGCGATGGTGTTGCCGCTCGCGGCCCAGCACCAGTTGGTCTTCTGCTGTGCCTGCATGGTGATGCCCAGCCGCTTGTACGCCAGGGCGGACCCGGCGGACCCGGCGGACCGGGCGGACTGGACGGACTCGACGGACCCGGCGTCCGTATCGGCGGCGGTGGCGGTACCTGTGCCGAGGGACAGGGCGAGGAGCAGGGCGGTGAGGACGGCGGCCAGGGGATGCCGCCGGGTTCTGTTGCGCATCGCGTTCCTCCCGAGGTGGGGACAGTGGGGGTGGAGGAGCGCGTCCGGACGCTGTGGAGGAGCATCGGGGTGTTGTCGCGATCAGGTCAACACGCTTCAATACGGCCTGACATTGCAGTGTGAATGGTGGGACTGCGGTGTGAACGGTGGCTGTCGTGTCACCTGCTCCCGCGGTACCACCGGCCCGGCCCCCCACGCCGGCGCGTGTGAATGTTCACAGAGGAGTCGCGATGCGGCCGACCGGGAACACGCCGGACACCCCGGACACCGCGGACACGCCCGAACTCGGCCGGTTACTCCGCGTCGGCCCCTTCCACCTCGCCCTGCGCGCCGCCCTCGCCGCCCGCGGACTGCCCCTCCACCGGGTGCAGCACCGGCTGGCGGCCCGCGGCATCAAGGTCGGCGTCACCAGCCTGAGTTACTGGCAGCAGGGCGCCCGGCGCCCGCGCCACCCCGAGTCACTGCGTGCCGTCACCGCGCTGGAGCAGATCCTGGAGCTGCCGGACGGCTCCCTCCTCCGCTTGCTGACCGCCCCGGACCCGGCCCCCGGACCCGCCCGCCCCGCCGCCCGCTCCTACCGGGCCCTGCTGGGCACGGGCGGCGCGGTGGAGCGGATGCTGGACGCGATGGAGCTCCCCGCCGACGGCGGGCTGCACTCGCTCGGCCACCACGAGCGCGTCCGCATCGGGCCCGGGGGCGAGATGCGGGCCCGCGAGTCGCAGCAGATCGTCCGGGCGCACCGCGACGGCGTCGACCGCTACCTGGCCATCCACCAGGGCGACCCGGGCTGCGACGTGTCCCGGATGCATGTGACGGCGTACGAGAACTGCCGCACGGGCCGGGTCCGCCGCCATCCCGGGGCCGGGCTGGTGGTCGCGGAGCTGCTCTTCGACGCGCGGCTGCGGCGCGGGGACACGTACGTCTTCGGCTACGGGGTGGAGGACGGCACGGGCGCGCGCAGCGACGAGTACGTGCGGGGCTTCAGCTACGCGGGCGGCCAGTACATGCTCCAGGTCCGCTTCGACGAGGCGGCCCTCCCGGTCCGCTGCCGCCGCTTCGCCCGCTCGGGCCCCGACGCCCCGCGCACCGCCCTCGTGGACCTCACCCCGAGCGGCCGCCACCGGGCGGTCCACCTGGTCGAACAGTCGGTGAGGCGCGGGCTCCTGGGGATCGCCTGGGACTGGGACTAGGGGGTGTCCGGCGGATCAGGGTCGGACAGCCGCGGTGCCAGGCGGGCCGGGCCCGGCCATGATCCGCCGGACACCCCCTAGCCCCGGCCGGAAGCGGGGGAACCCGCGGAAATGCAGCTGCCGTACGGCCGCGGCTCGGGCAGGATGACGGCATGGACCAGCAACGAAAGGCGTATGCCGCGTAGGAGTTCCGCGCAGGTGCGCCGGAGCCTGCCCCCACGGACCCGCCCGGCGCGCGGACGGCGTGCTGCACCGGTACCCGGCCTGTCCGGCCGGACCCTCGCCGCGATCGCCCGGATCGAGCGTCGGCCGTCCTGGCCCGGGCCCGTCTCCGAGGCGTGGCGGCGCTGGCACGCGCTCGCCCACCGGCCCGGACCCTGGCCGATGTACGCCGTGGACGAGGTCTGCGTCTGCTGCGACCCCTTCGCGGGGGCGGAGGTCCGTGCAGTCCTGGAGGCCTTGTGCTGCGCGCTCCCGCGCCGTCCGGCGGCCGAACTGCGCGCGCTGCTCGCCCCGGTCGACGCCCGCTTCCTCGCCCGTACCCTGAACGACCCGTTCGCCGCGCCCGGCGACCCGTGGTGGTCGCGCAGGCTGGCGACGCCCTGAGGGGCGGGGGCGGCGGGGGCGGCCGGCGGGTCAGCCCGCGATCAGCTTGCCGTTCTCCGCCTTGACCGGGACGGCCGGCAGCGGGTCGGTGGCCGGGCCCTGCAGGACCTTGCCGGTGTTCACGTCGAAGCGGCTGCCGTGGCAGGGGCAGTTGCCCGCGTCCTTCTCGATCTTGTCGAGGACGCAGCCCGCGTGCGTGCACTGGGCGCTGAAGGCCTTGTACTGGCCCTCCGCCTGGCAGCTGACGATCAGCTTCTTCTCCCGGTACAGCTTCGCGCCGCCCACCGGGACCTCGGACGCGGCGCCCAGCTCCACCGGCGCGGACGGGACCGCGGGGCTGCCGTTGCCGCTGTTGGACTCCGTGGAGCAGGCCGTGAGCGTCACGCCGGCGCCGACGGCCCCGGCGAGCGCGGCGGCGCCCTTGAGGACGGTACGGCGAGCTGCGGACTGCGACGCGGACATGCGCTTCTCCTGGAGTGTGGGACCGGCCGGGCACCGGCCCACCGACGATACCTCCGCCGGATGGGGTAGCTTCCCCCGGGTGATCGTCGTCGGCGGAGAAGCCCTCATCGACCTGGTGCCCACCGAACGGCCGTCCGGTGCGCTGCTGCCCCGGCCGGGCGGGGGCCCGTACAACACCGCGCTCGCCCTCGGCCGGCTCGGCGCCGAGGTGGCCTTCTGCTCCCGGGTCTCCACGGACGGTTTCGGCGAGGCCCTGCTGGCCGGGCTGCGGACGGCCGGGGTCGATCTGTCGCTGGTGCAGCGGGGGCCCGAGCCGACGACGCTCGCCGTGCCCTCCCTGGCCCCGGACGGCTCCGCCTCGTACGGCTTCTACGTCGAGGGCACCGCGGACCGGCTGTTCACCCTGCCGCCCGCCCTCCCCGAGGCGGCCCGGGCCCTTGCGCTCGGCACCTGCTCACTGGTGCTGGAACCGGGTGCGAGCGCGTACGAGGCCCTGCTGCGCCGGGAGTCGCGGCGCGGGCTGCTGACCCTGCTGGACCCCAACATCCGGCCGGCGCTGATCCCCGACCCGGAGGCCTACCGGGCCCGCTTCCTCACGCGGCTGCTCCCGCACGCGGGTGTCCTCAAGCTGTCGGAGGAGGACGCGGCCTGGCTCGGCGGCCGGGCCGGCGACTGGCTGGCGGCGGGGCCCGGGGCGGTGGTCCTGACCCGGGGCGCGGCCGGCTTGACGGTCTGGACGCGGGAGGGCGCCGAGCACTCGGTCCCGGCCCGCCGGATGGCGGTGGCGGACACCATCGGGGCGGGTGACACCGTCAACGCCGCCCTGCTGCACCGGCTTTCGGCCGTGGCGCCGGGCGAGCCCGTGGACTGGCCCGGAGTCCTGGCGTACGCCGCGCACGCGGCCGCGCTGACCTGCACCCGGGCCGGGGCGGAGCCCCCGTACGCCGCCGAGCTCACCGGATAGCGGCCCACAGGGTCGACGCCACCGCGGGGGCGAACTCCTCGACGGGCTGGACCACTTCGGCTCCGGAGAAGTGCAGGAAGAAGGCCCGCTGGAAGCAGGCCCCGAGCAGCAGCGCGGCCGCCGCCTCCGGATCGGCGTCGGGACGCAGCCGGCCCGCTTCGAGTTCCCTGCGCAGCCGCCCGGCCAGCGCGGCGAGGACCACGTGCGGCCCGGAGCCGATCTTCTGGACGCCCTCGCGGTGACGGCTGAGCAGGGCGGGCTCGGCGAAGAGCGAGCCGGCCATCGGCATGGCGTCGGCGTAGAAGAGCGAGGCGTGCCGGGCGATGTCGGCGAGCCCCTCCTCGACGCCCTGCCCGCTCGGGTCGGCCTGGAGGGCGGCCATGAGCGGGCCCGCATTGGGGGTCCGCTCCATCAGCACGCGCACGAAGAGCTCTTCCTTGTTCGCGAAGTGTTTGTAGAGCGCGGCCTCCGAGCATCCGGCCTCGCGCGCGATGGCCTTCGTGGTGGCACTGGCGAGGCCGCTGGTGCGCATCAGCTTCTCGGCGGCGTCGAGCAGCCGCTCCGGGGTGGGACGGCTTGACTTGGAGGTGAGCATTCACTCACCATAGCCGAAGGGTGGGTGAGTGAGCACTCACCCACCCCTGTGTCCACCACTCGTCCCACTCTTTTCGAGCATGGGGGAATCCATGAAGATCACGGTGTTCGGTGCCACGGGCGGCGTCGGCCGCGAGGTCGTCCGGCAGGCCCTCGATGCGGGCCACGAGGTGACCGCGGTGGTCCGCGACCCGGCGCGGCTGCCCGTTCCCGCCCATGAGCGGCTCCGCGTGGCCACGGTGGCCGACGTGACCGACGAGGAGGCGCTGCTGTCGGTGGTGAGCGGCCGGGACGCGGTGGTCTCCGCGCTGGGTGCGGCGAGCAACAAGCAGGCCAAGGAGACACCCATCGCGGGCCCGGCCCTGGAGGCGATCACCTCGGCCATGGACCGGGCGGGCGTGCGGCGGCTGTCGGCGGTCAGCGCCGCGCCGGTGGGCCGGCTGCCGGACGGCGAGGGGGTGTTCACCCGGGCCGTGGTCTACCCGCTGCTGCGCAGGCTGCTGCGGGACCTGTACGCGGACCTCGCGGACATGGAGGCGGCGATGGGGGCGAGCGGTACGCAGTGGACGGTCATCCGCCCGCCGATGCTCCGGAACAAGCCGCACACGGGGACCTACCGGCGCGCGATCGACGGCAACGTCCGCGGGGGCCGGGTCATCCCCCGCGCAGATGTCGCGGACGCGCTCCTGACGTCCCTGACGGACCCCGCCACCGCGTGCCACGCGGTAGGGGTGGCCTCCTAGCCCCCGGCGGGATCGTAGCCCGCGGCACCGCTCCCCGGGGCTCCGCCCCAGACCCCGCGCCTCAAACGCCGGCGGGGCTGGAATTGCCCTCCGGGCAATCCAGCCCCGCCGAGCGGGAAACCCAGCCCCTCCGGCGTTTGAGGAGCGGGGGTGCGGGGGTGCGGGGGCAGAGCCCCCGGCAACGGCGCCGCAGACGAACTGCTACGCCTTGCGGGCCCGCGCCGTCGTCTTCTTCGCCGGGGCGGCAGCCTTCTTCGCGGCCGCCTTCTTGGCCGGCGCCTTCTTCGCGGCGACCCGCGCCGGAGGCGACCCCGCGTCGGAGATGCGGTCCGCCCCCAGGATGTCCCTCAGGAACTTGCCGGTGTGGCTCGCCCCCACCGAGGCGACCTGCTCCGGAGTGCCCTCGGCGACGACGAGGCCGCCGCCGTAGCCACCCTCCGGGCCCATGTCGATGACCCAGTCCGCGGTCTTGATGACGTCCAGGTTGTGCTCGATGACGATCACCGAGTTGCCCTTGTCCACCAGCCCCGACAGGACCTTGATCAGCTTCGAGATGTCCTCGAAGTGCAGGCCCGTCGTCGGCTCGTCCAGCACGTACACCGTCCGGCCCGTCGACCGCTTCTGCAGCTCGGAGGCCAGCTTCACGCGCTGCGCCTCACCACCCGACAGCGTCGGCGCGGACTGTCCGAGCCGCACGTACCCCAGCCCGACCTCGGTCAGCGTCCGCAGGTGCCGGGAGATAGTCGGAACCGCCTCGAAGAAGTCCAGCGCCTCCTCGATCGGCATGTTCAGGACTTCCGCGATGGACTTGCCCTTGTAGTGGACCTCCAGCGTCTCCCGGTTGTAGCGGTCGCCGTGGCAGACCTCGCAGGGGACGTAGACGTCCGGCAGGAAGTTCATCTCGATCTTGATCGTGCCGTCGCCGGAGCAGTTCTCGCACCGGCCGCCCTTGACGTTGAAGGAGAAGCGGCCCGGCAGGTAGCCGCGCACCTTCGCCTCCATCGTCTCCGCGAAGAGCTTGCGCACGTGGTCGAAGACACCGGTGTACGTGGCCGGGTTGGACCGCGGGGTCCGGCCGATCGGCGACTGGTCCACGTGCACGACCTTGTCGACCAGCTCGTCCCCGTCGACCCGCGTGTGCCGCCCCGGCACCGAGCGGGCGCCGTTCAGCTCGCGCGCCAGGTGCGTGTAGAGGATGTCGTTGACCAGCGTCGACTTGCCCGAGCCCGATACGCCGGTCACGGCCGTGAGCACGCCGAGCGGGAAGGACACGTCGATGTCCTGCAGGTTGTTCTCGCGGGCGCCGTGGACGGTGAGCCTGCGCTCCCCGTTCACCGGTCGGCGGATGTCCGGGATCTCGATGGACTTCTTGCCGGAGAGGTACTGCCCGGTCATCGACTCGGTGTTCTTCAGCAGTTCCTTCAGCGAACCGCTGTGCACGACCTTGCCGCCGTGCTCGCCCGCGCCCGGGCCGATGTCCACGACCCAGTCGGCGACCTTGATGGTGTCCTCGTCGTGCTCGACGACGATGAGCGTGTTGCCCATGTCCCGCAGCCGCACCAGCGTCTCGATCAGCCGGTGGTTGTCGCGCTGGTGCAGGCCGATGGAGGGCTCGTCCAGTACGTAGAGCACGCCGACCAGGCCGGAGCCGATCTGCGTGGCCAGCCGGATGCGCTGGGCCTCGCCGCCCGACAGGGTGCCTGCGGCGCGGTTCAGCGAGAGGTAGTCCAGGCCGACGTCGACGAGGAAGCGGAGCCGCTCGTTGACCTCCTTCAGGACCCGCTCGGCGATCTTCTTGTCGCGGGCGTCGAGCCGCATCCGGCCGAGGAAGTCCGCGCACTCGCTGATCGACATCGCGGCGACCTCGGCGATGGACTTCTCCATCACCGTCACGGCGAGCACGATCGGCTTGAGGCGGGTGCCCTCACAGGTCGGGCAGGGCACCTCGCGCATGTAGCCCTCGAAGCGCTCGCGGCTGGCGTCGCTCTCGGACTCGGAGTGCCGCCGCTTCACGAACGGCACGGCGCCCTCGAAGGCCGTCGTGTAGGCGCGCTCGCGCCCGTACCGGTTGCGGTAGCGGACCTCGATCTGCGTCTTGTGGCCGTACAGCAGGGCCTTCTTGGCCCGCGCCGGAAGCCCGGCCCACGGGATGTCCGTGCGGAAGCCGAGCTCCCCGGCGAGCGCGCCGATCAGCCGCTGGAAGTAGTCCTTGGTGTGGCCGAGGGACCACGGCGAGACCGCACCCTCGTCCAGGGACTTGTCCTCGTCCGGAACGATCAGCTCCGGGTCCACCTCCATGCGCGTGCCGATGCCGGTGCAGTCGGGGCAGGCGCCGAAGGGCGAGTTGAAGGAGAAGGAACGCGGCTCCAGCTCCTCGAAGGACAGGTCGTCGTACGGGCAGTAGAGGTGCTCGGAGTACATCCGCTCACGCTCGGGGTCGTCCTCGGCGAGGTCGACGAAGTCCAGGATGACCATGCCGCCCGAGAGGCCGAGGGCGGTCTCCACCGAGTCGGTGAGCCGGCGCTTGGCGCTCTCCTTGACGGTGAGGCGGTCGATGACCACCTCGATCGTGTGCTTCTCCTGCTTCTTCAGCGTGGGCGGCTCGGAGAGCTGGATGGTCGCGCCGTCCACCCGGGCGCGGCTGTAGCCCTTGGTCTGGAGGTCGGAGAAGAGGTCGACGAACTCGCCCTTGCGCTCGCGCACCAGCGGCGAGAGCACCTGGAAGCGGCTGCCCTCGGGGAGCGCGAGCACCTTGTCGACGATGGCCTGCGGCGACTGGCGGGAGATCGGGCGCCGGCACTCGGGGCAGTGCGGCTTGCCGATGCGGGCGAAGAGCAGGCGCAGGTAGTCGTAGACCTCGGTGATGGTGCCGACGGTCGAGCGCGGGTTGCGCGAGGTCGACTTCTGGTCGATCGAGACGGCCGGGGAGAGGCCCTCGATGAAGTCGACGTCGGGCTTGTCCATCTGGCCGAGGAACTGGCGGGCGTACGACGAGAGCGACTCGACGTAGCGGCGCTGACCCTCGGCGAAGATCGTGTCGAAGGCCAGGGAGGACTTGCCCGAACCGGAGAGTCCGGTGAAGACGATCAGTGAGTCGCGGGGCAGGTCGAGCGAGACGTTCTTGAGGTTGTGCTCGCGAGCGCCACGAACGATGAGACGGTCGGTCACGCCGGTCCGCACCTTTCTTGAGAGAGCGGGGGCACAGGTCCCCGTCCCAGGGTATGGGGGGCGCCTCTGCGATGGAGATGGAGTCTTGGACTTCGAGCGTATAGCACGCACATTCGATTTACGGCACTCCCGAGACCTCTTCACCCGATCGTGTGGCCGGAGCCCCTCAGCCACTAGGCTCGCCGTCATGACTGATCATGTGCACGACCTGCGATCTGTACGTGAAGCCACGGACCGACTGCTGACCGCGGTCGCGAAGCTGGACAACGCCGCACTGGCCGAGGAGTCACATCTCCCCGGCTGGAGCCGCGGCCACATCCTGGCCCACCTCGCGCGGAACGCGGACGCCCTCGTCAACGTCCTCGAGGGCCGCCCCATGTACGAGAGCGCCACCGCCCGCGACGCGGACATCGAGCGCGACGCGGTCCGGCCCCTGGAAGAACAACTGGCGGACGTCGGCGATTCCGGAGCCCGCTTCCTCGCCACTTCCGAGCGCGACCAGGACTGGTCCCGCACCGTCGAACTGCGCAACGGCGTCACCGACCTGGCCTCGAACGTCCCGTTCCGCCGCTGGGTCGAGGTCGCGCTGCACCACGTCGACCTGAACATCGGCTACGAGCTCGACGACCTCCCGGACGAGTTCACCGAGCGCGAGATCGCCTTCCTCGCCGACCGCTGGTCCGGACGCCCGGAGGTCCCGCCGGTGACCCTGCGGACCGGAGAAGGCGGCCCCGTCTGGCATACCGGCGGCACCGAGGGCACCCCGGTGGTCCTGGAGGGCTCCATGGACGAGCTGCTCGGCTGGCTGGCCGGGCGCGGCCTCATGGGCGCCCACCTCGCCGTCATGGCCGGCGACGGCCTTCCCGAGCTCCCCCCGCTCTAGGATCGACCCATGACGTACACCGGAGAGGTCAAGGTCGGCGGTCCGGCCGACGTGCACGAGCTCGCGGACCTGATGATTTCCAAGGTCGCGGTGGGCTCGATGAACAACAACGCGTACCTGCTGCGCTGCCGGGCCACCGACGAGCAGCTGCTCGTCGACGCGGCAGCCGAGCCGGGGACACTGCTGAACCTGATCGGCGACGACGGCATCGCGTCCGTCGTCACGACCCACCGGCACGGCGACCACTGGGGCGCGCTCCAGGCCGTCGTCGACGCCACCGGCGCGCGCACCTACGCGGGCGCGTACGACGCGGAGGGCATCCCCGTCGCCACGGACGTCCCGGTCCAGGACGGGGACGTGATCACCGTCGGCCGGGTCTCCCTGACCGCGCGGCACCTGGTCGGGCACACGCCCGGTTCGATCGCCCTGGTCTACGACGACCCGCACGGGCACGCCCACGTGTTCACCGGGGACTGCCTCTTCCCCGGCGGCGTCGGCAACACCTGGGGCGACCCGAAGGCCTTCGCCAGCCTGATCGACGACGTCCAGCACAAGCTCTTCGAGCAGCTGCCGGACGAGACCTGGGTCTACCCGGGCCACGGCAACGACACCACCCTCGGCGCGGAGCGGCCGCACCTCGCCGAATGGCGCGAGCGCGGCTGGTAGAGCACGGCCGTCGGCCCCCGCATCGCGTCAACTTCACGACGCGGTGCACTCCTTCCGGTCGTACCCGACCGAACGCACGTCCCGGGCGATGGGGAAGGGGTAGTTGCTGCACCATGCAACAAGACCCCTCCCCCACCTCCCCCGCTTCCCGTCCCGGCCCCGCCGGACCGCCGCCCGGCGGGCCCGGCATGCTGCGGCTCGCCTCGGCCTCCCTGGCCGGCACCGCGATCGAGTTCTACGACTTCTTCGTGTACGGAACGGCCGCCGCCCTCGTGCTCGGCCCGCTCTTCTTCCCCTCCTTCTCCCCGCTCGCCGGAACGCTCGCCGCCTTCGGCACCTTCGGCGTCGGCTTCCTCGCCCGCCCCCTCGGCTCCGCCGTCTTCGGCCACATCGGCGACCGCTACGGCCGCCGTCCGGTGCTGCTGGGCTCCCTCCTGCTCACCGGCCTCGCGACGGTGGCGGTGGGCTGCGTGCCGACGTACGCCTCGATCGGTACGGCGGCGCCGGTGCTCCTGCTCCTGCTGCGCTTCCTGCAGGGCCTCGGACTCGGCGGCGAGTGGGGCGGCGCGGTCCTGCTGACCGCCGAGCACGCGCCCGAGGCGCGGCGCGGCCTGTGGTCGAGCTTCCCGCAGATCGGCCCGGCGGTGGGGTTCCTGCTGGCCAACGGCATGATCCTGGGGCTGTCCGCCTCGCTGAGCGAAGCGCAGTTCACCTCGTGGGGCTGGCGGGTGCCCTTCTGGGCGGCCGGGCTGCTGGCGCTGGCCGGGCTGTGGCTGCGCCGCTCGGTGGAGGAGACCCCGCAGTTCCGGGCGCTCGCCGAGACCGGCCGCCGGGCCGAGGCCCCGCTCGCCGAGGTGGTGCGCGGCCACTGGCGGCTGCTCCTGCTGACCGGCGGGGCGCTCGCCGTGGGGTACGCCGTCTTCTACGCGGTCACCACCTGGTCCCTCGCGTACGCCACCGAGCACCTGGGCGTGAGCCGCACGGTGATGCTGGCCTGCATCATGGCGGCGGTCGCGCTCAAGGGGCTGGTGACACCGCTGGTGGCGGTGGTCGGCGACCGCCACGGGCGGCGGCCGCTGTGCCTGGCCGGCTGTGCGGCGTGCGCGCTGTGGATGTTCCCGCTGGTGGCGCTGCTGCGCACGGCCGACCCGCTGCTGATGACGCTGGGCTTCGTCGGGGCGCTGCTGGGCATGGTGACGATGTTCGCGGTGGTGGGGGCGTACCTGCCGGAGCTGTACAGCCCGAGGATCCGCTGCACGGGTGCGGCCGTCGGCTACAACCTGGGCGGTGTGCTGGGCGGGGCGCTGACCCCGATCGTGGCGACGGCGCTGGCGGACGGCTCGGGTCCGCCCTGGGGCGTCGCCGTGTACCTGAGCGGGATCGCCCTGGTCAGCCTCGGCTGCTTCGCGCTGCTGCCGGAGACCAACCCGGTGGTCGTGCGGGAGCGGGCGGGCGCGGGTACGGAGACGGGGGCGGCCAAAGCGGCCGCCCCCGCGTAGCACCTCGGGATCAGGCGTCGATGCTCTCCGGGCGGGCGGCTGCTTCGGCCGCCGCCCGCTTCTTGGAGGCCATCAGGCTGGTGATCGTGGTGATGACCAGGACACCGCAGATGACGCCCAGGGAGACCGGGATCGAGATCACCGGGACGTGCAGGCCGGACTCGTGCAGGGCGTGCAGCACCAGCTTGATGCCGATGAAGCCCAGGATGATCGACAGGCCGTAGCTGAGGTGGACCAGCTTCTTGAGCAGGCCGCCGATGAGGAAGTACAGCTGGCGCAGGCCCATGAGCGCGAAGGCGTTGGCCGTGAAGACGATGTACGGGTCCTGGGTCAGGCCGAAGATCGCGGGGATCGAGTCCAGGGCGAACAGCACGTCGGTGGTGCCGATGGCGAGCATGACGACCATCAGCGGGGTCAGTACGCGCTTGCCGTTCTTCTCGATGAACAGCTTGGTGCCGTGGTACCGGTCGGCGACGCCGAACTTCTTCTCGACGGACTTCAGGAGGCGGTTCTCCTCGAACTCCTCCTCGTCCTCGTCCTTGCGGGCCTCCTGGATCAGCTTCCACGCGGTGTAGATCAGGAACGCGCCGAAGATGTAGAAGACCCAGGAGAAGCTGGCGATGATCGCGGCGCCGGCGGCGATGAAGACCGCGCGCAGCACCAGGGCGATCAGCACGCCGACGAGCAGGACGCGCTGCTGGAGGTGGGAGGGAACCGCGAACTTCGCCATGATCAGGACGAAGACGAAGAGGTTGTCGACGCTCAGGGACTTCTCGGTGATGAAGCCGGCGAAGAACTCCTGGGAGGCCTGGCCGTTGCCGAAGAACCACAGGCCGAGGCCGAAGAGTCCGGCGAGGGCGATCCAGACGACCGTCCAGGTGCCCGCTTCCTTGATCGATACGTCGTGCGGTTTGCGGCCGATGAAGAAATCGGCGCCGATGAGGAGCGACAGACCGAGAATGGTCAGCGCCCACAGGGTCCAGGAAACTTCCACGGTAAACACGCCTCCGGCGGATGGCTCAGCACTTCGTCAGCGTCATCGCTGCCGGAGGTCTCTTCCACCCGGACGGCCTGGAGGCCGTGGGCCGACGCCCCGGGACGAGTAACTGTCCGTATTGACGGGCACGCCGTAGCAGGAAAGCAGGAATACTCCCCTCCGCACGCACCAGGGTACCTGCCGAGGGGAGTTTTGGTAAAGGGAAGACCAAGGACTGGTCAGCGAACGGTCATCGGCTGCTCCACCGGGCTGCCGCAACCCGCTCCAGCACCTCTTCGATGACCCTGCTGCCCTGCGGCGGCAGGTTCGGCTCGAAGGTCCACTGGTGGTGCACCCACGGATCGGCGAGGTGGTCGTCCGGGACGGGCGACAGCCGCATCAGCGAGCGCCACAGCGGGTCGAGCAGCGGCCCGTAGGCCGAGGCCTCGTCACGGTCCGCGACCATCAGCAGATGGACGCCGACCGCCGCCCCCTCATCGGCGAGGTAGCGCAACTGCGTGACGGCCCGGTCGTCGAAGCCGTGCGGGAAGTCGTGCACGATCAGCAGCTGCTCGGCCGTGTCCACGTCCGGCGGCAGGTCCTCGGGGGCTCCCGCCCGCAGGGCCATCTGTACGAGGTCCACGCGCCGGGTCAGCTTCGCCAGCGTCTCGGTGACCCCCGCGGCCCCCGCGGCGGGCGGCCCGGCCAGCACCCCGGCGCGCACGAGCGGCGCCAGGGAGGCGGATCCGGCCCCGGCCGCGTCGATGACGTGGACGGAGAACCGGTCCGCGGGGTGGACCGCGAGCAGCCGTACCGCGTAGGCGACGGCCATGTCCATGGCGGCCCGGCGCAGCTTGTCGGTGTCCATGGCCATCGCGGCCTCGGAGCCGGTGCGGCCGTTGTCGATCCAGAGCCCGCGCTCCAGCGGGACGCGGACCAGCATGGGGATCCGCAGGGCGGGCCGTTCGGGCAGGTGCAGGTCGCCCAGGCGCAGGGCCAGCGGAGGCTCGTCGGGCAGCCCGGCGGACCGGCCCGCGTGCCAGACGGGGTTGTCCCAGCGCGCGTACGCGGCCGGCAGGGCCGGCTCGACCACCTCGGACTCGGCGACCAGCTGCGTGAGGTCCCGGTCGAGGACGGCCTGGGCCTGGGCGACGAGCTCGTCGCGACGGGCCCGCGCGGTGTCGCGGGCGGCGTTGCCGGATCCGCCGATGCGGTGGCGCGGGTCGGACAGGGCCTCGTCGAGCTCGCGGTCCAGGCGGGAGTCGGCGAAGTCCACGGCGCTGCGGTAGGCGGCGACCGCGCGGGCCAGGTCCTCGAACATGCCCCAGACCTGGTTGTACAGGCGCTCCTCCATCGACCAGCCGCTGGCGTCGCCCGCGACGGGGACCGGGAACTCGCCCGGCTGCTGCTGCGGAGCCGCCTGCGGGGCGGGCTCGGGCGGCTGCGTGGTGGTGCGGCGGCGCGGGTGGGCGTAGTTGATCGTGGTGTCCCCGGTGGTGGCATCGGCCGGGGGCGGCGTCTGCGCGGGTGCGGGGCCCGGCGTACCCGGGTAGGGCACCCCGGAGACCGGCACCGGGTCGGGTGCGACGGGGACCGGGTCGGACGCCACGGGGGCCGCGACGCTCGCGTGCACCCGAGCGGCCAGCTCCGCCGCGACGGGGGCGGCGAGCCCGTGGTCGGCGAACAGGGCGGCGAGCCCGTCCGCGTACCCCTGGCCGACGGCACGGACCTTCCAGGCGCCCTGGCGCCGGTAGAGCTCCAGGGCCACCACGGCGGTCTCGGCGTCGAGCCCGGTCAGGGTGTACTCGGCCAGCTCGGTGCCGTCCGCGGCCGCGACCGCGATGTGCGAGGCGGCGACGGCGCCGAAGCGGGCCGGGCCGCCCGGGGGGAGGGAGAGCAGGACGCCGACGCGGTGCACCTCGGAGGCCACCGCGTCGAGGTCGACGGCGAACCGGTGCGAGGAGGCGGACCCGTCGGGCGCCTCCACCCCCGGCAGGGCGCGCGCACCGGGGTGCGCGATCCCGTCCTGACCGGTCACGGCACCCTGCTCGTCCCCGAGCGTGGCCAGCGCGAGCACCGGCGTGCCCGCCGAGACCGTGATCCGCACCTGGTGTTCGGACAGGGCATGGTTCTGCCCTCGGACCAGTTCGGCCGCCATCGTCCCGTCTCCCCCGTTCCTCTTCGCTTTACAGGTGCGGCAGGATCGCCGGCATCAGGTCCTGGAAGGTCCGGCCGTTGGCCGGGGTGCCCAGGGCCGTCATCTGCCAGCCGCCGCCCACGCGCGACACCTTCGCCATGATCTGCGCGGTGTACTGACCGCCGCCGTCGAGGGTGTAGCGGGCCAGTTCCTGGCCGTTGGTCTCGTCGACGATGCGGCAGAACGCGTTCTCCACCTCCTGGAACGTCTGGCCGGTGAAGGAGTTCACCGTGAAGACGATCTGGTCGATGTGCACCGGCACGCGCTGCAGGTCGACGAGGATGCACTCGTCGTCCCCGCCCTGGCCGGCGCCGCCGACGAGGTTGTCACCGGTGTGCCGGACCGAGCCGTCGTCGCTCTGCAGGTGCCGGAAGAAGACGACGTCCACCGGCTGCTTGTCGGCGAAGAGCACCGCCGAGGCATCCAGGTCGATCTCCCGGGTCCGCGAGCCGAAGAGCCCGCGGCGCTTCGCCGCCTGCCAGCCGAGGCCCATCCGGACCGCGGTCAGCGTCCCCCCGTCCGACTTCTGCAGGCTGATGGCCTGGCCCTTGGTCATGTTGACCGTCACGCGTCGTCCCCTCTCCCATAGCCCGCCCCATTGGACGGGCGCGCAGCATGTGCCTGCGGCTGTGACCCAACCCTACTGACAGGCTCCGGGTCAGGCGAGGCCCGCTTCCTTCATCTGCCGCAGCTCCTTCTTCAACTCGCCCACCTCGTCGCGGATCCGGGCCGCCACCTCGAACTGGAGCTCGGCTGCCGCTCCGCGCATGCGCTCGGTCATCTGCTCGATGAGCGCGGCCAGTTCGGCGGCCGGGCGGTCGGTGAGCACCTCTGCCGCCTTGTCGCCCTTGGCCCCCTTCGCACCCTTGCCGGCCTTGGCCGCCTGACCGGCCTTGCCGCCCAGGGCGGGCACCGGCGCCTTGAGGGCCTTGCCGTCCTTCGTCTGCCGGTAGCCCGTGCCGAGGAGCTCCTCGGTGTCGAGTTCCTCGCGGGCGATGGTGGCGACGATGTCGTTGATCTTCTTGCGCAGCGGCTGCGGGTCGATCCCGTTGGCCTTGTTGTAGGCGACCTGCTTCTCGCGGCGCCGGTTGGTCTCGTCGATGGCCTGCGCCATCGCCGGGGTGATGCTGTCCGCATACATGTGGACCTGGCCGGAGACGTTGCGCGCCGCGCGGCCGATGGTCTGGATGAGCGAGGTGCCGGAGCGCAGGAAGCCCTGCTTGTCGGCGTCGAGGATCGCCACGAGCGAGACCTCGGGCAGGTCGAGGCCCTCGCGCAGCAGGTTGATGCCGACGAGGACGTCGTACTCGCCGGACCGCAGCTCGCGCAGCAGCTCGATGCGGCGCAGCGTGTCCACGTCGCTGTGCAGGTAGCGGACCTGGATGCCGAGCTCCAGGAAGTAGTCGGTGAGGTCCTCGGCCATCTTCTTGGTGAGGGTGGTGACCAGGACGCGCTCGTCCTTCTCCACCCGCTGCCGGATCTCGTGCACCAGGTCGTCGATCTGGCCCTCGGTGGGCTTGACGACGACCTCGGGGTCGACGAGGCCGGTGGGGCGGATGATCTGCTCGACGAAGCCGTCGGAGCGGGAGAGCTCGTACTTGCCCGGCGTGGCCGACAGGTAGACGGTCTGGCCGACCCGCTCCAGGAACTCCTCCCACTTCAGCGGCCGGTTGTCGAGCGCGGACGGCAGCCGGAAGCCGTGGTCGACCAGGGTCCGCTTGCGCGAGGCGTCGCCCTCGTACATCGCCCCGATCTGCGGCACCGTGACGTGCGACTCGTCGATGACGAGGAGGAAGTCCTCGGGGAAGTAGTCGATGAGGGTGTTGGGGGCGGAGCCGGGCTCGCGGTCGTCCATGTGCAGCGAGTAGTTCTCGATGCCGGAGCAGGACCCGATCTGGCGCATCATCTCCAGGTCGTAGGTGGTGCGCATGCGCAGCCGCTGGGCCTCCAGCATCTTGCCCTGCTTCTCCAGCTCCGCGAGGCGCACGGCCAGCTCGGCCTCGATCCCGCGGATCGCCTTCTCCATGCGCTCGGGTCCCGCGACGTAGTGGCTGGCGGGGAAGACGTAGAGCTCACGGTCCTCGCTGATGACCTCGCCGGTCAGCGGGTGCAGGGTGGAGAGGGCCTCGATCTCGTCGCCGAACATCTCGATGCGGACGGCCAGTTCCTCGTAGACCGGGAAGATCTCGATGGTGTCGCCGCGCACCCGGAAGGTGCCGCGGGTGAAGGCCAGGTCGTTGCGCGTGTACTGGATGTCGACGAAGCGGCGCAGCAGCTGGTCCCGGTCGATCTCCTCGCCGACCTTGAGGGAGACCATCCGGTCGACGTACTCCTGTGGGGTACCCAGGCCGTAGATGCAGGAGACGGAGGCGACGACGATCACGTCCCGCCGGGTGAGCAGCGAGTTGGTCGCGGAGTGGCGCAGCCGCTCCACCTCCTCGTTGATCGAGGAGTCCTTCTCGATGTAGGTGTCGGACTGCGGTACGTACGCCTCGGGCTGGTAGTAGTCGTAGTACGAGACGAAGTACTCGACCGCGTTGTTCGGCAGGAGCTCGCGGAACTCGTTCGCCAGCTGGGCGGCGAGCGTCTTGTTCGGCGCCATCACCAGGGTGGGGCGCTGGAGCTTCTCGATCATCCAGGCGGTGGTCGCCGACTTTCCGGTGCCGGTCGCACCCAGCAGGACGACATCCTTCTCACCTGCACGGATGCGCTTCTCCAGCTCGGCGATGGCCGCGGGCTGGTCGCCGCTGGGCTGATAGGGGCTGACGACCTCGAAAGGCGCCACCGTGCGTTCGATCTTCGATACGGGCCGCATGAGTCAACCGTACGACCCGCCACTGACACGCACGTGCCCGCATGGGGGCGCGCCGTGCGCGGGCGGGGCGGGGGCCGGGCGGCCTCACCCGTTCTGGTCCGTTTGTCGTAGTTCGGTGGCGGCTCGGTGATCTTCAACCCCATGATCGCGGTGAAGGCCCGCCGTGAACCGCCGCCGACCACCGCGAAGTGCATCCCACAACGTCTGCCGCTCCGCACCCGTTTGACGCAGGAACAGGGCTCACGACCCGAGGAGAACGCACATGTACGTCCGACCCGCCGCCGCGACCGCCGCCGCATTCCTGGGTTTCACCCTCACCCTGCTGGGCGGTACGGCCTCGGCCGCCGCTCCCGGCCCGGGCACCGCCTCCCCCGCCGGCCCCGCGGCCCGCCGGGCGGACGTGGGGGAACCCGTCGTCTACGCCCACCGGGGGGCTTCGGCGTACGCCCCGGAGAACACCCTCGACTCGATCGACCTGGCGAGGCGGCTGGGCTTCGACTGGGTCGAGAACGACGTGCAGCGCACCAAGGACGGCGAGCTCGTGGTGATCCACGACGACACCCTCGCCCGCACCACCGACGTCGAACAGGTCTTCCCCGACCGCAAGCCCTGGAGGGTCAAGGACTTCACGGCGGCCGAGATCGCCCGGCTGGACGCGGGCAGCTGGTTCGGCGAGGAGTACGCGGGCGCCTTCGTGCCGACCCTGCGGGAGTACCTCGACCGGGTGCAGCGCAACCGGCAGCGGCTGCTGCTGGAGATCAAGAATCCGGGGCTCTACCCGGGGATCGAGGAGCAGACCCTGAAGGTGCTCGGCGAGGCGGGCTGGCTCGACGAGCGCCACGTGACGCAGCGCCTGGTGGTGCAGAGCTTCAGCGCCGACTCCGTACGCATCGTGCACGGGCTGCGCCCGGACCTGGTGACGGCCTTCCTGGGCACCCCGACGGTGGCGGACCTGCCCGCGTACGCCGAGTTCACCGACCGGATCAACCCGTGGCACACGACGATCTCGGCCGACTGGGTCGCCGCGGTGCACGGCCTGCAGGGGCCCCACGGCAAGGCGATGGAGGTGGACACCTGGACCGTCGACGACGCGGCGACCGCCCGCAAGGTGCAGGCGATGGGGGTGGACGGGATCATCACCAACACCCCGGACGTGGTCCGCGACGCGGTGGGCGGCTTCTGAGCGGTGCTGTCGGTGGGGGGCCGTACGGTGGAGGCGTGGACAGCACCGAGCGGCCCCGCGGGCCGCACCTCGAATGGACCGTCGTCGCCAGCGACATCGGCCCCCTCCTCCTGGCCGCGACCCCGGTGGGCCTGGTCCGCGTCGAGTTCCACGCCGCGCCGGAGCGGGTCGACGCCATGATCGGGTCGCTCGTCTCCCGGCTCGGCGCGGACGCCCGGCGGCCCGCGCCGGGCGAGGAGGTGCTGCTGGCCGAGGCGATACGCCAGCTGTCCGCGTACTTCGCCGGTTCGCTGCGGCGCTTCGAGCTGCCGCTGGACTGGCGCCTCAGCTCCGGCTTCAACCGGCAGGTGCTCCAGGAGCTGGACCGCTCCGTCCCGTACGGCGCGGTCGTCGGCTACGGCGAGCTGGCGGCCCGGGCGGGCCAGCCGGGGGCCGCCCAGGCGGTGGGCAACGCAATGGGGTCGAATCCGCTGCCGGTGGTCGTGCCGTGCCACCGGGTCGTGGAGAACGACGGGGGCATCGGCGGCTTCGGGGGCGGGGTGGAGACGAAGCGGCAGCTCCTCGCCCTGGAAGGCGTCCTGCCGCAGCCGCTCTTCTGACCGCGGCCCCCGCTCCGGCCGGTGCGCCGGGCACGGACGGGTCCCGCGTTCCGCCAGGCGCGCCCGCTGCGCCCGGCGCCCGCGCGGCTTTTCCGGTTCCGTTGGCGGGTAAGGGGTGGGAAACTGCGGCGGTGACTACTTCTGCCGCCGCACCCGGCTGGATACCGCCCTCCGTCCCGCCGTCTCGAGGGGGGTGCGCCGCGTGACCGCCTCCTCCGGCACGGACCGGTCCGCCGCACCGCTCCTGAGGACCGAGGCGGAGCTGGCCCGGCTCCAGCGGCGCACCTCCGGGGTGCTCATGGCCAGCCAGGTCCTCGGCGGCCTCGGCGTGCCCATCAGCATCGCCCTGGCCCCCGTACTGGCCACGCAGATCAGCGGCACCGAGGCGCTGTCCGGTTTCGCGTCCACCGCCGCGGTGATCGGCACCGCCCTGGTCTCGCTGCCGCTCGCCGCCCTGATGACCTCGCGGGGGCGGCGTCCCGGGCTGGTGCTGGGGTACGGCATCGGCGCGGTCGGCGCGGCGCTCGTCGTCCTCGCCGCCACGGTCAAGAGCTTCCCGCTGCTCATGGTCGGCATGGCCGCCTTCGGCGCCGCCTCCTCCGCCAACCTCGGAGCCCGGTTCGCCGCCGCCGACCTCGCCGCCCCGGACCACCGGGCGCGGGCGATCTCGGTCGTCGTGTGGGCCTCCACCCTCGGCGCGGTGCTCGGCCCCAACCTCTCCGCCCCCGCCAGCCGCAGCTTCGTCGGCACCTCCATACCCGAGACGGCGGGCCCCTTCGTGTGGGCCGGCGCCGTCTTCGTACTGACCGCCGCGCTGATAGCCGTACTCCTGCGGCCCGATCCGCTGCTGACGGCCCGGGCGCTGGCCTCACCGGAGGAGCAGTCCCGGGAGGGCCGCTCGCTGAGTGCCGGGTTCGCCGCGGTCAAGGCCTCCCCGCGGGCCCGGCTCGCGCTCGTCACCGTCGCGGTGTCGCACACCGTCATGGTCTCGATCATGGTGATGACCCCGGTGGACCTGGGCCACCACGGCGCCGGCCTGGAGCTCGTCGGGCTGGTGATCAGCGGCCACATCGCCGGCATGTTCGCCTTCTCGCCCCTCATGGGCTGGCTCGCGGACCGCCTCGGCCGGCTCTCCGTGATCGGCCTGGCGGCCGGGCTGCTCTCGACCGCCGCACTGCTCGCCGGTACCGCCGGGGCGAGCCACGCCCAGAGCGCACTCGGCCTCTTCCTCCTCGGCCTCGGCTGGTCCGCCGGCATGGTGTCCGGCTCGGCGCTGCTGACCGACTCGGTCCCGCAGCCCGCGCGGGCCGCCGTACAGGGCCTGAGCGACCTCACGATGAACGCCTCCGCGGGCGTGGGCGGCGCGGCCGCCGGCCTGGTCATGTCCCAGGCGGGCTACGGCTGGCTGAATGCCATCGGGGCCGCGCTGCTGCTTCCGCTGGCGGCGCTCGCCCTGTTCACCGCGCGCCGACACCCCGTTCCCGCCAAGGGCGGTCAGTAACTGATGTGGTAGGCCTTTCGGAGCGTCTCGTGCACGGTCCAGGTGGTCTTGTCGCCCTCCCGCAGGACGCAGGCGGAACCGGGGCCCACCTCCAGGGTCGCGCCGCCCTCGACCTCGATGGTGGCGCGGCCGCTGACCACCACGAACAGCTCGTTGGCCTCGACGTCGGTGACCACGCCGGGGGTGATCTGCCAGATCCCGCGCAGCTGCTTGCCGTCCGGCGACTCCCAGAGCACCTTGCCCGTCACGACGGGGTCCCCGGAGACGATCTGGTCGGGGTCGAGGTCATCGGCCTCGAGTTCGGCGTCCGGTACGTCGGGGACGGAGACGGCGAAGGAGGCGGGGGCTGCGGAGTGATCACTGGTGCTCATGGCGCGCCAGCGTAGTCCGGTCCACCGGCGTGACACGGTGAGCGGAGCGTCCAGGAACGGCCCGGCCGACGAGTCACCCTGTCCAGTGGGGATGCTGTTCGGACAGGTTCGGGCGGGAGTGGCGGGCGGGCGTTTGGGGGCGCCGATCGTGTGCCATGGATGGGGACATGTCACAGCACACAGCGGTTGAGCTCCCGGTCCTGTCCGAAGAGGTACGTGAGGCACTCGCCCGGCGCCGGCCCGTGGTGGCCCTGGAGTCGACGATCCTCGCGCACGGCCTGCCCCGCCCCCGCAATCTGGCGGTGGGCCTGGAACTGGAGGCCCTGGTCAGATCGGAGGGCGCCGTTCCGGCAACGATCGCGGTCCTGGACGGCGTGGCGCACGCGGGCCTGGACAAGGCGCAGTTGGAGCGGATCGCGGGCGCGGACGGGGACGCGGACGGGGTCCGCAAGCTCGGTCACCGGGATCTGGCGCCGGCCCTGGCGGCGGGCGCGACCGGCGCGACCACGGTGTCCGCCACGGCCTTCCTGGCCGCCCGGGCGGGCCTGCGGGTCTTCGCCACGGGCGGGCTGGGGGGCGTGCACCGCGAGTGGGCGCAGACGCAGGACGAGTCCGCGGACCTGTCGTTGCTGGCGCGGACGCGGATCACCGTGGTGTGCGCGGGCGTGAAGTCGATCCTGGACGTGCCGGCCACGTTGCAGCGGCTGGAGACGCTGGGGGTGGGGGTGCTCGGATACGGCACGGACCGCTTCCCCGGCTTCTACCTGGCCGATTCGGGCGAGCCGGTGGACTGGACCGTGGACCGGCCGGAGGAGGTGGCGGCGGTGATGGCCGCCCAGGACGCACTCGGCGGTCCGGAGTCGGCGCTGCTGGTGGCCAATCCGGTGGCGGAGGCGGAGCAGCTGGATCCGGGGCTGCACGACCGGGTCCTGGCGGAGGCGCTCGCCGAGTGCCGAGCGCAGGGGATCACGGGGCAGGCGGTGACGCCCTTCCTGCTGGGGTATCTGGTCCGGGCGACGGACGGGGCCTCGCTGGAGGCGAACCTGGCGGCGGTACGGGGCAACGTGCGGCTCGGCGCCAGGATCGCGGGGGCCTGGGCGGCACGGGCGTGACCGGGGCGCTGCTGGTCGTCGGGGATGTGGTGACGGACGTGGTCGCGGTGCATCCGGAGCCACTGGCTCCGGCCACCGACACGGCCGCCCGCATCCGGACCCTGCCCGGCGGCGCCGGGGCCAACGCGGCCTGCTGGGCGGCCCGGACGGGGGCCGCGGAGGTCCGGCTGCTCGCCCGGGTGGGCGCGGACTCGGCGCGCTGGCACGAGGAGGCGCTGCTCGCGGCGGGCGTGCGGCCGCGGCTGGTGGTCGACCCGGACGAGCCGACCGGGACGGTGGTCGCGCTGGTCGCCAAGGACGCGGAGCGGACCTTCCTGACCGACAGCGGGGCCGCGCTGCGGCTCTGCCCCGCCGACTGGACCCCCTCCCTGCTGGACGGGGCGGCCCACCTGCACCTGTCCGGCTACCTGTTCTTCGCCGACAGCAGCCGGGAGCTTGCGCTGGTCGCGCTGCGGGACGCCCGGGCGCGGGGGGTGCCGGTGAGCGTGGACCCCGCGTCGGCCGGGTTCCTGGCCGCGCTGGGGCCGCGGCGGTTCCTCGACGCGGTGGCGGGGGTCGACGTACTGCTGCCCAACGAGGACGAGGCCCGGCTGCTGGCCGGGCTGCCGGAACCGGTGGGGGTGGCCCGGGCGGCGGTGGAGCTGAGCCGGCGGGTACCGCTGGTGGTGGTGACCCGGGGATCGGCGGGAGCACTGGTCGCCGAGCGGGGCCGGATCACCGCCGAGGTCCCGGCGGAGCCGGCCGGGGCGCTGGACACCACGGGCGCCGGGGACGCGTTCACCGGCGGCTTCCTGTCGGCCCGGCTCGCGGGCGCGACCCCGGCGGACGCGGCCCGGGCGGGGTGCCGGGCGGCCGCGCAGGCGGTCACCCGGCTGGGCGGCCGTCCGTAGCGGCGGTCGGCCCCCTACGGCGTGTACTCCTCCTGGCCGAGGGTGTCGATGATGCCCCGGTGGTTCGCGTTGTAGTGGAACACCAGGCCCCTGTTCGGGTGGGATTCCAGCCACGACGTGAGCTCGTGCAGGGTGATCGGCTTGCTCACGGTCGTGGACAGGATCGGGCTGAGGGCGGTGATCTTCGCATCCTCGGCGATCGGGATGAACGTTTCCTCGCCGACGGTCACGAAGGGGGTCCTGCCGTCCGTGACGGCGCAGCCCCAGTTCCCGTGCTTGACGATCAGGGCGGCGGACCCGCCCTCGGGGGTCCAGCGGTAGACGGCGATCTCGTCGTCCGCGACGGGTGGCCTGCTGCAGGTGGGGCGGGAGCGGGGGCGGGCGGCTTCGGCTTGCCGGTCGGGGCGGCGGTCGAGGCCGGCGTCGGCTTCTTGGCGGGGCCCGCGGAGGCGGACGGCGTCGGCCCGCCGGTGGTGGCGGTGGTGGCGGTGGCCGTGGCCGTGGCCGTGGCCGACGGGTTCGCCGGGCTCGCCGTGCCCGTGCCGGGGGTCGTGCCCGCGGCTCCCGCGTCACCGGCACCGTCGTCGCCGTTGCACGCCGTGAGGACCAGGGCCCCGCACAGCACGAGCACGGCGCACGCCTGCCGCCGCAGCCGTGCCGGACCCGCAACCGGCCTGCCGCGTCCGTCCATTGCCGTCCCCCCCTCTGCCAAGGCACCACCGGGTGGCCGCCGTCGAAGTCCTCCGTCAACGTAGCGCGCGGTTCCGGCCGGGACGATGGCCGGATCCGGTTCGTCGCCGGGCGCGGATGCCCCCGTTACGGACCCCGGACCTCCGGGACGGGGCGGGGACGGGGGCGGGGTCAGTCGGCGGGGGTCAGCCGGCGGAGGGGCGCAGGCCGGTCCAGGCTGGATGGCGGGGGTCGTCGGCCCGGACCACCGCGTCGGCCCCTGCCGCGGGGTCGGTCTCGGCCTCGTAGCGGGCGAACGCGGGCAGCGTCCAGCGGGCCCGCTCCTCGGTGCGGCGGGCGAGCGCGCCCGCCGACAGCCGGATGTGGACGCTGAGGTCGAAGGGGAACCAGTGCCCCAGCAGCAGCGGCCCGTGCACGATCAGCACGCCGCCGGGCGGGAGTTCGACGTACGGGCTGCGGGTCGCCCGGTCCGTCACCGGGTCCCAGAGGTCGGGCAGCACCCGCCCGGTGCCTCCGGGGTCCGTCGGGCCGAACACCTCCCGCCAGAGCGCGGCCGTGTCGTACCAGCCGCCGAGGTACGAGTCCACGTCCTCGCGCCCGAACTCGAAGCGCAGGGAGGCCGGCCGCAGGAACCCCTCGGCCGCCACCACCAGCGCGGGCCGGCTGCGCAGGCGCAGCGCCTCCTGGAGGTGTCCCGCGAGCACACCGGTGTCGGCGGCGGGCGCCCCGTCGATGCCGACTCGCCGCCAACTCCCCTGCTCGGGGGTGTCGTCGAGATGACCGGCGAGCCGCTCGGCCATCCGCTGCCAGGTGATCGCTTCGAACTGCACCGGTCCATTGTCAACGGCAGCAGGACGCCCCGCTGACTCCCGGCGGGGGCGGGGTGGATATGGCGAAGGGGGTGCCCACCGGGAGTGCGGGGGTGATGCGGAGGACGACCGGTTCGGCGCCGAGGTTGTGGCCGAGGTGGATGTGGTCGATGCCGGCCGGTTCCACGAAGGAGGTCCCTGCCGGGTGCACCTCGACCGTGCCGTCGTGCAGGACCCGGGTCAGGGTTCCCTCCAGCACCACGGCGTCCAGCGGGACCCGGTGGAAGTGCCAGCCGGTGCAGCCGCCCGGCGGTATGACGACCTCCCGGGCCGGCGCCGCCGGCTTCGGCCTGCTCTTCGACCGCGGCTTCGGAAGCGGCTTCGGTCTGGGTCTCGGGCGGGGTTGTGCGGCCCTCACCTGCAGTGCGCGCATGCACCCCTCCTCAGTGGACCGCTGGTGGACCACCGAATCACGGTAGAAGCGCTGCCCGGAGACGAGAAGGAATTGCGGAAACATCAACCGCCGTTTCCTGTCAGGTGATATGAGGGCCCTGCGGCGGTATCACACCTGTATGAGCCTGGTGGTGTTCGAGTCCGCGAAGCAGATCCACTGTGCGGAGTGCCGGCAGGGCCCGCTGCGGCACCTCGTCCGGGAGGCCGGGGTACCGCGCTGCCTGGACTGCGCGGATCTCGGGCACCTCGTCTACCTGCCGCGCGGGGACGCCGCGCTCACCCGCCGCTCCCGCGAGGCCAGTTCGCTCTCGGCGGTCGTCGTCCGCTTCAACAAGCGCCGCCGCCGCTACGAGCGCCAGGGCCTGTACGTCGAGGACGCCGCGCTGGCGCGCGCGGAACGCGCCTGCTTCGCGGACTCCGAGGCGCGGGCCCGGCGCAGGGAGCGCGACCGGGTGCGGCGTACGGCCGAGGACACCCGGTTCACGGCGGCCTTCGCCGCCGAGATAGTGCGGCTGTTCCCCGGCTGCCCGGCCGACCGGGCCGTGGCGATCGCCGCGCACGCCTCGCTGCGCGGCAGCGGCCGGGTGGGCCGCACTGCGGCCGGCCGGGCGCTCGACGAACTCGCGGTCACCGTCGCGGTACGGGCGGCCGTGCGGCACACGGACACCGAGTACGACGCCCTGCTGATGGCGGGCGTACCCCGGTTCGCGGCCCGGGCCCGGCTGGCCGCGCAGATCGACGCCGTCCTGGACGGGTGGCGCACTCGCCCTAGTTGAGGCGGAAGCGGCGGTAGAGGAGGACGCCGCCGAGGAGCAGGGCGCCGCCGCCGGGCAGGAGGTAGCCGACCCCCTCGGAGCCGGTGTGGGCGAGCGCTCCGGTGTGCCGGGTCTGCTGGGGCGT
This sequence comes from Streptomyces sp. NPDC085524, assembly GCF_044541755.1. Lineage (NCBI taxonomy): Bacteria > Bacillati > Actinomycetota > Actinomycetes > Kitasatosporales > Streptomycetaceae > Streptomyces > Streptomyces sp. NPDC085524. The sequence goes on from NZ_JBITTH010000005.1 coordinate 165,538, forward strand.
CTGGGGCTTCTGGGGCTGCTGCGGGGGTACCGGGGGCTTCGGCGGGGTCACGGGCTGCCCGGTCGCGGGCGGCTGGGTCGGCTCGGCTCCACCGGGAGTCCCGCCGTTGACGGAGGTGTTGCCGTGGACGGGGTTGCCGATGCCCACGACGTTCACGGAGTTGCCGCTGACGTTCAGCGGGAGGTCGACCGGAAGCTGGAGGCCGTTGCCCGACAGCACGCCGGGCGAATCCGTTGCGCGCCCATCGGCCGAGGCACCCCCGTCGGCCCCGGCCCCGGGTTTCGCCGGGTGCGAGGGCCGCGGGTCAGGATTCCCTCCACCGCCCCCGGGTGCGCCGTTGGAACAGGTGTTGCCGGCCGCCGGGTTGAGTACGCCGACCACGCTCACGGTGTTCCCGCACACGTTCACCGGGACGTGGACGGGCAGCTGTACCAGATTCCCGGACAGCAGTCCCGGCGAGCGTTCGGCCCGGCCGTCCGCATCCGCATCGGCGTGGGCGAAGCCTCCCACGCCCGCGACCGCCAGCCCGCCTCCCGCGACCACCGCCGCGATCAAGCCCTTCCGACGACTGTGACGCATCAGTTTCCCTGCCTTCCGGAGGAGTTCGCGGGCGCTGCACCCACACCGGAAACAACGCTTCGAACCCATACGGGTTATAGAGCCGGTAGGCATTTCACTCCATCGTGTACTGGGTAGTGCCTACTTCATGACCGAACGCCCCGTGCTCCTCCTCGATGTGGACGGACCCCTCAACCCGTTCCGCTCGCTCAGCGCCGGCCTGCGCGGCTACACCAGCCACCGGATGCGCCCGGACGTCTGGCTGGCCTACCGCGACCCGGACTCCCGCAAGGCCCGCCGCGGCGCACGCGTCCGCCTCCACCCCTCCCACGGGCCCCGGTTGCTGGCCCTGCCCTTCGAACTCACCTGGGCCACAGCCTGGACGCACCAGGCCAACACCCTGATCGCCCCGCACATCGGACTGCCCGGTGATCTGCCCGTGGTCGAGTGGCCGGAGCTCTTCGCGGACGACCCGGACGGCCTCTCCTGGAAGACCCGGGCCCTCGTCGACTGGGCGGGCGGGCGCCCGTTCGCCTGGGTCGACGACATGATCACGCCCCGCGACCGCGAGTGGGTCGCCGCCCACCACCCGGCCCCGGCCCTGCTCCTGCGCATCCACCCCCGGCACGGCCTGCGCGACCGCGACTTCACCACCCTGACCCGCTGGGCGGCGGGGCTCAGCGCAGCAGAGCGGTGACCGGGTCCGGGGACGGCGGGCCCATCGGCCACCAGTCCTCGCCCACGAGACGGGACTCGTAGGGGTACCAGAGGGCGTCGCGGCCGAGGCGGAGCTGGCGGTCGTCGCGGGTGAGGCGGTTGCGCTCGGGGCGGAAGGAGCCCTGGTCCGCGGCGAGGAGGGCGGGGCGGGCCCGGTCGAAGGGACCGGCTGGGGGGTCCCAGGGCTCTTCGAGGACGGCGAGGGCGGGGAGGCCGCCCTGCCGCCAGGCCGCGGCGGCCCGTGCGAGGTCGGTGGTGGTCCGGCCGGTGGCGCGGGCCAGGTCCCGGTAGAGGGTGCGGGCAGCGCCCGTGAGGCCGGCCGTGGGGTGCACGGAGGCCAGGCGGACGGCGTCCTGCCAGAGGGTGAGCCCGGCGACCGGGTCCTCTCCGGTGGTGAGCAGGGCCAGGGCGCGGGCGGCCGCGTCCGAGGCGAGCTGGTCCAGGGCGAGGGGGTCCGGGCCGCCCGGCTCGGCCGGGTAGGCGGGCGGCAGCCCCACGGCGGCGGGCGCGGCGAGCGGCGCGGGCAGCGGGGGCAGGCCGGTGCGCGCGAGCGCCGCCCGGGCCTCGACCCCGGGGAAGTCGGGGGCGGCATCGGGCTGTTCCCGCGCGGCGTGGGCGGCGCTGCGGCGGCCGAGCTCGTCGAGCAGCTCCCGCTCGCCCCGGCCGCGCAGGAGCAGCAGTACGAACGGGTCCGCGTCCAGGAGGCGGGCCGCCCGGTAGCAGAGGGCGGCCGCGTGCTTGCACGGCGGACGTCCGAAGTCCGGGCAGGAGCAGTGCGGGACGAGCTCGCCCGCGCCGGGCAGGACGGAGTCCGCGAGCGACTGCGGCACCTCCCGCTCGAGCAGGGCGGCGAGCGCCGCCGGGTCGGCCGCGACGGCCTCCAGGAGCTCCCTCCACTCGGCGTCCTCGAAGGCGGGCAGGGACAGCTCGGTGCGGTACGGGCGGGCCCTGCTCCCCCGGACGTACGCCACGATCCTGCCGGGGGTGACGGTGACCGCGTCGACATGGCCTTCCGCCGCGTACGCACGGCCCCGGGCCAGGCGGGCCCCGTCGGAGGAGGCCCCTTCGAGGGCGGACACCCAGGCCTTCCCCCACCAGCTGACGGCTTCCACCCCGGCGGGCACGGTCTCGAAGGTGCGACGGCGGTCGTCGCGCGCGGTGATCATTCCGGCCTCCGCAGGGACACGAGGTCGGCCAGCTCGCGGTCGGTCAGCTCGGTCAGCGCCGCCTCGCCGGAACCGAGGACGGCCTCGGCCAGCGCCCGCTTCGCCTCCAGCATCTCCGCGATCCGGTCCTCGACGGTGCCCTCGGCGATGATCCGGTGGACCTGCACCGGCTGGGTCTGGCCGATCCGGTAGGCCCGGTCGGTGGCCTGCTCCTCGACGGCCGGGTTCCACCAGCGGTCGAAGTGGATGACGTGCCCGGCGCGGGTGAGGTTCAGCCCGGTGCCCGCCGCCTTCAGGGACAGCAGGAAGACGGGGACCCCGCCCGCCTGGAACCGGTCCACCAGCTCCTCGCGGCGTGCCACCGGGGTACCCCCGTGCAGCAGTTGGTGCGCGATGCCCCGGGCCGTCAGGTGCCGCTCGATGAGCCGGGCCATCGTCACGTACTGGGTGAACACCAGCACCGACCCGCCCTCGGCCAGGATCGTGTCCAGCAGTTCGTCCAGCAGGGCGAGCTTCCCCGAGCGGTGCGGTATCCGGGGCTGTTCCTCCCTCAGGTACTGCGCGGGGTGGTTGCAGATCTGCTTGAGCGAGGCCAGCAACTTCATGATCATGCCGCGGCGTTCCATGCCTTCGCTCGCCCCGATCACGGCCATCGCCTCATCCACCGCCGCCCGGTACAGCGAGACCTGCTCGCGGGTGAGGGAGACGGGATGGTCGGTCTCCGTCTTCGGCGGCAGCTCGGGGGCGATGCCCGGATCGGACTTCTTGCGGCGCAGCAGGAAGGGACGGACCAGCGCCGCGAGCCGGGCGACCGCCGCCTCGTTGCCGCCGTCCTCCTCCTGCTGGTGCTCCACCGGGCGGGCGTGGCGGGCCCGGAACGTGGTGAGCGGACCGAGCAGCCCCGGCGTCGTCCAGTCGAGCAGCGCCCACAGCTCGGACAGGTTGTTCTCCACCGGGGTGCCGGTCAGCGCCACCCGGGCCGGTGCCGGGACGGTGCGCAGCGCCTTCGCCGTCGCCGAATGCGGGTTCTTGACGTGCTGGGCCTCATCGGCGACGACCATGCCCCAGCGCTGCTCCGCCAGCAGCGGTGCACTGGCGCGCATCGTCCCGTACGTGGTGAGCACGAACCCGCCCTCGGGCGCGGTCAGATCGTCGAGGCTGCGACCGCCGCCGTGGAAACGGCGCACGGGCGTGCCGGGGGCGAACTTCTCGATCTCCCGCTGCCAGTTGCCGAGCAGCGAGGCCGGGCACACCACGAGCGTCGGCTCGGGGCGGTCCCGGTGCAGGTGCAGCGCGATCAGGGTGACGGTCTTGCCCAGGCCCATGTCGTCGGCGAGGCAGCCGCCCAGGCCCAGCGAGGTCATCAGGTCCAGCCAGGCCAGGCCGCGCGCCTGGTAGTCGCGCAGGGTCGCCTTGAGCGCGGCGGGCTGCGGCAGCGGGGCCGGCTCCCCCGTCAGCCGGTCCCGCAGGGCGGCCAGCGCCCCCACCGGGACGGCCTCCACCGGCTCCCCGTCGACCTGGGCCGTCCCCGTCAGCACGGTGGCCAGCGCGTCCACCGGGTCGAGCAGGCCGAGCTGCCGTTTGCGCGCCTTGCGCACCAGCTCCGGATCGACCCGCACCCACTGGTCGCGCAGCCGGACGACCGGCCGGTGCGCCTCGGCGAGGGCGTCCATCTCACCCGGGGTCAGCCGGTCGCCGCCCAGCGCCAGTTCCCAGGAGAAGTCGAAGAGCTGGTCGGCGTCGAAGAAGGCGGTGCCGTCGGTCGCGGATCCGGGCGCGGTGGACCGTACGACGGCGGTCGCGGACAGCGTACGAGCCAGCTCGCGCGGCCAGTGGACCAGGACCCCGGCGCCCGCCAGCCGGCTCGCGGCCACCCCCAGCAGGTCTTCGAGCTCCGGATCGGACAGGGCGAGGGCATCGGGAACGGGCTGGTCCAGCAGGCGCAGCAGCGGCGGCCACACCCGGGCGGCCCGGCGCAGCGCGAGCACGGCGTCGATCCGGGCGCGCGGCCCGAACCCGGCGGCCGCGGTGCCCGCCCACAGCTGTGCGGCATCGGTGACCAGGGTCGGATCGGCGAGGCTGTGCACCTGCACGACGGCCGCTCCGGCACGGCGGGTGCCCTCCTCCGCCGCCTCGTCGAAGAGGGCGAAGGAGGACAGGTCGAGCCGGAGCGAGATCCCGACGCCGGTGTCGGCCCCGGCCGCGACCTGCGCGGCCCATTCCTCCATCCCGGCCACCTGCTGCGGCTCCCGGGCGGCGAACGGCCGGCCGGCGGCGACGGCGGCCGCCGGGGTGCGGGGCAGGCTGTCGGCGACGGCGTCGAGGAAGGCGCGGACCAGCGCCTCCGGCTCGGGCAGCCGGAGCGGGCGGCGCCCGGCCAGCGGCGTGGCGTACCCCTCGTGCGGCAGCGCGGCGGCGACCGCGCGGAGGTGGCCGACATCGGCGGCGTCCAGCGGCCCGGCACGCCACGCGTCGAAGCCTCCGGGGGTGAGACCGGGCAGCAGACGGCCGCGCGCCGCCAGCGAAAGGGCCTGCACGGCGGCGGTGCCCCAGGCGCGCGTGGCGGGATGCGCGACCGGGCTCCTGGGGGCGTGCGCCAGCAGCGGCAGGGCGGAGGCCACGGAGAAGCCCACCGCGGGCACCGTCCGGCTGCGGACGCCGTCACCGTGCGGACGCACGACGGTGAGCGGGACCGGTGTGCCCACGGCGGGCAGGGGGTCGCCGTCGGGCGCCCAGAAGACGACCCGGCCCTCGCGGGGGACGGCGGCGGGCAGGAAGACGGCGGCGTGGCGCAACAGCGCCCGCTCGGATGCCTGCGGCGTCACGCTCTCCCCCTCCCCGGTCGGTGTGCCGATGTGTGGACCCTCTGCCGACGAGTCTAGGCGCGGCCTCTGACAACCCCCTCTGACCTGCGGTTCAGCGTCCCCAGCGACCCAGTTCCGCGGCGTAGCCGTACACGGGCCGGCCGGTGGCCGCGCTGGTCCGCAGCGGCTGCCCGCCGTCGTCGATGCGGAGCGTGCCGGAACCGGACGGGCCGGTCCACCGCAGGTCGAGGGACCAGTCGCAGTCGCAGCCCGTGGCGGTGGCCTCGACCCGCAGGACGATCGGCTCGGCCGCCGAGACCTTCAGCGGGAAGGCCGGGGCCGGCAGCCGCCCTCCCCCGTCGTTCCCGGGGACGGGCCGCGCCAGCGGGCGGGGGGCGTCCAGGTTGACGGCGAAGGCGGCCGGGGTCAGTCCCCCGCCGCAGCCCTGCGACATCTGGTAGACGTTCCAGGCCGGCGGGGTGCGCCGGGCCGCCACCCGTACCTCCAGCCCCTCCAGCACCACGGCGCCCGCGCCGACCCCGTGCACGGTGACCTCCACGATCTGCGTCCCGGCGTGCACGGCCCGCTGCGCCGCCGCCCAGCCCGGCGCGTCCGCCTCCACGGGCGGCGCGGGCACCGACCCGGGCCCCCGCTCGCTGAGATACGCGTGATCGCATCCCGCCGCCCACACGTGCGACCGGACGACGGCCTTGACCGGCACCACGGCGGCCGGAGCGGGCGCGGACCCGGACGCGGGCACGGGCGCGGATGCGGACGTGCCCGGCCCCGGCGCGGTCCCCGGGGCCGACGGAGCCGAAGGGGACGGCGCGGGCACCGCTCCCGGTGCGGACGCCGACGCCGGGCCCGACCCGGAGGCGGACACGGAGACCTCCGCCGGCAGCGCCGACCCGGCCGGAGCCGCGCCCCGCCCGGACGCCGCCACCACCGCGACGGTCACCGCCAGCGCGGCCGCCGCCACGCCCGCCGCCCCGTACACGAAACCCCGCCGCCGGTACCGGGCCCCACGCACCACCGGCCGCGGCTCCGGCCCGGGTTCCGGCACGCCGACGACCGGCCCCGGCCCCGGCTCCGGCTCCGGCTCCGGCTCCGGCTCCGGCTCCGGCATCACCGCGACGACCGGCTCCGACTCGGGTTCCGGCGGCGGGGCGACGACCGGCGGCGCGGCAGCGACAGGCCCCGGCTCCGGCCCCGCTCTCCGCCGCGCGTCCGCCAGCAACCACGCCCTGTGCAGCTCCACCGCCTCCCCCGCCGAGGCCCCGCAGGCCCGCGCGAAGCGGTCCACCACCGCGAACTCCGCGGGCAGCGCCTCCCCGTTGCAGTAGCGGTGCAGGGTCGACGTACTCGTGTGCAGCCTGCGCGCCAGCACCCCGTAGCTCAGCCCGGCGCGTTCCTTCAGCTCCCGCATCCGGCGCGCGAAGGCATCCGCCTCGCCCGTCCCGTGACTCCGTTCCATGCAAGGGGTGTTCCCCCAGCCTGCAGCGCCTACGGGCGTTCCACCGTCCCGACTTCGCCCCGAACCGTCGACCCGCCGCCCGCCCGGGGAAGAGGCTCGTACGGACCGCACGAACCGCGAAACACCCACGGGGAGACCGAACATGCTTCCAGGCACCACCGTCCGACGCACCGCCGCCGCCCTCGCCGCGGCCGCCGCCCTCCTGCTGACCACGGCCCTGGCCGGCCCTGCCGCCACCGCCGCTCCGGCCGCTCCGGCCGCTCCCACCGCACCCGGCTTCCTCGACGGCACCGACCTGCCACCGCACCCCGCTTCCCCCTGGTACGCCGGCGAGGTCACCAAGGGGCTGCCCGAGTTCCCGCCGATCTGCCTGGAGGGCGCACTGCCCGCGGCCGGCAGCTGGCACCGCCGCTTCGGCACCGAGTACGACACGGGCGCCGTACAGCTCTCCGTACGGTCCGCCACACCCGCCTCAGCCGCCAGGCTCGTCCGCAGCCTGGAGCGGAAGGTCGCGGCCTGCGCCGCGGACTGGCTGCGCGCCACCCCCGGCGGCACCGCCTCCTGGCAGGACTACGGAACGCTCCCCGTCGAGGAGGGGGCGCACGTCTACGGGGTGCACACCTCGCTCCCCGAGTCCGAACCCGGCGTGCACCTCTTCGGGATCGGACGCGACGGTTCCACCGTGACCGTCGTGCAGTGGGGTCAGATGGGCGATCTGTCCGACGCCCCGGTCGCCGGTTTCCGCCGCACGACCACGACGGCCGTGAACCGGCTCGATCCCTGAACCGGCGCACCCCGCACGGACCGCGCCCCCGGTGGGACCATGGAACGGGAGGCGATGAGCGATGCCCATGCGTTCCGGAAACGAGCCGGTGACCGCCCGCAGTCCGCTGCGGCTGCGGTTCTGGCTGAGCGTGTGGGGGCTGATCTGGTCCGCAGCCGGGGCGGCCGTCTTCTCGCTGGCCGGCCGTCCCGGGTGGGCGGCGGCCTGCGCGGTGGTCTTCGTACTGGCGGGGGCGGACCTGATCGTCGTCGTCCACCACATCCACCAGGGCCCGCACTACCAGCCGGGCCGGGACATCCCCCCGTACGAGCCGCCGCACCACCGCTGAGGCCGCTCCTCGGAGACAGGGCCCGCTCCACGGAGGCCGGGCCCGCTCCACGGAGGCCTGGGCTCAGTCCTCGAACCGGGCCGCTTCCAGGTACTCCGGCTGCGGGTCGAGCGCCGCCGCCAGCCGGAAGTGCTTGCGGGCCTGGTCGGGGCGGCCGGAGCGCTCGTGGGTGCGGGCCAGCGCGAAGTGCGCGAAGGCGTTGTCCGGCTCGCGCTCCAGCACCAGCTCGAACTCCAGCTCCGCCGGACGCAGTTGGGCCGCCGCGAAGAAGGCGCGGGCCCGCAGCAGCCGGGCCGCCGTGTTCTCCGGGTGGGCGGCTATGACCGAGTCGAGCAGCTTGACCGCGCCGCGCGGGTCGCGGGCGGCGAGCAGCTGCTCGGCGGCCCGGTAGTCGATGACGTGGGTCTCGGGGCTGGCCGGCGGCGTGGGGCGCGTGGACTCGGACACGGATGGATCCTTCCCTCTACGGGCGCGTTCAACGCACCCACCCGGCCCGCTATTCCATGCACACGTCAGCCGGCGCCGTCCGCCGCGGCCCCTACCCGGCCGCCGCAGCCCGCTCCGTGAGCTCCTCCCACACCGTGCGCACCTGCGGTTCGAGCGCTTCCAGCGGCCCGTCGTTGTCGATCACGAGGGTCGCCACCGCCAGCCGCTGCTCCCGGGTGGCCTGCGCGGCCATCCGGGCCTTCGCCTCCGCTTCGGGCATCCCCCGCAGTGCGGTGAGCCGCGCCAGCTGCGTCTGCGGCGCCGCGTCCACCACGACCACCAGGTCGTAGAGCGGGGCCAGGCCGTTCTCGGTGAGCAGGGGTACGTCGTGCACCACGATCGCGTCGGCCCCCGCGGCGGCCTCCAGCTCGGCCGACCGGGCCCCGACCAGCGGGTGCACGATCGCGTTCAGCGTCTGGAGCTTCGCCGGGTCCGCGAAGACCACCGAACCGAGCTTCGGCCGGTCCAGCGTGCCCTCCGGGGTCAGCACCGACTCCCCGAAGGCCGCCACGACGGCCGCGAGCCCGGGCGTGCCCGGCTCCACGACCTCCCGCGCGATCCGGTCGGCGTCGACGACGACCGCCCCGTACCCCGCCAGCAGCCGAGAGACCTCGCTCTTGCCGGCACCGATTCCGCCCGTCAGGCCCACCTTCAGCATGCCCGCAGCCTAGTGCCCCGACCGTGCCGGGCCCACAGCCCCCTGCACCACCGCCCTCGGCGGCCCGTTCAGCCCTCGCCCTCGCGCTCCGCCAGGAACCGCTCGAACTCGCGGCCGATCTCGTCCGCCGACGGGATCTCGGCCGGCTCGGCGATCATGTTGCCCCGGGTCTCGGCGCCGGCGGCCGCGTCGTACTGGTGCTCGAGCCCCTGGACCAGGTTGACGAGCTCCTCGTCGCCCTCCCGGATCTGCCGGTCGATCTCCGTCTGGGTGCGGTGCGCCTCGGTCCGCAGTGCGTGCGCCACGGCGGGCAGGACCAGCCCGGTCGCAGCCGTGATCGCCTCCAGCGCCGTCAGCGCAGCGTCCGGGTACGAGGAACGGGCCACGTAGTGCGGTACGTGCGCGGCGACGCCCAGCACGTCGTGCCCGGCCTGCGACAGCCGGAACTCGACCAGCGACTCCGCACTGCCCGGCACCTGCGCCTCGTCGAAGGGGCTGCGGTGGCCCGGCATGAGGTCCGTCCGGTTGCCGTGCGGGGTGATGCCGACGGGGCGGGTGTGCGGGACGCCCATCGGGATGCCGTGGAAGTTGACGGAGAGCCGTACGCCGAGGCGCTCGACGATCTGCCGGACGGCGACGGCGAAACGCTCCCACTCCACGTCCGGCTCCGGGCCGGAGAGCAGCAGGAAGGGGGCTCCGGTGGCGTCCTGGACGAGCCGGACCTCCAGCCGGGGCTCCTCGAACTCGGTCCAGTGGTCGCGCTTGAACGTCAGCAGCGGGCGGCGTGCCCGGTAGTCCACCAGCCGGTCCGCGTCGAAGCGGGCCACCACCTGGTGGGGCAGGGTGTCCAGGAGCCGCTCGACGATCTGCTCGCCGGTCTCACCCGCGTCGATGTACCCCTCGAAGTGGTACAGCATGACCAGCCCGGCCGAGTCCTGGGCGAGCGCCAGGTCGGCCACCGCCAGGCCCTTGGCGTCCCATTCGTACAACCCCTGTGGATCGAGCACCGTCACCACTCCTCCCTCGCTGCGTTCTCTGGAAAGAACGTCAAAGAGGGCCCCGGCATTCCCCAGTTGGCAACTCCGGCGAGAGAAGGGGACGGCCGGCAACGAAGCGAGGCCCGCCCCCCGAAGGGGACGGGCCTCGCTTTTCAACTCAACCAGCTCGGCTCACGCCCGGAGGCGTGGTGCGCGCTGCGATCAGCTCTGGCCGCCGGCCAGCTTCTCGCGGAGCGCGGCCAGGGCCTCGTCCGACGCCAGGGCGCCGGAGGTCTCGTCCGACTCCGAGGAGTACGAACCACCCGAGATGCCCGCACCGGCGTTGCCACCGGCGGCCGGGGCGGCAGCGCCCTCGGCCGCAGCGGCCTCGTCGGCCTCGCGGCTCTTGATGACCTGGGCCTGGTGCTGCTCGAAGCGCTGCTGCGCCTCGGCGTACTGGGTCTCCCAGGCCTCGCGCTGCTTCTCGTAGCCCTCGAGCCAGTCGTTGGTCTCGGGGTCGAAGCCCTCGGGGTAGATGTAGTTGCCCTGGTCGTCGTAGGACGCGGCCATGCCGTACAGGGTCGGGTCGAACTCGACCGACGCCGGGTCGGCACCGAAGGACTCGTTGGCCTGCTTCAGCGACAGCGAGATCCGGCGACGCTCGAGGTCGATGTCGATGACCTTGACGAAGATCTCGTCGTTGACCTGGACGACCTGCTCCGGGATCTCCACGTGGCGCTCGGCCAGCTCGGAGATGTGGACCAGGCCCTCGATGCCCTCGTCCACGCGGACGAACGCACCGAACGGAACCAGCTTGGTGACCTTACCCGGGACGACCTGACCGATCTGGTGGGTCCGGGCGAACTGCTGCCACGGGTCTTCCTGCGTCGCCTTCAGCGACAGGGAGACGCGCTCGCGGTCCATGTCGACGTCGAGGACCTCGACGGTGACTTCCTGGCCGACCTCGACAACCTCGGACGGGTGGTCGATGTGCTTCCAGGACAGCTCGGAGACGTGGACGAGACCGTCGACGCCACCCAGGTCCACGAAGGCACCGAAGTTGACGATCGAGGACACGACGCCGGAGCGGACCTGACCCTTCTGCAGGGTGGTGAGGAACGTCTGGCGAACCTCGGACTGGGTCTGCTCGAGCCAGGCACGGCGGGACAGGACCACGTTGTTGCGGTTCTTGTCCAGCTCGATGATCTTCGCCTCGAGCTCCTTGCCCACGTAGGGCTGGAGGTCGCGGACGCGGCGCATCTCGACGAGAGAGGCCGGGAGGAAGCCGCGGAGGCCGATGTCGAGGATGAGACCACCCTTGACGACCTCGATGACGGTACCGGTGACGATGCCGTCTTCTTCCTTGATCTTCTCGATCGTGCCCCAGGCACGCTCGTACTGAGCGCGCTTCTTGGACAGGATCAGACGGCCTTCCTTGTCCTCCTTCTGGAGAACAAGCGCCTCGATCTCGTCGCCGACCTTGACGACCTCGTTCGGGTCGACGTCGTGCTTGATCGAGAGCTCACGGCTCGGGATCACGCCTTCGGTCTTGTAACCGATGTCGAGCAGGACCTCGTCCCGGTCGACCTTCACGATGACGCCGTCGACGATGTCGCCGTCGTTGAAGTACTTGATCGTCTCGTCGATCGCGGCGAGGAAGGCTTCCTCGTTACCGATGTCGTTGACCGCTACCTGCGGGGTGGTAGAGGTGGTCTCGGTGCTGCTCGTCATGTGGGAAAGGGCTCCGGTTACGGACAGAAAGTCGTAGGTACTGCTACGCCGGGAGCCCTTATCGGCATCTGCCGATGAAGCCGGACAGCCAAGGAAGCCCTTGATCCGCGGGAAGCGGGGAGGGCCTCGAAAACCGAGGGGACATCAACAGATACAAGCGCAGCCTGCTAGGTCTGAGGAGCACAGGCTCGCAGCGCAACTTGTAGCATACGGGGGCTGCCGGACAGGGTCAATGCGCGAAGGCGCACACCCCCGGCGGATCGCCGCATATCCGGCACAATTCGTGTGTGGGAAGGGCGTGATGACCCTCCCGACACGTTTGCAGCAGTCAGTCGGCGACGTCCGCCGCATACCACGGACGTCCGCAGACATCCGCACACTACGACGACGGGCCCCATGAACCAAGAGGACTACGCCCCCGAAGACGCGTACGAGGCCGATCCGGGCTCCGCCGGCGGTCCCTCCGACGACTTCGACGACGCCGAGGCCACGCGCCGTGAGGCCGGGGAAGCGGAGAGCAGCCGGGCCAGCCGGGGCTGGTGGGACCGCAACGCCGACGAGTACCAGAGCGAGCACGGCGCCTTCCTCGGCGACGACCGCTTCGTGTGGGGGCCGGAGGGCCTGGACGAGGCGGACGCCGCCCTGCTCGGCCCGGCCGCCTCCCTCAAGGGCAAGGACGTCCTGGAGATCGGCGCCGGTGCCGCCCAGTGCTCGCGCTGGCTCGCCGCCCGGGGCGCCCGCCCGGTGGCCCTGGACCTCTCCCACCGCCAGCTCCAGCACGCCCTGCGCATCGGCGACGACGTCCCGCTCGTGGAGGCCGACGCCGGGAGGCTGCCCTTCCGCGACGGCTCCTTCGACCTGGCCTGCTCCGCGTACGGGGCCGTCCCCTTCGTCGCCGACCCCGTGAACGTGATGCGCGAGGTCCACCGCGTCCTGCGCCCCGGCGGCCGCTGGGTCTTCTCCGTCACCCACCCGATCCGCTGGGCCTTCCCCGACGAGCCGGGGCCCGAGGGGCTGTCCGTCGCCGCCTCCTACTTCGACCGGACCCCGTACGTCGAGCAGGACGAGCAGGGCCGCGCCGTGTACGTGGAGCACCACCGCACCCTCGGCGACCGGGTCCGCGACGTGGTGGCGGGCGGTTTCCGCCTGGTCGACCTGGTCGAGCCGGAGTGGCCCGAGTGGAACAGCCAGGAGTGGGGCGGCTGGTCCCCGCTGCGCGGGAACCTGATCCCCGGTACGGCGATCTTCGTGTGCGAGAGGGTCTGACCCGTTGAACGGCCGGCTGCGCCAGTCCGCGCTCGACTCCCTTCCCGTACGGGAAGCCGTTCCCGCGCTCACGTCCGCCCTGGACGGCCACGGCGCGGCCGTGCTCTGCGCCCCGCCCGGCACCGGCAAGACCACGCTGGTGCCGCTGGTGCTGGCGGGCCTGGCCGGCGGCGGGCCGCGGCGCCGGGTCGTGGTCGCCGAGCCCCGGCGGATCGCCGCCCGGGCGGCGGCCCGCCGGATGGCGTGGCTGCTGGGCGAGGCCGTCGGCGGGTCCGTGGGCTTCACCGTGCGCGGGGAGCGGGTCGTGGGCCGCGACACCGCCGTGGAGGTGGTCACCACCGGCGTGCTGCTCCAGCGGCTCCAGCGGGACCAGGAGCTGGCCGGCGTGGACGTGGTCGTCCTGGACGAGTGCCACGAGCGGCACCTGGACGCCGACACCGTCGCCGCCTTCCTCGTGGACGTACGGGAGACCCTGCGCCCGGAGCTGCGGCTCGTGGCGGCGTCGGCGACGACCGACGCGGCCGGGTGGGCGCGCGTTCTTGGTCGCGGCAGTCCGGGCGGGGCGCCGGTGGTGGAGGCGGCCGGGGTCTCCTACCCGGTGGAGACCGTGTGGGCGCCGCCGGCCCGGCCGGTGCGGCCGCCGCACGGGATGCGGGTGGATCCCGCGCAGCTGACGCACGTGGCCTCGGTGGTGCGGCGGGCGCTGGCGGAGCGTTCCGGCGACGTCCTGTGCTTCCTGCCCGGTGTCGGGGAGATCTCCCGGGTCGCGGGTCTGCTGGGCGGGGCGGACGCGGAGGTGCTCCAGCTCCACGGCCGGGCCCCCGCGGCGGTGCAGGAGGCGGCGCTGACCGCCTCGGAGCGCCGCCGGGTGATCCTCTCCACCGCGGTGGCGGAGTCCAGCCTGACCGTGCCCGGGGTGCGGGTGGTCGTGGACTCCGGGCTGGCCCGCGAGCCCCGCGTGGACCATGCGCGGGGGCTGGGTGCGCTGGCGACCGTACGGGCTTCGCGCGCGGCCGGACGCCAGCGGGCCGGGCGGGCGGGGCGCGAGGCTCCGGGGGCGGTCTACCGCTGCTGGGCGGAGGCGGAGGACGGGCGGCTGCCGGCCTTCCCCGCGCCGGAGATACGGATCGCGGACCTGGCGCAGTTCGCCTTGCAGGCGGCGTGCTGGGGGGACCCGGACGCGACGGGGCTGGCGCTGCCGGACCCGCCGCCGGCCGGGGCGATGGCGGCCGCGCGGGAGGTGCTGGTGGCGGTCGGCGCGGTGGACGCTGCGGGGCGGCCGACTGCGCGGGGGCTGCGGATGGCGCGGCTCGGGCTGCACCCGCGGCTGGCGCGTGCGCTGCTGGACGGCGCGGAGGCGGTGGGCGCCCGGCGGGCGGCGGAGGTCGTGGCGCTGCTGAGCGAGGAGCCGCCGCGGGAGTACGGGGACGACCTGGCGGGCGCGTGGCGCGCGGCCCGTCGGGGCGGCGACGGGTACGCCCCGCGCTGGCGCGCGGAAGCCCGCCGCCTGGAGCGTGCGGCCCTCGACCCTGCGGGGCTTTCCCCCACCCCGCCCCTTCCCGAAACCGGGGGCTCCGCCCCCAGCCCCCCGTCCCGGGGCTCCGCCCCGGACCCGGCGGGGGCTCCGCCCCCGGACCCCCGCGCCTCAAACGCCGGCGAGACTGAAGTTGCCCGAAATCCAGCCCCTCCGGCGACTGAGGAGCGGGGTGCGGGGCGGAGCCCCGGCAACGGCGCCGCGCCCGATGAACTGGCCGCCGGGCTGGTCGTCGCGCTCGCGTTCCCCGAGCGGGTGGCCCGGGCCAAGAACGAGACCGCCTTCCTCATGGCCAGCGGCACCGCCGCCGAGCTCTCGGAGGGGTCCGCGCTGCGCAAGACGCCCTGGCTGGCCGTGGCCGTCGCCGACAGGCCCCCGCACTCCGCCTCGGCGCGCGTGCGGATGGCCGCGGCGATCGACGAGGCCACCGCCCGGGCCGCGGCCGCGCATCTGCTGGCCGAGGGCGAGGAGGTCCGGTGGGAGGGAGGGGACCTCGTCGCGCGCTCCGCCGAGCGGCTGGGGGCGATCGAGCTGGCCGTACGTCCGCTGCGCGAGCCCGACCCGGCGCTCGTCCGGGCCGCCCTGCTCGACGGCCTGCGCGCCGAGGGGCTCGGCCTGCTGCGCTGGTCCGCGGACGCGCACGCGCTCCGGGCCCGGCTGGCCTTCCTGCACCGCACGCTCGGCGGCGCGTGGCCCGACGTGGAAGGGGACGCCGCCCTGCTGGAGCGGGCCGGCGACTGGCTGGAGCCGGAGCTGTCCCGGGCCCGGCGCCGCGCCGACCTGGGGCGGATCGACGCCGGGCAGGCCCTGAACCGGCTGCTGCCCTGGGCCACCGGCGAGGCCGCCCGTCTCGACGAGCTGGCTCCGGAGCGGCTGGAGGTGCCCAGCGGGTCCCGGATCCGGGTGGACTACTCGGCGGAGCACGGGCAGCCGGTGCTCGCGGTGAAGCTGCAGGAGCTGTTCGGGCTGGCCGAGACCCCGAAGGTGGCCGGGGTGCCGGTGCTCGTGCACCTGCTGTCGCCCGCCGGGCGCCCGGCCGCCGTCACCGCGGACCTCGCCTCCTTCTGGCAGGGCGGCTACAAGGGCGTCCGCGCCGAGCTGCGCGGCCGCTACCCCAAGCACCCGTGGCCGGAGGACCCGGCGACCGCCGAGCCCACCCGCCACACCAACGCCCGGCTCAGGCGCTGAACCCCGCCTCGGGGGCCCGGGCCCGCCGGCCCCGGGCCTCCAGCCACAGTGCGAGGCCGAGCAGCACGAGCCCGCCGGCCGCGAGGCCGATCGGCGCATAGGTGTGGAGCGCGAGGACCTTCGTACGGTTGGCGCCGACCAGGTCGACCGTGTACCTGGCGTAGTCCTCGCGCATGGTCACGTGCCCGGCGAAGGCGGTGAGCTTGCCGTCGGGTCCGCCGGCGGCGATGCCGCCGCGCATCTCCTGCTGGATGTCCTGCTCGGCGTTGACGGGCGCCCCGGTGACCGGGTCCACCCAGAACCGGGCCTTGACCGTGTACCAGAGGGTGGTGCCGGTGGCGGACTCGATCGTGGCGGGGTCGATGCCCTCGATCGGCATCTTCTTGGGCATGGGGACCTTGGTCCACGGCACGGTCTGCTCGAAGAGGTAGACGTCCATGCCGCGGTAGGTGCGGGGGCCGACGTAGTGCATCGGCGACGCGGTGCGGGTCTGCGCGTCGAAGTAGAGGTAGTCGCGCGGCTCGGTGAAGAACGGCCACTTGAACTCGATGCCCTCGCGCTTGACCGGGTCCCCGTCGACCATTTCGCCGGTGGCGTGCACCGGGTCCTGGGTGTGCGCGTCGAAGATGTACCGCTCGGGGATCTGGGAGACCATCTTGCCGTCCGGCCCGATGATGTAGGACAGCGTGTCCCAGACGACCACGTCCTTGCCCGCGCTGGCCTCGATCTCCTTCGAGGCCTCCACGTTGCCCTTGAGGGTCTGGACGATGGTGACCTTGTCGACCTTCTTCGGCTGCATGCCGCCGGTGTAGTCGAGCAGGGTCGCGTCCTTCGCCTCCAGGACCATCTCCTGGTACTGCTCCGGCGGGATCTTGGCGAGCCGCGGGTACGCGTACCAGCGCAGCAGCGGCGCGAGGGCCGCGAAGAAGACGGCTAGGGCCAGCAGGACAAGGCTCGCTCTGCGTCGCACGGCCGGGCCCTCCTCTTACTTTCCGGGCGCGGCGGGCGCGGTGGTGAGCAGGGGCTTGGGTGAGGTCTTTCCTTCGGGCGACCCGAACGCCGTGATGGCGAGGACGAGGAGCACCGCGAGGACGAGCCCGCTGGCGGCGGCGATGAGTGCGCGCATGCCGGGCCTCCGGAATCTGATAGGGCGTCAGGGCGGAGGCACCGTAGCAATGCGGACGCGAGATGAGAACCGTCCGGCCGATCCGGCCTGTCCGGCCTGCGCGGCCCGGCCCGTCCGGCCCGTCCGGCCCGGGAATGTGACATGGCCCATGGCGCTCCCGGGAGCCCGCCGGGCCCCGGACGCGTCCTTCCCGATGTCACGGACAGGTCACCGCATACTGGCCGGGCCCACCGAACGAGGAGACGCGCCATGCCGTTCACACTGAGCCACGCGGCCGCCGTGCTCCCGGCGGTCCGCCGGACCGGGCGTGCGCGCGGCCCCCTCGTGGCCTCGGCGCTGGTCCTCGGCTCCTTCGCCCCGGACACCTTCTACTTCGCCGCCACCATCGTCGCGAGCCTCAAGCCGTACGGGACCTTCGCGCACTCCCTGCCCGGGATCGTGACCGTCGACGCGGCCCTCACCGCCGTCCTCGCCGCGTGCTGGCTCCTGCTGCGCGAGCCGCTGATCGCGCTGCTGCCCCGCGGCCGGCGGGGCCGGGTCCACGCGCTCGTACGGGGCGAGGAGTGGCGCGGGCGCCGACTCCCGGCGCTGGCCGTGTGGTTCTACCTCTCCGCGGTCATCGGATCCCTCACGCACGTGGTGTGGGACAGCTTCACGCACCTCGACCGCTGGGGGACCAACGCCCTGGACCTGGGCAGGCCCCTCGCCTTCGGCTTCCCCCTCTACCTGTACCTGCAGTACGGCGGTTCGCTGATCGCGGCCTGCGTCCTGCTGTGGTTCACGGCGACCGCGCTGCGCCGCCTGCCGGCCTCCCCGCAGCCCGCGTCCGTCCCGGTCCTGAGCCGGGCCGAGCGGTGGGGCGCGCTCACCCTGGTCCTCGTCTGCACGGCGGTCGGGATCGTGCTGCGCGTCCTGCGGTTCTTCACCTTCTTCGATGCGATCCACACGCCGCTCGACATCATCCCGACCATCTGCTTCGGCGCGGGCGGCGGCCTCACCGTGGGCCTGCTGCTGTACGGGGCCCTCGTACGGCTGCGCCACCGCCCGGCCCCGGACCGGTCGGACTCGGACGAGGAAACGCGGACGCCCGTCCCCACCGCGTAGGCGGGGACGGGCGCCCGGCAGACCGTACGCCGATCAGTGCGCGGCGGACTCCCAGTCGGAGCCGACGCCCACGGACACGTCCAGCGGGGCCCGGAGCTCGACGGCGGCGCCCATCTCGCGGCGCACCAGCTCCTCCACCCGCTCGCGCTCGCCCGGGGCGATCTCCAGCACGATTTCGTCGTGGACCTGGAGCAGCATCCGCGAGGCCAGCCCGGCCTCGGCGATCGCCTGGTCCACGCGCAGCATCGCGACCTTGACGATGTCCGCCGCGGTGCCCTGGATCGGGGCGTTGAGCGCCATCCGCTCGGCGGCCTCGCGGCGCTGGCGGTTGTCGCTGTTGAGGTCGGGCAGGTAGCGGCGGCGGCCGAAGATCGTGGCCGTGTACCCGGTGGCACGGGCCTCGTCGACCACGCGCTGGAGGTACTCGCGGACCCCGCCGAACCGCTCGAAGAAGGTCTCCATCAGGCCGCGCGCCTCGGCGGGCTCGATGTTCAGCTGCTGGGCGAGACCGAACGCGGACAGACCGTACGCGAGACCGTACGACATGGCCTTGATCTTGCGGCGCATCTCGGCGTCGACCTGCGAGCGCTCCACGCCGAACACCTGGGAGGCGACGGTGGTGTGCAGGTCCTCACCGGAGGCGAACGCCTCGATCAGGCCCTCGTCCTCGGAGAGGTGCGCCATCACGCGCAGCTCGATCTGGCTGTAGTCGGCGGTCATCAGCGACTCGTAGCCCCCGCCGACGACGAACCCGCGGCGGATCGCCCGGCCCTCGTCCGTGCGCACCGGCACGTTCTGCAGGTTCGGGTCCGTGGACGACAGCCGGCCGGTCGCGGCGACCGTCTGGCTGAAGCTCGTGTGCACCCGGCCGTCGGCCGCGATCGTCTTGACCAGGCCCTCGACGGTGACGCGCAGCTTGGCCTGCTCCCGGTGCCGCAGCATGATCACGGGCAGCTCGTGGTCGGTCTGCGTGGCCAGCCAGGCCAGCGCGTCCGCGTCCGTGGTGTAGCCCGTCTTCGTCTTCTTCGTCTTCGGCAGGTCCAGCTCGCCGAAGAAGACCTCCTGGAGCTGCTTGGGCGAGCCGAGGTTGAACTCGTGGCCCACCGCCGCGTGCGCCTCCTTCACGGCCTGCTGCACGGCGCCCGCGAACTGCTGCTCCATGGCCTCCAGGTGGTCGCGGTCGGCGGCGATGCCCGCCCGCTCCATCCGGGCCAGGAGCTCGGAGGTCGGCAGCTCC
This sequence comes from Streptomyces sp. NPDC085524, assembly GCF_044541755.1. Lineage (NCBI taxonomy): Bacteria > Bacillati > Actinomycetota > Actinomycetes > Kitasatosporales > Streptomycetaceae > Streptomyces > Streptomyces sp. NPDC085524. Next base: position 184,676 of record NZ_JBITTH010000005.1, read on the forward strand.
ATGTCGTGGAGCAGCCCGGCCGCACCGACCTCGTCGAGCTTCTCCGCGAAGGCGTCGCCGAGGTCCAGGACCGCGCGGGCCTGCGCCATCAGCGCCTCCGCCTCGGCCGTGTCGTCGGCGCCGAAGGCCAGCTGCCCGTCGGCGGCGGCCGGCGCCAGCTCACGGTGCAGGTACTCGTTGGACAGCACGTCCAGCGCGAAGGACCGGCGGCCCGGCTTGACCAGGTAGGCGGCGAGCGCGGTGTCCATCGTGACGCCGTCCAGCGACCAGCCGTGCTCGGGGAACACCCGCATCAGGCCCTTGGCGTTGTGCACGACCTTCGGCTTCGCCGCATCGGCGGCCCAGGCCGCGAACGCCCGCTCATCGGCCTCGTCCAGCCCGGACGGCTCGAACCAGGCGGCCGCACCCCCGGCCGCGGCCAGCGCGATCTCGCTCACGTTGCCCTGGCCCAGCGCCCAGCTGTCGACGGTCGCCACGCCGAGCGGCCCGCCCGCGTGCGCCTCCAGCCACGGGGCCAGCTCACCCGCGCCCAGCACGGACCCGTCGAGCTCCACACCGGCCGCCGCGGGCACCGGCGCCTGCTCCTCCTCCGCGCCCGGGTCCACCGCCAGCAGCCGCTCGCGCAGCGAGGCGTTGCGGATCTCCAGCACGTCCAGCACACCGGTCACCGCGGACCGGTCGTAGGGCGCGCGGGCCAGGTCGGCGGGGGTCTTGGGCAGCTCGACGTCCTTGACCATCTCGGTCAGGACCCGGTTCAGCTTGACGGCCTCCAGGTGGTCCCGGAAGTTCTGCCCGGCCTTCCCCTTGACCTCCTCCGCACGCTCCACGAGCTCCGCGAACGACCCGAACTGGGTGATCCACTTGGCCGCGGTCTTCTCACCGACGCCCGGGATGCCCGGCAGGTTGTCGGACGGGTCACCGCGCAGCGCCGCGAAGTCCGGGTACTGCTGCGGGGTGAGGCCGTACTTCTCCTCCACCTTCTCCGGGGTGAACCGGGTCAGCTCGGAAACGCCCTTGGTCGGGTACAGCACGGTGGTGTGCTCGGAGACGAGCTGGAAGGAGTCCCGGTCGCCGGTGACGATCAGCACGTCGAAACCGAGGGCCTCCGCCTGCGTCGCCAGCGTCGCGATCACGTCGTCGGCCTCGAAACCGTCGACCGCGAACCGCGGCACCTTCATCGCGTCGAGGAGCTCGCCGATCAGCTCCACCTGCCCCTTGAACTCGTCCGGGGTCTTGGAACGGTTCGCCTTGTACTCGGGGAACTCCGTCGACCGCCACGTCTTGCGCGACACGTCGAACGCCACCGCGAAGTGCGTGGGCGCCTCGTCGCGCAGCGTGTTCGCCAGCATCGACGCAAAGCCGTAGATGGCGTTCGTCGGCTGGCCCGTCGCCGTCGTGAAGTTCTCCGCGGGCAGCGCGAAGAACGCCCGGTACGCCAGGGAGTGCCCGTCCATGAGCATCAGGCGGGGGCGGTCCGCTGCGGTCGTCTGGTCGGTCTTCTTCGATGCGTTCTCTGCCACACCCCAGATCCTAGGCGGCCCCGCTGACAATTCCGGCGTCGGCAATCTGCCCGGGGCGTGACAGGATCGGATGCCGACCCGGATACGCGCAGCCGCCCGCGCTGCGATGCTCGACAGCTCAAAGGGGAGCGACATGGCCACCAAGCCGCCCGCAGGTGATCCCGTACAGGACGCGCCGCAGGTCGCGCCCCCCAAGCACGCCGCCGCCGGCCTGCCCGCGATCGGGCACACCCTGAAGATCGCGCAGCAGCAGATGGGCCTCGCCCGCACCGCGCGCACCCTCCTCAAGGTCAACCAGAAGGACGGCTTCGACTGCCCCGGCTGCGCCTGGCCCGAGGGCGACAAGCGGCACACCGCCGAGTTCTGCGAGAACGGCGCCAAGGCCGTCGCCGAGGAAGCCACCCTGCGCCGGGTCACCCCCGCCTTCTTCGCCGCGCACCCCCTCTCCGACCTCGCCGGCCGCTCCGGGTACTGGCTGGGCCAGCAGGGCCGGATCACCGAGCCCATGTACCTCCCCGAAGGCGCCGACCGCTACGAAGCCGTCACCTGGGAGCGGGCCTTCACGATCATCGCCGAGGAGCTGACCGCCCTCGCCTCCCCCGACGAAGCCCTCTTCTACACCTCGGGCCGCACCAGCAACGAGGCCGCGTTCCTCTTCCAGCTCTTCGCCCGCGAATTCGGCACCAACAACCTGCCCGACTGCTCCAACATGTGCCACGAGTCCTCGGGCTCCGCACTGACCGAGACCATAGGGATCGGCAAGGGCAGCGTCTCCCTCGAAGACCTCCACCAGGCCGAACTGATCATCGTCGCCGGACAGAACCCGGGCACCAACCACCCCCGCATGCTCTCCGCCCTGGAGAAGGCCAAGTCCGCCGGCGCGAAGATCATCTCGGTGAACCCGCTGCCCGAAGCCGGAATGGAGCGCTTCAAGAACCCCCAGACCCCGGCCGGCATGCTCAAGGGCACCGCCCTGGGCGACCTCTTCCTCCAGATCCGCATCGGCGGCGACCAGGCCCTCTTCCGCCTCCTCAACAAACTCGTCATCGAGACCGAGGGCGCCACCGACGAGGCCTTCATCCGCGAGCACACCCACGGATACGAAGAGCTCGCCGCCGCCGCACGCGACGCCGACTGGGACGAGACCCTCACCGCCACCGGCCTGACCCGCCCCGAGATCGAACGCGCCCTGGCCATGATCCTGGCCTCGAAGCGCACCATCGTCTGCTGGGCCATGGGCCTCACCCAGCACAAGCACGGCGTCGCCACCATCCGCGAGGTCGTCAACCTCCTCCTGCTGCGCGGCGACATCGGCCGCCCCGGCGCCGGCGTCTGCCCCGTCCGCGGCCACTCCAACGTGCAGGGCGACCGCACCATGGGCATCTTCGAACGGCCCGCCCCGGCCTTCCTCGACGCCCTCGACCGCGAATTCGGCATCACCTCGCCCCGCGAGCACGGCTACGACGTCGTCCGCTCCATCCAGGCCCTGCGCGACGGCGAGGCCAAGGTCCTCTTCGCCATGGGCGGCAACTTCGTCGGCGCCACCCCCGACACCGAGGTCACCGAAGCCGCGATCCGCCGCGCCTCCCTGACCGTCCACGTCTCCACCAAGCTCAACCGCTCCCACGCCGTCACCGGCAGGCGCGCCCTGATCCTGCCCACCCTCGGCCGCACGGACAAGGACGTCCAGGCCGCAGGCAAGCAGTTCGTCACCGTCGAGGACTCCATGGGCATGGTCCACGCCTCCCGCGGCAACCTCGCCCCCGCGAGCCCCCACCTGCTCTCCGAACCCGCGATCGTGGCCCGCATGGCCCGCGCCGTCCTCGGCGACGCCTCCAAGACCCCGTGGGAGGAATTCGAGAAGGACTACGCCACCATCCGCGACCGGATCGCCCGCGTGATCCCCGGCTTCGAGGACTTCAACACCCGCATCGCCCACCCCGGCGGCTTCCGGCTCCCCCACGCCCCCCGCGACGAACGCCGCTTCCCCACCAAGACCGGCAAGGCCAACTTCACCGCCGCACCCGTCGAGTACCCCCGCCTCCCCGAAGGCCGGCTGCTCCTGCAGACCCTGCGCAGCCACGACCAGTACAACACCACCATCTACGGCCTCGACGACCGCTACCGCGGCATCACCGGCGGCCGCCGCATCGTCATGGTCAACCCCGCCGACGCCGCCGAACTCGGCCTGGCCGACGGCTCCTACACCGACCTGGTCAGCGAGTGGCACGACGGCGTCGAACGCCGCGCACCCGGCTTCCGCGTCGTGCACTACCCCAGCGCCCGCGGCTGCGCCGCCGCCTACTACCCCGAGACGAACGTACTCGTCCCCCTCGACTCCACCGCGGACACCAGCAACACCCCCGCGAGCAAGTCCGTCGTCATCCGCTTCGAACCGTCCTGAGCGGGCCTGATAGAACGACCCCCAAGGAAAATCAGGTTAACGACCGTTGACGAACGGAGCCGGCCCATGGGCAACGAGCACGCAGTGAAGTTCCCCCAGGAAGTACTCGACCAGTACTCCGCCAAGGGCATCGACCTGCCCGCCCTGTTCTCCGCGGGAGCCCTCGGCGAGCGCATGGAGATCCGCATCCTGGAAGCCTCCGCCGACCGCGTCGTGGCCACCATGCCCGTCAAGGGCAACACCCAGCCCTACGGACTCCTCCACGGCGGCGCCTCCGCCGTCCTCGCCGAGACCCTCGGCTCCGTCGGCGCCATGATGCACGGCGGCATCGACAAGATCGCCGTCGGCGTCGACCTGAACTGCACCCACCACCGCGGAGTGCGCTCCGGCACCGTCACCGGCGTCGCCACCCCCGTCCACCGCGGCCGCTCCACCACCACCTACGAGATCGTCATCAGCGACGAGGAGGACCGCCGGGTCTGCACCGCCCGCCTCACCTGCCTGCTGCGCGACACACAGTCTTAACAACACGGCCGATACGAGCAGTTGTGCAGCCCCCGGCGCCGGTCTAGCGTTCCCGCATGGGATCGGGACCGGCGCCGCGGCGCGCCACGGCCGCCTGCGCGGCGACGGCACTCCTGGCCGCCGCGCTCCTCGCATGCGGACCGCCCCCCTCCGCCTCCGACGCCCCCGCCCCGCACACCACCTCCCCCCAGGAGCTGTGCACCACCCTGATCACCCACTGGGCCGGAGTGGTCCTCGACGCCGGCCAGGACCGGGACGCCGTCGGCCTCGACTACCAGGCCATGGGCCTGTCCGGCGACCAGAACGAGATCCTGCGCGCCGTCCTCGACGGCGCCCGCACCGAGCAGCGCACCCGAGGACCGGCCGCCGCCCGCGAGTTCACCGCCCGCGAGGCCGCCCGCCGCTGCGCCGGCCACTACCGCTCCGGCACCCCGACCGGCGGCCCCTGGTGAGCGGCGGCATAGGCCCCGTCGAGCCCGGGGACGGCACCGAGGGCCGCGAGCGCCCGCCCGCGGCGCCCCGTACGCCCGCCGCCCGGGCCGTGCGCCGCCTCGGCGACGGGTACGCCCGCCACCGCCGGGCCGTCCTCGCCGTGGCGGCCGCAGCCCTGCTGGCCGCGGGCGCCGCCCGCTGGTACGCCACGCGGCCGGTGCCGGTCGCGGCTCCGCCGCCGCCCGCCCCGTCGCAGTCCGTCGCCCTCACCTATGTGGAACCCCTGGAGCCGGCCCCGGACGGCAGCGCGTTCGCGCTCACCGTCCGTGTGCGGAACCGGGGCACCGGCGCCGTCACGGTCGAGCGGATCGGCCAGCCCTCCCGGGCGCTGAGCGTGACGATCCGGCCACCGCTGCCGGTCACGGTCGGTCCCGGAGAAGCGCGCGACCTCGCGGTGCTCTTCCGGGCGGAAGACTGCGTGCATGTGGCACGGAATTCCGGACTCCCTTTCCTTGAGGTAACCCTCAGTAATGGATTCCAGAAAGAGGATCACAGTTACATCCCCGGTGACCGTTATGCCAGGGATCTTTCCGTCGCTCTGACCAGGGCCTGTCCCGAAGATCGAGACGTCGCCACCCCCGGGCCGTCATGACCAAAAACCGCCAGAGTCCTGGCAAGACAGCAGCCATACCGAGGTTTGATCCTCACCCGTCTCAACATGCGGACAAGACGAAACGGCCTGAATTCCCCCGTTCCACCCGCAGTCATCCGCTATGCATTACGCCGTGGCATAACAAGAGAGTCACATCATTGGCCTCAGCCCTCCATAACCCGCGATCCGCCGCCTAGAGTCACCGCCAGTTACCGCGACCGCCGGATTTCCTTCAGTTCGGTTCCCCGCGTTCGACTCGACGCGTCCCACGGGGGACGCGGCGCCAGGAAAGGACTGATCGTGCGTCATCGTCAGCTCATCGCCGTGACCGCCGCCCTCGCTGCGGGCGCCCTCACTCTCACCGCCTGCGGCTCCCGCGACGACAAGGGCGGAGCCACCGCCGACGGCGGCAGCACCACCGTCGTCATCGGCGTCGACGCGCCCCTGACGGGCGACCTCTCCGCTCTCGGCCTCGGCATCAAGAACTCCGCGGACCTCGCCGCCAAGCAGGCCAACGAGAAGAAGTACGTCAAGGGCGTCACCTTCAAGATCGAAGCCCTCGACGACCAGGCGCAGGCCTCCTCCGGCCAGCAGAACGCCACCAAGCTCACGGCCAACAAGGACGTCCTCGGCGTCGTCGGCCCGCTGAACTCCTCGGTCTCCGAGTCCATGCAGAAGGTCTTCGACGACGCCAAGCTGGCCCAGATCTCCCCGGCCAACACCAGCCCGTCCCTGACCCAGGGCCCCAAGTGGGCCGAGGGCCAGAAGACCCGCACCTACAAGAGCTACTTCCGCACCGCCACCACGGACGCCATCCAGGGCCCGTACGCGGCGCAGTACCTCTTCAACAAGGCGGGCAAGAAGAAGGTCTTCATCATCGACGACAAGAAGACCTACGGCGCCGGCCTCGCCGGAACCTTCAAGGGCGAGTTCACCAAGCTCGGCGGCCAGGTCGCCGGCGAGGGCCACATCGACCCCGAGTCCAAGGACTTCTCGGCCATCGTGACCCAGGTCAAGAGCTCCGGCGCCGACGTCGTCTACTACGGCGGCGAGTACCCCGCGGCCGGCCCGCTCAGCAAGCAGATCAAGGCCTCCGGCACCAACATCCCGCTCGTCGGCGGTGACGGCATCAAGGACAAGAAGTACGTCGAGCTCGCCGGCGCCACCGCCGTCGGTGACTTCGCCACCTCCGTCGGCGCCCCGGTCGAGAGCCTGCCCTCGGCCAAGGAGTTCATCGACAACTACAAGAAGGCCGGCTACAAGGACGACTACTCCGCCTACGGCGGCTACTCGTACGACTCCGCCTGGGCCGTCATCGAAGCCGTCAAGAAGGTCGTCGACGCCAACAACGGCAAGCTCCCGGCCGACGCCCGCGCCAAGGTCCTCGAGGCCGTCCAGGGCGTCTCCTTCGACGGCGTGACCGGCAAGGTCTCCTTCGACGAGTTCGGTGACGCGACCAACAAGCAGCTCACCGTCTACAAGGTCGAGGGCGACGACTTCAAGGCTGTCGAGTCCGGCACCCTCGGCGGCTGAACCGCCAGCGGCGGCTAGCTCGCTGACTCGCTAGCCCCTCACCCCTCATTTGCCGCGCGGGGCGCGCACAATGCGCCCCGCGCGGTGTCACATCCGTCGAAAGACTCGGAGGACCTGCGGTGCACGAACTGCCGCAACAGCTGGTCAACGGCCTGCTACTGGGATCCATGTACGGGCTCGTCGCCATCGGCTACACCATGGTCTATGGCATCGTCCAGCTCATCAACTTCGCCCACGGCGAGATCTTCATGACCGGCGGGTTCGGAGCCCTCACGGTCTGGCTGATGCTCCCCGGCGGCACCACCATGTGGATCGCCCTGCCGCTCATGATCATAGGCGCGATCCTCGTCGCCACCCTCATCGCCGTCGGAGCCGAACGCTTCGCCTACCGGCCACTGCGCTCCGCGCCACGACTCGCCCCGCTCATCACCGCCATCGGCCTCTCCCTCGCCCTCCAGCAGGCGGTATGGGCCTGGTACCCCGACGCGAAGTCCTCCATCGTCTTCCCCGAGATCCCCGGCGGACCCTTCCACATAGGCAGCATCACCATCCAGACCGGTGACGTCTTCCTCCTCCTCGCCGCCCCCGTCTCCATGGCCTTCCTCGGCTTCTTCGTCAAGAAGACCCGCACCGGCCGCGGCATGCAGGCCACCGCGCAGGACCCGGACACCGCCAAGCTCATGGGCATCAACACCGACCGCATCATCACGGTCGCCTTCGCCCTCGGCGCGGCCTTCGCCGCCATCGGAGCCGTCGCCTACGGCCTCAAGTACGGCGAAGTCAACTTCAAGATGGGCTTCCTGCTCGGCCTCAAGGCCTTCACCGCAGCCGTCCTCGGCGGCATCGGGAACATCTACGGCGCCATGATCGGCGGCATCGTCCTCGGCCTCGCCGAAACGCTGACCACCGCCTACGTCGCCGACGTACCCGGCATGCAGCAGCTCGGCGGCCAGTCCTGGGGCAACACCTGGGCGTTCGTACTCCTCATCCTCGTGCTCCTCTTCCGGCCCCAAGGCCTGCTGGGTGAGCGCGTGGCGGACAGGGCGTGAGAAAGATGACGACCACCACCGCAGCATCCACGGACACCGTGACCACCACCCCCGCCCGAGGCCTCATAGCCCTCCCCGAGAAGACGGGCCGCGCCCTCGCCACCGCAGGCGGCGCCCTCACCGTCATCTCCTGCTTCCTCTCCTGGACCTGGACCGCCGCCTACCCCGGCAACCTCACCGTCATCGGGTACCCCGGCGGCCTCCAGTGGCTCGTCCTCGTCGGCGGCGTCCTCACCACCCTCTTCGGCCTCGCCTCCTACGGAGTCAAGGGCCTCGGCTGGCTCGCCCCCGCCGGCACCGACGCGGCACTCAAGCTCTCCGCGCTCGCCGCCTTCGCCACCGCCTGGTACACGGTCATCTCGATCACCACCACCCTCGGCGGCGTCGTCAACCTCGAGCCCGGCGGCTTCGCCGTCGCCGCCACCTCCCTCCTCGCCCTCGTCGGCGCCCTCGCACTCCCCTTCGAGCACCCCGTCCTCGAAGGACCCGACCCCGACGACAGCGCCTGGGAACAGCGCAAGCACCACATCGGCAACCGCTGGACGACCTTCAAGGCCGCCCTCGCCGCCGAAACCCCCCGGCCCGCCAAGCCCCTCCCGGCCTGGACCGAGATCCTCCTGATCGCCGCCGTCCTCGCCGTCACCCTCGGCATCTTCACCTACGGCATCACCACCCCCTACCAGGAACTCTTCATCGGCTTCCTGATCACGGCAGGGTTCGGCTTCGCCGCCCTCAACAAGGCCGGCCTGGTGGCCCGCTTCACCGCACTCACCGCCAAGCACCGCAACGTCGCCCTCGTCGGCGCCTTCGTCGCGGCCGCCGCCTTCCCGCTCACCCAGACCGACGACCAGTACGCGACCCTCGGCGTCAACATCCTCATCTTCGCCACCGTCGCCCTCGGCCTGAACATCGTCGTCGGCCTCACCGGCCTCCTCGACCTCGGCTACGTCGCCTTCCTCGGAGTCGGCGCCTACACCGCGGCCATGGTCTCCGGCTCCCCCAACTCCCCCTTCGGCGTGCACCTCCCCTTCTGGGCCGCACTCCTCATCGGCGCCGGCGCATCCATGATCTTCGGCGTCCTCATCGGCGCCCCCACCCTGCGCCTGCGCGGCGACTACCTCGCCATCGTGACCCTGGGCTTCGGAGAGATCTTCCGCATCTCGATGAACAACCTCGACGGCACCTCCGGCCCCGACATCACCAACGGCCCCAACGGCATCGCCGGCATCCCCAACGTCGACCTCTTCGGATTCGACTTCGGCGCCAGCCACGTCATCGCCGGATTCACCATCGGCCGCTTCGCCAACTACTTCCTGCTGATGCTCCTGGTCACCCTCATCGTGATCATGGTCTTCCGCCGCAGCGCCGAATCCCGCATCGGCCGCGCCTGGGTCGCCATCCGCGAAGACGAGACCGCCGCCGAAGCCATGGGCATCAACGGCTTCCGCGTCAAGCTCATCGCCTTCGCCCTCGGCGCCACCCTCGCCGGCCTCGCCGGAGCCGTCCAGGCACACGTCAACTACACGGTCACCCCCGACCAGTACGTGTTCGCCAACGCCGTCCCGCCGAACTCCGCCTTCCTCCTCGCCGCAGTCGTCCTCGGCGGCATGGGCACCATCAGCGGACCCCTCGTCGGCGGCGCACTGCTCTTCCTCATCCCGAACAAGATGCAGTTCCTCGGCGACTACCAGCTCCTCGCCTTCGGCGTCGCTCTCATCATCCTGATGCGCCTGCGCCCCGAAGGCATCATCCCCAACCGGCGCAACCAGCTCGAGCTCCACAAGGACCTCGAAGCGCCCGCAGTCCTCAGCAAGACAGGGGCCTGACACATGACCACGACCACGACCACCGCAACGGCCGAAAAGGTCACCGAGACGGTCCTCGACGCCCGCGGCGTCACGATGCGCTTCGGCGGCCTCACCGCCGTCAAGAACGTCGACCTGACCGTCCGCAGCGGCGAGATCGTCGGCCTCATCGGCCCCAACGGCGCCGGCAAGACCACCTTCTTCAACTGCCTCACCGGCCTCTACATCCCCACCGAGGGCGAAGTCCGGTACAAGGGCACGGTCCTGCCCCCCAAGTCCTTCAAGGTCACCGCGGCCGGCATCGCCCGCACCTTCCAGAACATCCGTCTCTTCAACAACATGACGGTCCTGGAAAACGTCCTCGTAGGCCGCCACACGCGCACCAAGGAAGGCCTCTGGTCCGCCCTCCTGCGCCTGCCCAGCTTCACCCGCGCCGAAGAGGCCAGCCGCGCCAAGGCCATGGAACTCCTCGAGTTCATCGGCCTCGACCACAAGGCCGACCACCTCGCGCGCAACCTCCCCTACGGCGAACAGCGCAAGCTCGAAATCGCCCGCGCCCTCGCCAGCGACCCCGGCCTCATCCTCCTGGACGAGCCCACCGCCGGCATGAACCCGCAGGAGACCCGGGCCGCCGAAGAACTCATCTTCGCCATCCGGGACAAGGGCATCGCCGTCCTCGTCATCGAGCACGACATGCGCTTCATCTTCAACCTCTGCGACCGCGTCGCCTGCCTCGTCCAGGGCGAAAAGCTCATCGAAGGCACCGCCGCCGAAGTCCAGGGCGACGAGCGCGTCATCGCCGCCTACCTCGGCGAACCCTTCGAAGGCGCCCCCGGCGCCGAAGAAGCCGCAGAGGTCGAGGCAGCCGAGGCCACCGCCGCCGCCGAGCCCGAGGCCGCCGACACCGAGGCCGAGGCCACCGCCGAAGCCGACGACGACGCGGCAGAGGCCGAGGCCGAGGGCGACGACGCCGAACCCGCCGCCTCCGACGAGGCCACCGCCTCCGACGACGCCACCCAGGCGGACAGCACCACCAGCACGGACGGAGAAGCCAAGTGACCGCACTCCTCGAGGTCGAAGACCTCCGCGTCGCCTACGGCAAGATCGAAGCCGTCAAGGGCATCTCCTTCACCGTCAACGAGGGCGAGATCGTCACCCTCATCGGCACCAACGGCGCCGGCAAGACCACCACCCTGCGCACCCTGTCCGGCCTGATCAAGCCCAAGGGCGGCCAGATCAAGTTCCAGGGCAAGTCGCTCAAGAAGGTCGCCGCGCACGACATCGTCCAGCTCGGACTCGCCCACTCCCCCGAGGGGCGGCACATCTTCCCGCGCATGACGATCGAGGACAACCTCCTCCTCGGCGCCTTCCTCCGCAGCGACAAGGACGGCATCCAGAAGGACGTCCAGCGCGCCTACGACCTCTTCCCCATCCTGGGAGAGCGCCGCAAGCAGGCCGCCGGCACCCTCTCGGGCGGTGAGCAGCAGATGCTCGCCATGGGCCGCGCGCTCATGTCCCAGCCCAAGCTGCTCATGCTCGACGAGCCCTCCATGGGCCTCTCGCCGCTCATGATGCAGAAGATCATGGCGACGATCGCCGAGCTCAAGGCCTCCGGCACGACCATCCTCCTGGTCGAGCAGAACGCCCAGGCCGCGCTGTCCCTGGCCGACCAGGGCCACGTCATGGAGATCGGCAAGGTCGTCCTGACCGGCCCCGGCAGCGACCTCCTCGTCAACGAGGACGTCCGCAAGGCCTACCTCGGCGAGGACTGACCCTCCCCTGTTGAACGCGTGCGGCCCGTCTCCCCTCGGGGGGAGACGGGCCGCACGTCGTTCTGCTCCTGGCGCCTACTTCCCGCTTTCCTTCTTCTTCGCCTCGGCGTCCTCGATGACCACCTCGGCGACCTGCTGCATCGACATGCGGCGGTCCATGGAGGACTTCTGGATCCACCGGAACGCGGCGGGCTCGGTCAGCCCGTACTGGGTCTGCAGGATGCTCTTCGCACGGTCGACGAGCTTGCGGGTCTCCAGCCGCTGCGAGAGGTCCGCGACCTCCTGCTCCAGCGCCTTCAGCTCCGCGAACCGGGACACGGCCATCTCGATGGCCGGCACGACGTCGCTCTTGCTGAACGGCTTCACGAGGTACGCCATCGCACCGGCGTCCCGTGCCCGCTCGACGAGGTCGCGCTGCGAGAACGCGGTGAGCATGAGCACGGGGGCGATGGACTCCTCCGCGATCTTCTCCGCCGCGGAGATCCCGTCCAGTACGGGCATCTTCACGTCGAGGATGACGAGGTCGGGGCGGTGCTCACGGGCGAGCTCCACGGCCGTCTGCCCGTCGCCGGCCTCGCCGACCACGGCGTAGCCCTCCTCTTCGAGCATCTCTTTGAGGTCGAGACGGATGAGCGCCTCGTCCTCGGCGATGACGACGCGGGTCGTCAGCGGAGGGACGTGCGACTGGTCGGCGTCGGGGGCGGGCGTCGACTCGTGCTCGGCGGTCACGGGGGCTCCTCTTTGCGGGGCTCTGCTGCTTGGATGAGCCTACCTAGCAGCGCAGCCGCATGGTCACCCGGTACACTCCGACGAGCAACCCTGCCGGGTTGGTGGAATGGCATACACGGATGTCTCAAACACATCTGCCCGTGAGGGCTTGCGGGTTCGAGTCCCGCACCCGGCACATGTTCGGAGAGCGAACGTTCACTTTCGAGTGAACGTTCGCTTTTTCGCTACCTGCCGCCACCGAATGTCACGCACAGTGGTCAGATGGAGTTCCATAGCCTCGAGATACGACAAACGGCCCTCTCCTTGTTACGGGACGGCAGGCGAAACGCGGAGGTGGCCCGTCATCTCAATGTCCCGCTCGGCACCATCGGCTACTGGAAGCACATGGACCGCGCCAAGCGCGGCGAGTGCCCCGGCGCCCACAATCCGGCCTGCCCTAGATGCGACGGCAGTGCGCTCGATGAGCACGCGTACTCGTACCTCCTGGGCCTCTATCTCGGCGACGGCCACATAAGTCACTACTCGGGCCACCGCGTGCCCAATCTCATGATCACCTGCGGGGACGACTGGCCCGGCCTGATGGACGCCACCGAAATGGCGATGCGCCTCGTCTTCCCGTTCAACAGGATCTGTCGCGTACGCAAGATCGGTTGCCACAACGTCAAGGTGTACTCGAAGCACGTTGAATGCTTGTTCCCACAACACGGCCCCGGCAGGAAGCACGATCGCCGGATCGTTCTCGAAGACTGGCAACAGGAGATCGTCGACGCCCACCCTTGGGAGTTCATCCGGGGGCTGATCCACTCGGACGGATGCAGGATCACCAACTGGACCGTCCGCAACGGCAAGCGCTACGAGTACCCGCGGTACTTCTTCACCAACAAGTCCGACGACATCCGGAAGCTCTGCACCGACACCCTCACCAAGGTCGGGGTGGAGTGGACCATCACCGCTCGCGGCAGCGACCCGTACAACGTGTCCATCGCGCGCAAGGCATCCGTCGCCCTTATGGACGAACACGTCGGGCCGAAGCACTAGAGACGATCACCCGCGCCCTACGGTCGGCGCATGAACCGACCACGTCTCGCCGTGACCGCCGCCCTGCTCGCCGCCGTATGGGCCGGGACCGTTCCGACCGCCGATGCCGCCGACCCCTCCGCCGTGACACAGGCCCTGCAAGCTGCGATGACCGCCGGCGCCCCGGGTGCCATGGCCCGGTTCAGTGAGCCCGGTGGGGTGCGGACCGAGGTGGTGGGGGTGCGGGACCGGCGTACTGGGGCGGCCATGGATCCGCGGGCGCGGTTCCGGATCGGGAGTGTCACCAAGACCTTCTCCGCCGTTGTGGTGCTGCAACTGGTCGACGAGGGGAAGGTGCAGCTGGACGAGTCCGTCGACCGCTACCTGCCCGGGGTGTTGCCGGACCGGCGGATCACTGTGCGGCATCTGCTGAGCCACCGCAGCGGGCTGGCCGATTACACGGACGCGATGTTCGAGAAGACCGTGCCCGGCTTCGAGGCGGTGCGGAAGCGGGTGTTCGGCTACCGGGAGCTGGTGGAGCTGTCGTTGCGGGAGCCCCGGACGACGGAGCCGGGGGTGGCGTACTCGTACTCGAACACCAACTTCGTCGTGCTCGGGATGCTGATCGAGAAGGTGACCGGGCGGCCGGTGGGTGAGGCGTACTCCGCGCGGGTGTTCAAGCCGCTGGGGCTGCGCGGGACCTCGTACGTGCATCCGGGGACGAAGATCGCGGGGCGGCACGTGCGGGGTTATCTGCATCCGGACGAGGAGGGGGCGGCTCTCGTCGATTCGACGGAGCAGACGGTGTCGTGGGCGCAGTCGGCGGGGGCGGTGATCTCGACGGTTGCGGACTTGAATGCGTTCACGTCGGCGTTGTTGGGGGGTCGGCTGCTGCCGGCGCGGATGCTGGACCTGATGGTGACGGTGACGCCGGTGGATGCGGCGGGGACCCGGTTCTACGGGCTGGGACTGCGCCGGTACGACCTGTCGTGCGGGACGTCGGTGTACGGGCACACGGGGACGGTGCAGGGGTTCTACACGTACGCGTTCTCCACGCGGGACGGTCGGCGGAGTCTGGCGGCGGTGGCGAACACCTCGAACCGGGGTTCCGTGAACGCGGCGCTGGGCGGGACTCTGGAGGCGGCGTTCTGCGGTGTGGCGCCGGTGGCGCGGGCGGATGCGGTTCGGGGGTTCTCGGCGGGCGCGGCGGATGTGGATCTCCCGGAGCGGCGCGCGTGGTTCTAGTGCCTGGGGTGGCGGGCCGGTGTTCGGTGGCGGCGGGGTCCGGCGGCGCCGGGGCCGGGTCGTGCGCACCGGCTCCGGGCGCCGGGAGGAGGGGGGCGGCGGTCAGCGTGATTCGAGGAAGTGGACTTGGCGGGGCCTGATTTCCAGGTCGCTGATGCCGTCGGGCGTCGCGCCCATCTCTCGGCCGACTTCGGCCGCTGCCAGGAAGGCTTCCCGGGTCTCGTACGAGCCGGTGGTGACGACGGCGTTGCGGTCGGGGGTGACCCAGACCTCGACGGACAGGAAGCCCGGCTGGCGCCGGGATGCGTCGGCGACCTGGTGGGCTTTGCGCACGAACTCTTCGAGGTGTTCGGGGGCGGGGTAGTGGAAGGCGACGAATCCGAAGGCCATGGGATGTCCTTTCCCGGGTTATACGATGCCGTATAACGCGAGCCTAGGACGTTATACGGCTCCGTACAACTGGGCTGACAGGGTGAGGTGGGCCACAGATGGGTGCGTTGCGCACACCACGGGAGAAGTGGGTGGAGGCGGGGCTTCGGGCTCTGGCCTCTGGTGGCGTGGACACGGTGCGGGTGGAGGCGCTCGCCAAGGCGCTGGGGGTGACCAAGGGCGGCTTCTACGGTTACTTCGCCGACCGCGAGGCGCTGCTGACCGCGATGCTGGACGCGTGGGAGCGCGAGAGTGTCGACGAGGTGATCGAGCGGGTCGAGCGCGAGGGCGGTGATGCGCGGGACAAGGTCCGTTTGGCGGGGCAGCTCACTTTCTCGAGCGAGCGCCTGCTTCCGATCGACCTGGCCGTCCGCGAATGGGCCCGCCGCGACGAGGCCGTTGCCGACCGTCTGCGCCGGGTGGACGACAAGCGGATGCAGTTGGCACGTGAGGCGATCGGCACGTTCTGTTCCGACCCCGAGGAGGTGGAGGCCCGTGCGCTTCTCGCCTTTTGTGCGGCCATCGGCAGCCATTTCCTCGCGGCCGGCCACCCGGGCGGCAACCGTGCCCCGGTCATCGCCCGCGCTGCTGACATCATCCTCGACGTCCCCCGTGAGCGCGCCGGATGACCGCGTCCTGGCTCAGTCGTCGGCTGCGACGACCAGGGTGAGGTGTCCGGCTGTGCGGTCGATGACGACGAACTCGTGGAAGTAGTCGTGGACGCGGCCCCAGTCGTGCCAGTGTTCGTCGCCGAGTCCGCCGAGGTAGTGGACGCGGTCGGCTGCGGTCATGCGGTCGTAGACCTCCCGTTGGAGGTCTGCCCCGAGTGCAGGTGATTGCGTCCAGACGGGGTCGCACCAGTCCCGGATGCTTTTCGAGGGTGGAGTTAGGTTGAGGTGATGGCTGGTCCGGAAGGGGACTGTGATGAGTGAGAAGGCCCGGAAGCTGTTCGATGCGCTGGATCTGAACCATGACGGGAGGCTGACCCGGCTGGAGGTGATCACGGCGTTGCGGTCGAAGGGGCCGACGCTCGCCGCGCAGGGGGATCTGCCGTTGTGGGCGCTCGGGGACGCGGATGCGTCGTCGGCGCTGTTCGACGCGGCGGATGCGAACGGCGATGCGGTGTTGAGTTTCGAGGAGTTCGAGGCTGTGGTCGACCGGCGGTTCGGCTGGAAGTAGGGGCGCTCGCTCTTCGGCGACGGGGAGGCGGTACCAGAGGGGCCGGAGATCAGGTCGGTGGCGCGGTTCGTGACGGTGTTGGGGGGCGGCGGCGAGGGTGACCGCGTCGGGCGGGCATTTCCCGAGTACGGGGGTGAGCCTGTTGGAGTTGCCCGACGCGGTGCGTCTCGTACGTGAGGTGCTGTAGCGGCTGGCGCCGGGTCAGCGGACGGGGTCGCCGATGTGGTGGATGCGGACCATGTTGGTGGAGCCGCTGACGCCGGGGGGTGAGCCGGCGGTGATGACGACGGTGTCGCCGGGGGCGCAGCGGCCGATGCGGAGGAGTTCTTCTTCGACCTGGGCGACCATGGCGTCGGTGGAGTCGACGTGGGGGCCGAGGAAGGTTTCGACGCCCCAGGTGAGGTTGAGCTGGGAGCGGGTGGCGGGGTCGGGGGTGAAGGCGAGGAGGGGGATGGGTGAGCGGTAGCGGGAGAGGCGGCGGACGGTGTCGCCGCTCTGGGTGAAGGCGACGAGGAATTTGGCGTCGAGGAAGTCGCCCATTTCGGCGGCGGCTCGGGCGACGGCTCCGCCTTGGGTGCGGGGCTTGTTGCGTTCGGTGAGGGGTGGGAGGCCCTTGGCGAGGATGTCTTCTTCGGCGGCTTCGACGATGCGGGACATGGTGCGGACGGTTTCCACCGGGTATTTGCCGACGCTGGTTTCGCCGGAGAGCATGACGGCGTCGGTGCCGTCGATGATGGCGTTGGCGACGTCGGAGGCTTCGGCGCGGGTGGGCCGGGAGTTGTCGATCATCGAGTCGAGCATTTGGGTGGCGACGATGACGGGTTTGGCGTTGCGCTTGGCGAGTTTGACGGCGCGCTTCTGGACGATGGGGACTTGTTCGAGGGGCATTTCTACGCCGAGGTCGCCGCGGGCGACCATGATGCCGTCGAAGGCGGCGACGATGTCGTCGATGTTCTCGACGGCCTGGGGCTTTTCGATCTTGGCGATGACGGGGAGGCGGCGGTCTTCTTCGTCCATGATGCGGTGGACGTCTTCGATGTCGCGGCCGCTGCGGACGAAGGAGAGGGCGATGACGTCGGCGCCGGTGCGCAGGGCCCAGCGGAGGTCTTCGATGTCCTTGTCGGAGAGGGCGGGGACGGAGACGGCTACGCCGGGGAGGTTGAGGCCTTTGTGGTCGGAGACCATGCCGCCTTCGATGACGGTGGTGTGGACGCGGGGGCCGTCGACTGCGGTGACTTCGAGGGTGACGCGGCCGTCGTCGACGAGGATGCGTTCGCCGGTGGTGACGTCGGTGGCGAGGCCTTTGTAGGTGGTGCCGCAGGTGTGGCGGTCGCCTTCGTGGTCTTCGACGGTGATGGTGAATGCGTCGCCGCGTTCAAGGAGTACGGGGCCTTCGCGGAAGCGGCCGAGGCGGATCTTCGGGCCTTGAAGGTCGGCGAGGATGCCGACGCTGCGGCCGGTCTCGTCGGAGGCCTTGCGTACGCGCTGGTAGCGCTCCTCGTGTTCGGCGTAGGTGCCGTGGCTGAGGTTGAAGCGGGCGATGTCCATTCCGGCTTCGACCAGGGCTTTGATCTGGTCGTATGAGTCGGTTGCGGGGCCCAGGGTACATACGATTTTCGCTCGGCGCATGGGGCGAGCGTATTCCCCTACTTAGGAGTAGGTAATCGCTTCCGGGTGTCCACTCAACAACCTTTGGGCAAAAGGTTGTTGACAACTGTTGAATGTGCATGGGGGTGCTCTGATGAGCACCCCTCGCACCCCTCCCGGGCGTGGTTCTGAATGGTTTTCAGAGTTGTGGCGGGGTCATCGTGAAGCGGGCGTTGACCTGTGCGTAGACGGTCTGGCGCTGGGGTTCGAGGTCGAGGGGCGGGGGGCCGGCGTCTTCGGCGGCACTGAAGGCCATGGTGCGCATTCCGGTTCCGGGGGCGGCCGGGTAGGGGGTGGCGTTCTCGGCGCCGAGGTCGGCGAGTTCGACGAGGGCGGCGAGGCGGGCGCCGAGGGCTTCGGCGTATTCGCGGGCGCGCTGGACGGCTTCGAGTACGGCTTGGCGGCGGGCTTGGCCGTGGGCGGGTGAGGTGGGGCGCAGGGCCCACCAGGGGCCGTCGACCTGGGTGAGTTCGAGGTCGGCGAGGCGGGTGGTGAGTTCGCCGAGGGTGGTGAAGTCGCTGAGTTCGGCGGTGATGTGGACGCGGCCGTGGTAGGCGCGGATGCGTTCGGCGCGGCCGTGGCGGGTGAGTTCGGGGGTGATGGAGAAGGAGCCGGTTTCGAGTTTTTCGACGGGGTCGCCGTAGCTCTTGATGAGGTCGAGGACGGTGTTGTTGCGGCGGGTGAGGTCGTCGAGGGCGGTGCGCCGGTCGGTGCCGCGTGCGCTGACGGTGATGCCGATGCGGGCGATTTCGGGGTCGACTTCGAGGCGGGCTTCGCCGCGGACTGCTACGCGGGGGACTTCGGGGGTTCCGTAGGGCTGGTGCGATGCGTCCTGGGTCATGGTTTCACTGTCGCACCGCAGCCTGTGGGGGTGTGGTCATCGGATCGAAACCTGGTGGGGGTGTTGCGGCTCGTTGCCCGTGGGTCAGAATCTACGCGCGTTGTTCACGCCTCAAAAGGGGAGATGGCATGGCGTTCGACCGCAGGACTTTTCTGGGGACCACGGCTGCGACGGGTGCGGCCGTGGCGTTGGCGGGGGCCACGAGCACCCCGGCCGCTGCTGCCGGCCCGGCCGGCCCGTCGGGTTCGGCCGGTGCGCGTACGTACTCGTTCACGGTGATGGGTACGACCGACTTGCACGGGAATGTCTTCAACTGGGACTACTTCACGGACAAGGAGTTCGACGACAAGGCGCACAACGATGTGGGTCTGGCGAAGATCTCGACGCTGGTGGAGCAGGTGCGGGCGGAGAAGGGGCGCTGCAACACGCTGCTGATCGATGCGGGTGACACGATCCAGGGCACGCAGTTGTCGTACTACTACGCGAAGGTGGATCCGATCACGGCGCGGCGTGGTCCGGTGCACCCGATGGCGCAGGCGATGAACGCGATCGGGTACGACGCGGCGGCGCTCGGGAACCACGAGTTCAATTACGGGATTCCGGTGCTGCGGAAGTTCGAGGAGCAGTGCCGTTTCCCGCTGCTGGGGGCGAATGCACTGGATGCGAAGACCCTGCGGCCGGCGTTCGCGCCGTACAGCATGCACCGGTTGCGGACGCCGCACGGGCGGGACGTGAAGGTGGCGGTGCTGGGGCTGACGAACCCGGGTATCGCGATCTGGGACAAGGCGAACGTGCAGGGGAAGATGACGTTCCCGGGTCTGGAGGAGCAGGCGGCGAAGTACGTGCCGCGGCTGCGTTCGATGGGTGCGGACGTGGTGATCGTGTCGGCGCATTCGGGGTCGAGCGGGACGTCTTCGTACGGGGACCAGTTGCCGTACATCGAGAATGCGGCGGGTCTGGTGGCGGAGCAGGTGCCGGGGATCGACGCGATCCTGGTGGGGCACGCGCACACGGAGATTCCCGAGTACCGGGTGAAGAACAAGGCGACCGGCAAGGACGTGGTGCTGTCGGAGCCGCTGAAGTGGGGGCAGCGGCTGACGCTGTTCGACTTCGAGCTGTCGTGGTCGAAGGGCCGCTGGTCGGTGGAGAAGGTCTCGGCGAAGGTGCTGAACTCGAACACGGTCGCGGAGGACCCGAAGATCACGGGGCTGCTGGAGGACGAGCACCGCAAGGTCGTGGCGTACGTGAACCAGGTGATCGGTACGTCGACGCAGGCGATGTCGTCGGCGGAGGGCCCGTACAAGGACGTGCCGATCATCGATCTGATCAACCACGTGCAGGCGGAGACGGTGAAGGCGGCGCTGGCGGGCGGGGAGTACGCGGCCCTGCCGGTGCTGTCGCAGGCCTCGTGCTTCTCGCGGACCGCCTCGATTCCGGCCGGGCAGGTGACGATCAGGGATGCGGCGGGTCTGTACCCGTTCGAGAACACCCTCGAGGCGCGTCTGATGACCGGTGCGCAGCTGAAGGACTATCTGGAGTACTCGGCGAAGTACTACGTCCAGACGGCGCCGGGTGATGCCGTGGACCCGGCGAAGCTGACCAATGCCGAGGCCACGCCGGACTACAACTACGACGCGGTGTACGGCCTGTCGTACGACATAGACATCGCGCAGCCGAAGGGTTCGCGGATCGTGAACCTGGCGTTCGGCGGGAAGCCGCTGGATCCTGCGGCGCAGTTCGTGCTGGCGGTGAACAACTACCGGGCATCGGGTGGTGGGAACTTCCCGCACGTGCCGGGTGCCAAGCAGCTGTGGGCGAACTCGGACGAGATCCGGAACACGATCATCACGTGGGTGAAGGCGAAGGGGACGGTGGACCCGGCGCAGTTCGCGGCGGTGGACTGGCGGCTGACGCGGGCCGGTACTCCGGTGTTCTAGGCGCCGGTGTTCCAGGCGCCGGTGTTCTAGGCGCCGGTGTTCCAGGCGCCGGTGTTCCAGGCGCCGGTCGTCCCGGGACGGGGCCGGGGTCCGCTGTGGCGGGCTTCCGGCCCCGTCCGGTTTTACGGGGCGGTGTGGACGAGGTGGGCGGGGACGGCGGCGTCGAGGGCGGCGATGAGGCGTTCGCCGTGTGCGACCTGGTCGGGGTGGAGGTGCATCTCGCAGCCGCAGCCGGTGAGGACGACGCGTCCGGGGCCTTCGTGGCGCAGGAGGGCTATTTCGTCGAAGCGGATGTCGTGTTCGTCGCGGTGGGCGTCGCGGACGACGATGCCCCAGGGGGTGAGGACGTACTCGCCGTGGTGGCTGCGGCGGGTGACGGCGCGGCGCAGGGGGTTCATGCGGTGGCGGGTGCCGGGGGTGGGGGGCCGGCTGCCGTGGGGGTGCCAGCAGTCGGAGTTGGGCAGGAGGGTGCCGTTCGGGGTCCGCAGGTGGAGTTCGGTCCGGTGGGGGACGACGAGGACGGCGTCGCGGAGGGCGTGCTCGAGGTAGGTCCGGACGGCTTGTGGGGTGACGGCGGCGTGGTTCTTGAAGAGGGTGTCGTCGTCGAGGTAGGGGATGGCGAAGTGTTCGGCGAGGACGGCTCGTTCGAGTGGGCGTCTGGGGCCCCAGAGGGGTCCGGCTTCGGAGCGGATGTCGTCGGTGAGGGCGTCGAGTTCGGCTTGTGCGGGGCCTTTGCGGGTGAGTCTGAGGGTTTCCTGCCAGAGCGTGACGGCGGTCTCCCGGGCCCTGCCGGGGCGGGGGTGGACGACGAGGACGCGGTCGAGGGTGTCCTGGTCGCGGAGGAACCAGTGGGCGCCCGTGTCGGCGGTGCAGTGCACGGCGCGTTCGACGCGTCTGCGCAGGACGAGTTGGGCCATGGTGGCGGCGGCGTCGGAGGCGTCGCAGGTCAGCAGCAGGGAGACGGTGTCGAGGGGCCGGCGCTGCCAGGTCCCGGATACGTGGGCGCGGGTGCGGGGGGTGGTTCGCCGGGGTGGTGGGCCGTCGGGCAGGGGCAGGGCGAGTCCCGGGGGCGGGGGGCCGTCGAGGACCAGGACGGCGTTGCCGCGGGTGAAGCGGGCGGCGGCGTGCGCGCGGACCGTTTCGGGGGTGAGGGCCGCGTACGAGCCGGGGTGCTCATGGCTGATCAGGCCGGCGGCGTGGGGGCCGTAGCGGGCGCGCAGGGGGGCGGCCGGGTGGTTGGGGGTGCTTTGGGCGGCGAAGCCGGCGAGGGCGCTGGTGACGTGTCCGGTGTGGTGCAGCGGGAGGTCGGAGAGGGCGCGGCAGAGGGTGAGCAGGAAGCCGGTGACGTCCTCGGGGGTGCCCTTGGCGGTGAACTCGATGAGGTCGTCGCGGAGGTTGCTGCTGTACGCGTGCGGTCGGTTGCCGGCTTCGGACATGGCGAGGCCTTCGATGACGCGGGTGACGCCGAGGGTGGGGGCGGTTTCGTCCCTGATGCCGGTGCCGAAGGTGAGCTGTGCGGTGAGGGGTCCGGGGGTGGGGGCGGGTGTCCACAGGACGGTGACCCCGTCGGCACTGGTTCGCTGCATGCGGCGAGCCTAGGGGGTGTCCGGCGGATCAGGGTCGGATAGTCCGGGTCGTCTGGTGCCGTGGATTGCAGGGCGGAGGAGGGAGCCACTGCGGAGCATTGGCGACCGACGACAACGCGGCAAGCCGCGGTGCCAGGCGGGCCGGGCCCGGCCATGATCCGCCGGACACCCCTAGGGGCTGTCGTCGAACTCCGGTCGTCGCCGGAGGGCGGCCGCGCGTGCCAGGCGTCGCGGGGAGGCGGGGAGTTCGACGACAGGCCCTGGTGCCGGGGCGTGCGGCGGCCGGGGGTCAGGGGTGGTCGACCAGGGGGAGGAGTTCGACGGTGGGGCGGGGGCGGGTGTGTTCGCGCTGTTCGAGGCCGAAGGTGGTGAAGGCGGTGCGGGTGGGCTGGGGGTAGGGCTCTTTGCCGGTGAGGGTGTTGAGGATGGCGGCGCTGCGCCAGGCGGCGAGGCCGAGGTCGGGGGCGCCGACGCCGTGGGTGTGGCGTTCGCCGTTCTGGACGAAGATGCTGCCGGTGACGCTGGGGTCGAGGACCATGCGGTGGCGGTCGTCGATGCGGGGGCGGCCCGAGGAGTCCTTGCGCAGGTACGGGTCGAGGCCTGCGAGGAGCCGGGTGAGGGGGCGTTCCCGGTAGCCGGTGGCGAGGACGACGGCGTCGGTGGTGAGGCGGGAGCGGCTGCCCTGTTCGACGTGTTCGAGGTGGAGTTCGACCTTGGTGGTGGCGACGCGGCCTGCGGTGCGGACGCTGACTCCGGGGGTGAGGACGGCGTCGGGCCAGCCGCCGTGGAGGGTGCGGCGGTAGAGCTCGTCGTGGATGGCGGCGATGGTGGCGGCGTCGATGCCCTTGTGGAGTTGCCATTGGGCGGGGACGAGGCGGTCGCGTACGGGTTCGGCCAGGGCGTGGAAGTAGCGGGTGTAGTCGGGGGTGAAGTGTTCGAGGCCGAGCTTGGAGTACTCCATGGGGGCGAAGGCGGGGGTGCGGGCCAGCCAGGTGAGGCGTTCGCGGCCGGTGGGGCGGGCGCGGAGGAGGTCGAGGAAGACTTCGGCGCCGGACTGGCCGGATCCGATGACGGTGACGTGGTCGGCGCCGAGGATGCGCTGGCGGTTGTCGAGGTAGTCGGAGCTGTGGATGACGGGGACGGTGGGGGCTTCGGCGAGGGGG
Source organism: Streptomyces sp. NPDC085524 (assembly GCF_044541755.1). NCBI lineage: Bacteria > Bacillati > Actinomycetota > Actinomycetes > Kitasatosporales > Streptomycetaceae > Streptomyces > Streptomyces sp. NPDC085524. The sequence continues at coordinate 208,141 of NZ_JBITTH010000005.1, forward strand.
CGCAGGGGTTCGGGGACGTAGGGGGCGGTGCCGATGCCGAGGGCGAGGTTGCGGGTGTGGGTGCGGCCGAGGGCTTGGGCTTCGCCGTCGGCGTCGAGTTGGGTGAAGTCGACTTCGAAGAGGTCGCGTTCGGGGTTCCAGCGGACGGCGTCGACCTGGTGGCCGAAGTGGAGACCGGGAATGCGGCCGGCGACCCAGCGGCAGTAGGCGTCGTATTCGGCGCGCTGGATGTGGAACTGCTCGGCGAAGTAGAAGGGGAAGAGACGTTCCTTGTGCTTGAGGTAGTTGAGGAAGCTCCAGGGGCTGCTGGGGTCGGCGAGGGTGACGAGGTCGGCGAGGAAGGGGACTTGGAGGGTGGCCCCGTCGATGAGGAGTCCGGGGTGCCAGCGGAAGTCCCGGCGCTGGTCGTAGAAGGCGGTGGAGAGTTCGCCGGCTCCGTGGTGCGGGAGGCCGTGGGCGAGGGCGGCGAGGGACAGGTTGAAGGGTCCGATGCCGATTCCGACGAGGTCGTGGGGTGCATCGAGCTGGGCGGTCATCGGTGGGTGCTGCCTTCCAGGAGGGTGATGAGGGTGTCCAGGTCCCTCGCCGTGGTGTGGGGGTTGAGCAGGGTCGCCTTGAGCCAGAGGCGGCCGTCGGCGTGGGTGCGGCCGAGGACGGCGCGGCCTTGGTGGAGGAGGGTGCGGCGCAGTTCGGCGACGTCCTCGTCGGTGGCGTGGGCGGGCCGGAAGAGGACGGTGCTGATGGTGGGGGGTGCGTGGAGTTCGAAGCGGGGGTGGGCGTCGAGGCGTTCGGCGAGCTGGTGGGCGAGTGCGCAGGTGTGGTCGATGAGGTCGGCGAGGCCGTCGCGGCCGAGGGCGCGCAGGGTGGTGGCGATCTTGAGGGCGTCGGGGCGCCGGGTGGTGCGCAGGGAGCGGCCGAGGAGGTCGGGCAGGCCGGCTTCGGTGTCGTCGGTGGCGTTGAGGTAGTCGGCCTGGTGGGCGAGGGGGGTGAGCAGGGCGGTGTCGGGGACGAGGAGGAGTCCTGCGGCGACGGGCTGCCAGCCGAGTTTGTGGAGGTCGACGGTGAGGGAGTGGGCGCGGCCGATTCCGGCGAGTTTGTCGCGGTGGCGGGGGCTGAGGGCGAGTGGTCCGCCGTAGGCGGCGTCGATGTGGAGGTCGGCGCCGTGGTGGTCGCAGAGGTCGGCGATGCGGTGGAGGGGGTCGATGAGTCCGGCGTCGGTGGTGCCGGCGGTGGCGGTGACGAGGGTGGGGCCGGTGGTGCCGGCGAGGGCCTCGGCGAGGCGGTCGGGGTCGAGGGTGCCGGTGGGGGTGGGGACGGCGACGGCGGGCGGGAGGCCGAGGAGCCAGGCGGCGCGCGGGATCGAGTGGTGGGCGTTGGCTCCGTGCAGGACGGTGAGGGCGGGGCCGTGGCGTTCGCGGGCGAGGAGGAGTCCGAGTTGGTTGGCTTCGGTGCCGCCGGTGGTGACGAGGGCGTCGGCGTGGGGGGTGTCGTAGAACTCGGCGGCGAGTGCGCGGGTGACGAGGGCTTCGATCGCGGAGGCGGCGGGGGCCTGGTCCCAGGAGTCGAGGGAGGGGTTGAGGGCGGCGGCGGCGAGGTCGGCGGCGGCCGCGACGGCGAGGGGCGGGCAGTGCAGGTGGGCGGCGCAGAGGGGGTCGGCGGGGTCGGCGGCGCCTGCGGCGAGGGTGTGGACGAGGGTGGCGAGCGCTTCGTGCGGGCCGGTTCCCTTGTCGGGCAGTACGCCGTGCGGGTCGCCCAGTGCGGCGGCGACGCGGGCGGTGACGGTGTCGGGGCCGCCGGGCGGGAGGGGGCCGTGGCGGTCGCGGGCGCCGGTGCGGAGGGCGGTGAGGACGGTGTCGAGGAGGGGGCGCAGTGACTCGGCGCCGGTGGCTCCGCCGGCGAGCGGTGGGGTTCCGGGTCGTCCTGGCGGCGCGGTCATGTCGGTGTCCTCACGTGAACGGGGCGGCGGCGGCTGGGGCCGGCCCTTCGTGGGGGCACGTGGCGCGGGCGGTGCCGCGGTGGCGGCGGGTGCCCGGTGGGTACAACGATCAGACCCGAATGGGGTAACCCTGCCGGGGTTTTTCCGGGTTTTGTTCGCGTTCGGGGCTGCTGCACGGAGCTGCTCCCCGCCCCGGACCCCGGTCCTCAAACGCCGGGCGGGCTGAAACGGCAGCCTCGCCAGGGGGCACCTCCCAGCGGTGGCTGGGGGAGTTTGAGGCGCGGGGTCTGGGGTGGAGCCCCGGTACGCGGCGCGGGGCGGGGTCCGGCTTGCGGCCCGGCAGGGGGGTCAGGCGCCGCGGACGCGGAGGGCTCGGGACAGGTCGTCCAGTTGGTCGATCAGTTTGCGGCGGAGGAGGGGGAGGATGTCCTCGTTCGCCAGGCAGGTTCGGCCGGACGTGAGGTTGGCTTCGTCGATGGCGTAGACGGGGAACGCCCAGCGGCCGGCGGCTTCGGCGATGGCGGGTCCGCGGCGGGTGCCGAGGGCCACGGCCTCGGGGTAGAAGCGGGGCACGTAGTCCCGTACGAGGTCGGTCTGTTCGGGCTGCCAGAAGCCCTGGGCGGTGGCGCTGAAGAGGTAGTTGGACAGGGTGTCGTCGTGGAAGAGGCGGTCCCAGGCGGCGGCCTTGGCCTCGGGGGTGGGAAGGGCGGCGCGGCAGCGGGCGGCGCCTTCCTCGCCGGTGGCGCTGGGGTCGGCGGCCAGTGCGGTGTCGATGGCGGATCCGTCGGCGGCGCCGAGTACGCAGAGCCGGGCGAGGATGCGCCAGCGCAGTTCGGGGTCGAGTTCGGGTCCGCCGGGGACGGAGTCGTCGGCGAGCCAGGCGGCGATGGTGTCGGGCTGGGTGGCGCTGTCGACGAGGGCGCGTACGGCGGTCAGCCGCAGGCCCGGGTCGGAGCCGTCCTCGGTGCGGCGCAGCAGGTCGCGGCCGATGGCCGTGAGGGTGTTGAGGGCTGCGGTGCGCTGTTCGGGCGGGAGGTAGCGGACGGCGATCTGGGTGCGGGCGAAGGTGAGGACGCCCTGGACGATGGCGAGGTCGTGTTCCTGGGGCAGGTGTGCCTCGGCGGTGGTGAGGTAGTCCTGCGGGTCGAGTTCGCCGTCGCGGACCATGTCGCGCAGGGAGTTCCAGACGACGGCGCGGGTGAGGGGGCCGGGGATGCCGGAGAGGCTGCGCAGGACGGTTTCGACGGAGGTTTCGTCGAGGCGGACCTTGGCGTAGGTGAGGTCGTCGTCGTTGACGACGAGGAGGGCGGGGCGGGGGCCGCTGACGGAGAGGACCTCGTCGGAGGGGACGTCGAGGTGGAGGAGTTCGGTGCGTTCGAGGAGGCGGCCGTCGGCGGGGTCGCGGTCGTAGACGCCGACGGCGACGTGGTGGGGGCGGGTGCCGTGGCGGTCGACGGTGAGGGTCCAGCCGGTGGGTGCGGCGGTCCCTTGGGGGTCTTCCTCGATCTGGGGGGTGAGGGTGTCGATGCCGGTGGTGCGCAGCCAGATGTCGGCCCAGGCGTGGACGTCGCGTTCGGTGTGGGCGGCGAGGGAGTCGACGAAGTCGGCGAGGGAGGCGTTGGCGAACTTGTGGCGGGAGAAGTGGGTGTTGATTCCGGCGAGGAAGTCCTTCTCGCCGAGCCAGGCGACGAGCTGGCGCAGGGCGGAGGCGCCCTTGGCGTAGGAGATGCCGTCGAAGTTGAGGAGGGCGGAGGCGGTGTCGGGGACGTCGTCGGGGGTGGGGGCGACGGGGTGGGTGGAGGGGCGCTGGTCGGCGTCGTAGCCCCAGGGTTTGCGGGTGACGCCGAATTCGGTCCAGGTGTCGGTGAAGCGGGTGGCTTCGGTGAGGGTCTGGTAGCCCATGTATTCGGCGAAGGACTCGTTGAGCCAGATGTCGTCGAACCAGGCGAGGGTGACGAGGTCGCCGAACCACATGTGGGCCATCTCGTGGGCGATGACCATGGCGCGGGACTGGCGTTCGGTGTCGGTGACGGCGGAGCGGTAGATGAACTCGTCGCGGAAGGTGACGAGTCCGGGGTTCTCCATGGCTCCGGCGTTGAATTCGGGTACGAAGGCCTGGTCGTAGGAGTCGAAGGGGTAGGGCTCGGTGAACTTCTCCTGGTAGCGGTCGAAGCAGGCCGTGGTGATGGAGAGGATCTCTTCGGCGTCGGTGTCCAGGTGGGGGGCGAGGGAGCGGCGGCAGTGGATGCCGAAGGGCAGTCCGGCGTGCTGGGTGCGGACGCTGTGCCAGGGGCCTGCGGCGACGGCGGCGAGGTAGGTGGAGATGAGGGGGGTGGGGGCGGACTGCCAGATGCCGGCGGCGGGCCGCTGCGTGTCGCCTTCGCCGGTGTGGTCGCCTTCGCCGGTGTGGTCGCGTTCGCCGGTGCGGGTGGTGATTCCGTTGGCGAGGACCGTCCAGTGGGCGGGGGCGGTGACGGTGAATTCGAAGACGGCCTTGAGGTCGGGCTGGTCGAAGGCCGGAAAGACGCGCTGGACGTCGTCCATGAACATCTGGCTGTAGACGTACGTCTCGCCGTCGGCGGGGTCGGTGAAGCGGTGGAGGCCTTCGCCGGTGCGGGAGTAGCGCATGCGGGTGTCGATGCGCAGCTCGTGGGGGCCTTCGGTGAGGCCGGTGAGGGGGAGGCGGTTGTCCTGGAGTGCGGTGACGGGGAGGGGCTCGCCGTCCAGGAGGGCGGATTTCAGGGTTTCCGGCTTGAGCTCGACGAAGGTGTCGCCCGCGGTGCGTGCGGTGAAGCGGATGTGGACGCTGGAGTCGAAGGTTTCGTCGCCGACGGTGAGGTCGAGGGTGACGGCGTAGTGGTGGACGTCGAGGAGCCGGGCTCGGAGTTGCGCTTCGTTGCGCGTCAGTGCGGACATGGGGCCCATGCTGCCGCAGTGGGCAGTCGGACCCCAGTCACCTGATCGGAAGGCTCTGGCGGCGTCCGGCCGGGCCTGCGCTCCGGTTATGCCTCGTCTTCGCCCGCGGCGATGGTCTCGTGGTGGCGGATGACCTCGGCGATGATGAAGTTGAGGAGCTTCTCGGCGAAGGCCGGGTCCAGTTTGGCGTTCTCGGCGAGCTGGCGCAGTCGTGCGATCTGGGCGGCTTCGCGTCCCGGGTCGGCCGGGGGGAGCTGGTGGCGGGCCTTGAGGTGGCCGACCTGCTGGGTGCACTTGAAACGCTCGGCGAGCATGTGGACCACGGCCGCGTCGATGTTGTCGATGCTGTCCCGCAGGCGGGCGAGTTCGGCGGCAACGCGCTGGTCGATGGCACTGTTGTTCATGGTCACCGAGAATACGTGGCGGGGGGCCGCCGGGGCCTCGGGCGGCCGGTTGGTGAGACGGGGCTGTGATCTCGGGGTCACAGGGGCAGGAGCGCGGTGACGCCCCAGCCGCCTTCGGGGGTGGGTCCGGCGGTGAGGGTGCCGCCGAGGGCTTCGGCGCGTTCGGTCATTCCGGCGAGCCCGTAGCCGCCGCCGCGGGCGTTCTCGGAGAGTTTGGCGGGGTGGCCGCCGTCGTCGGTGATCCGGACTTCCAGGCCGGTGGGGGTGGTGCGCAGGCCGACGCGGACGGCGGTGGCGGTGGCGGCGTGCTTGCCGGTGTTGGTGAGGGCTTCCAGGACGATGCGGTGGGCGGTGGCGGCGACGTGGCCGGGGATGCGGTCCTGCAGGCCTTCCTCGATGTAGAGGGTCACGGGCGGGCCGGTGGCGGAGAGCCGTTCGGTGAGTTCGCGGATGTCGGCGAGGCCGGCGAGGCCGGCGACGGGGGTGGTGGCGGCGGTGGCGGCGGTGTTCACGCCGGGGGTGTCGTTCTCGCGCAGGACCTTGACGACGCGGCGCATGGAGCCGAGGGCTTCGTCGCCGGCGGTCTCGATGCGGCCGAAGATCTCGGCGGCGCGTTCGGCGGAGACCTTGGTGAAGCGGGCGGCGCGGGCCTCGACGACGATGCCGGTGACGTGGTGGGCGACGAGGTCGTGGAGCTCGCGGGCGAGCTCGAGGCGTTCGGCGGTGCGGACGGCCTGCAGGTCGCGCAGGCGCTGGGTGGACTGGAGGCGCAGGAGGAGCGAGTAGCTGCTGATGACGACGGTGAGGACGGAGAAGAGGAGGGTGAAGCGGCCGGGGTCGGTGTCCCGTACGGGTACGGCCATGCAGCCGAGGCCGAGGAGGGGGCCGAGGACGGCGGCGGTGCGGGCGGGGGCGCGGAGCAGGACCTGGGAGAGGAGGACGAGGAGGGCGAGGGCCTCGCCGCCGCCCCAGACGACGAGGGGGTGGTGGCCGAACATCAGGGCGAGGGTGGCGGTCCAGGTGACGGCGGCGGCGAACCAGGCGCGGGTGAGGAGGGGGATGCGGGGCCAGGGCGCGGCGCTGAGGCAGACGAGGATGCCGGACACCCAGACGGTGGCGTGCGGGAGGCTGGGCTGGCGGGCGAGGACGACGCCCTCGAAGGTGACGAGGGCGAGGAGGACGAGGGAGAGGGTGAGGCGGACCAGGCCTGCGGCCTGGGGGTTGCGGCGCGCCCATCCGCTGAGCGGGCTCATCGGTGGCCCTCTGCTCCGCCGGGGGTGGGCAGGTACGGGCCGGCTGCGCCGGGGCTCCCTGGGGCTCCGCCCCAGACCCCGCTCCTCAAACGCCGGAGGGGCTGGATTCGGCCGGTGCCATCTGCCTCGTGCGGCTCAGAGAACGGGGCTCCGCCCCGAATCCCGCTCCTCAAAGGCCGGAGGGGCTGATTTTGGCCGGTGTCGCCTGCCCGGTTGCGCCTTGAGTGGCGGAGGGGCCGGGGCTCGGGCCGGTGGGGGTGCGGCGTCACGCCGCGTTGGCGGCGAGGCCGCTTTCCCAGGCCCAGGCGGCGATTTCCACGCGGTTGCGGGCGTCGAGTTTGGCCTGGACGTTGGCGAGGTGGGTCTTGACCGTGGAGAGGGAGACGTAGAGCTCGCCGGCGATCTCGGCGTTGGTCAGCCCGCGGGCGAGGCAGCGTACGACGTCGCGTTCGCGTTCGGTCAGGGGTTCCGCGGGGCGGCGGGCCTGGTTGGCGGGGGTGCGGGGGGCCATTTCCCGTAGGAGGCGGACGGTGATGGCGGGTGAGACGAGGGAGTCTCCGACGGCTGCCGCCCGGACCGCTTCAACCAGCATGGCGGGGCTCGCGTCTTTCAGGAGGAAGCCGGACGCTCCGCCGTGGAGCGCCGCGTGGACGTATTCGTCGAGGTCGAAGGTGGTGACGATGACGATGCGCGGCCGGTCGCGGCCGGAGAGGCGCCGGGTGACTTCGAGGCCGTCGAGTTTCGGCATGCGGATGTCGAGGAGGAGGACGTCCGGCTGGTGTTCCTCGACGGCGGCCAGGGCGGCCTCGCCGTCGACGACGTCGGCGAGGACCTCGATGTCGCTCTGGCTCTCGAGGATCATCCGGAAGCCGGTCCTGACCATTTCCTGGTCGTCCGCGATGACCACTCTGATCGCCATGCGCTGCCTGCCCCGCTGTCGCTGTCGCCCGCTGCCGACGGGTCCGATGGATCTTTCCCATGGGAACGTCGTCCGCGGTGGGCCGCAAGCGCACGGGGCCGGGTGTGCGGGGCTTCGTCCTTCCGGCCCGTTGCGGTTGGGCCGGAAGGACGAAGGGTTCCTGCTAGAGGCCGGCCGCGGCGGCCTTGATGTCCGCGGCGAAGGTGGAGACCTCGGTGTAGACGCCGGGGTAGTCGGGGCGGGCGCAGCCTTCGCCCCAGCTGACGATGCCGACCTGGATCCAGGCGTTGTTGTTGTCGCGGCGGAACATGGGGCCGCCGGAGTCGCCCTGGCAGGTGTCCACGCCGCCCTGGTCGAAGCCGGCGCAGATCTCCTCGGCGGGGACGAGGGAGCTGCCGTACGCGGCCTGGCAGGCGGCGTCGGAGACGAAGGGGACGGTGGCCTTCATGAGGTAGCGCTGCTGGGCTCCGCCTTCGCGGGTGGCGCCCCAGCCGGCGACGGTGAAGGTGCCGTTGTCGTAGGCCTTCGTCTCGGCGATCTTGAGGGTGGGCAGGTTGATGGGCTTGGCGAGCTTGATGAGGGCCCAGTCCTTGCCCTGGCCGTTGTAGCCGGGAGCCTGGAGGACCTTGGTGGACTTGACCTTGATGGCGCTGGAGCTGCGCAGGTCGACGACGCCGGCGGTGGCGGTGATGGTGGTGTTGTTGCCGGAGCCGTCGACGCAGTGGGCGGCGGTGAGGACGATCTGCTGGGTGTAGAGGGCGCCGCCGCAGCCCATGGAGAGGCGGACCATGAAGGGGAATTCGCCCTGGGCGGCGCGGGTGCCGCCGACGACGGGGGTCGGGGAGGCGGTCGCGGCGCCGGGCTGGAGGCTGACGGCCGCGAGGGCGACCGCTCCGACGGCGAGGGTGCGCTTGATGAGTCGCGCAAGAGTGCTCACAGTCAACACACTGCCTTTCGTGGGGGGTTGGGCGGTGCGGGCCATCAAAATGATGACGGGGCCATGACACACCGGGCGGGTGGCGGGCATCAAGAACGGGTTTTCGGCCAGCAGCGGGCCGGCGCCGGAGGGCTTGCGGCGGGGGGTGCCCGGTGACGCACGACCGGAGGCCGGGCAGCCCGGTCGAGCACGGATTTCCGCACCTGCCCGCGGTGCGCGCCTCGATCACCGCGCTGTTCCGGCGGCTGTCGGCCGACGGGATCCGCGCCTACGCGACGAGCTTCTCCCCCGCCGACGCGGCCTTCGACGCCTCCGAGGACCTGCACCTGGGCGCGCAGCGGGTGGCGTCGGCCATGGTGCGCGCCCTGCGGCTGCCGGACGCGCGCATGGTGGTGTGCTTCCGGCCGATGCAGGACGCGGCGACGGTGGAACTGGCCGCCGGGCCGGAGTACTTCGTGGAGGTCAACGACCGGTTCCGCACGCACCGGCGGGACCTGGCGGCCGCGCTCTCCCACGAGGTGGCGCACGTACTGCTGCACCGCCTGGGCCTGGGTTTCGCGGACACCGCGGAGAACGAGATCCTCACCGACACCGCCGCCGCCTATCTCGGGGCGGGCTGGCTGCTGCTGGACGCCTACCGCGAGGACGCGCTGACGCACCAGCGGTTCGGCTACCTCACGCCGGAGGAGTTCGGGTTCGTCCTGGCCAAGCGGGCCGCCTTCTTCGGCGAGGACCCGTCGGCCTGGTTCACCAGCCCGCAGGCGTACGAGGCGTACGTGCGGGGGCGGGCCGCGGCGGAGCGGGACCGGCGGCGGGCCCCGCTGTCCGCCGCGGGGCCGGTGGCCCGGCTGCGCTATGCCAAGGACCGCCGGGCGGGGGCGGCTTCGGCGCCGGGCGCGGGGGCGGCGTACCGCTTCGAGGGGGCGGTGGACGGCGACGGGTTGCGGGTGAGCTTCCCGTGCCCGGTGTGCGAGCAGCGGGTGAGGGTGCCGGTGCGGGGGCGGCTCCGCGCGCGGTGCGGGCTGTGCGGCAGCGTGCTGGACTGCGACACCTGAGCCGCCGGGGTACGACGGGAGCCCGGCCGATTGATCGGCCGGGCTCGTGTCGGGTTCCGTCAGCGGGTCGGACAGACGTCCTGGGTCACCTTGCCGGACTTGCCGCCGTTCGTCGCGGGGTCCAGGGTCAGGCATTTGCCGGTCCACCGGTTGATGAAGTACGTGGCGCGCCGGCCGCCGTACTGCTCCGCCGGCATGATCTCCCAGAGCTGGTTGTCCGAGGCCCACCGGCTCTCGCACGGCCACCAGAACAGTTGCATGCCGTTGCCGGGCGGTACGCCGAGGTTCCACGGGACGGTGAGGCAGTAGCCGTTGCCCGCCTTGATCCAGTAGTAGTTCTGGCTGTCGTAGGGGGGCAGGGTGCCCGTCCACTGCTGGCTGCTGGGCGCCGGGCTCGCGCAGGCCCGCTGCGTCACCACGCCGCCCGAGCCGTCGGGGAAGTCCTCGCCCCGCACCATGCAGCGGTTCGGCGCAGTGGTCTCGTAGGTCTGCCCGATGAACTGCTTGTTCGGGGTGACGGTCCACAGCGCCGGGTGCGGCGGGAAGACGTGGGCGTTGCGGTTGAGTTCGTTGACCACGGACAGCGGGTTGACGCCGCTGGTGTTGCTCTGCTCGTAGAAGTTCACCGCGACGTAGTTCGGGTTGCGGCCCGCGGCGGGACGGCAGTCCTTGTCGATGCGCTTCTTCAGGGCCGACCCGTTGTCGCCCGGCGCCTTGAACTCGGGGTTCGCCGCGCTCGAGTCGAACTGGTTCATGGTGAAGAGCGGCGTCAGCGCCGTGCCCGGCATGGGGTTCTGCCCCACCGGGTTGCTGTTGCGCGACGCGCACCCGTGCGGCCAGTCGTCGTCGTAGTCGTAGAGCGTCTCCACCGTGCGCTTCCAGGTGTACATGAGGCGCCCGTATTCCTTGCTCCCGTCGCCGGACTTGACCGCGACGTCGTCCCCCCACCTGTCCTGGAACACCACCAGGCGGCGGTTGTCGGAGACCATGTCGCGCAGCCGCGGCCAGTTGCGGTTGTCGATGTCGTACTGGTTGGGCGAGAACAGCAGGTTCTTCGCGTTCTTGGCCTCCAGCACGTCGCTGACCGCGTCGGTGAGCGAGGCTCGGCTGGCGTAGTTCTCCAGGAAGACCGTGACCACTTCATCCGGGTGGCTCTTGAGGAAGTCCACCACCCGGCCGAGCCCGCTGCGGAAGTTCTCGAAGCAGACGAACTGGGAGTGGCACAGCATCACGTCGACGTTGCCCTCCTGGTCGTAGGCGATGTCGTAGGTGTCGAGCATCAGCCCGCGCACGCCGTCGTCGAGCTGCCGGGAGATGTTGCGCCACTGGTTCCGCGGCGGTACCGCCCCTGAGTCCGCGTAGGAGTTGTGGGTGGTCAGCGACGACCACTGGTCGAGGCGGGCGTCTCCGTACTTGCTGCCGGACGCGGCCACCGCGGGCGTCGGGGTGGGCAGCATCGTGGCCAGGAAGAGCAGCGAAAGGACGGGTAGGCACAGCCTTCGCAGTACGCGGAAGCCTCTTGCAAGCATGTCGTTCCCCAGGGTCAAGACGGTCGTTGGAACCGGAGCGGGCGTGCGGCACCGGTTGCCGGTCGACGGTGCGGGCGGCGCGGGCGGCGTGATGCCCGGCGGACCGGCCGCCGACCGTCCGTGTCGAGCCGGGCCGGGCCGACACGGCGGATACGGGCCGGACCACGCGGTTCCTTCGGCAGAAGCCGAACGGCTACGGCCCCGCCCGCCGGTGCCCAGCCAACCCGCCCGGACGGGGCACGGACCACGAACTTCCACCGGCAGAAGTAGACGTAACGCCTTGGCATACTTCTGCCGGTAGCGCCCGCCGACTCGGGGTGACCACGCCGACCAGGGGATTCGAGCCATGAGCAACGAGGGGTTCGCCGCGCGCCTGCACGCTCTGCGAACGGGTGCAGGGCTCAGTCAGGAGGAGCTGGCGCAGGCCGCGGGGTTGAGCGTGCGAGCCCTTTCGGACCTGGAACGCGGACGCTCCCGGGGACCGCAGCGTCGCACCGTCCAAGCCCTGGCCACCGCCCTGGACCTGGACGACGCGGCCGCCGCCGAACTGGAGCACACCGCCGGCCTCGGCCGGACCCGCCCCCGCTCCGGAGCCTCCGCCACCCGGCCGGAGCCACGGCCCGTTCGGCACCACGCCCTCGAACTTCCGCGAGACCTTGACGACTTCACCGCCCGCGGCGTTGCCCTGGACCGGCTACGCGCCCTGGTGGAACACCTCGACCCCGCTCACCCTCCCGTTGCCGTGGTCAGCGGACAGCCCGGCCTGGGCAAGACCGCCTTCGCCGTCCACGCCGCCCACACCCTCGCCCCCCACTTCCCGCACGGCCAGTACGCCATCGACCTGCGCGGCATGGACCCCCGCCCCACCCCGCCGCGCGACGCGCTCGCCCGGCTCCTGCGGGCCCTCGGCACCGCCGACAGCGCCATCCCCACCACCACCGAGGACCGCAGCGGCCTCCTGCGCTCCCTGCTGCGCGACCGCCGGATCCTCCTCCTCCTGGACAACGCCGCCGACGAGAACCAAATCCGCCCCCTGCTGCCCGGCCACAGCCCCAGCCTCACCCTCATCACCAGCCGCAACACCCTGGCCGGACTCGAAGCAGTCCACCGCCCCGAACTCGCGCTGCTGCGCCGCGAGGAGGCCGTCGAACTCCTCACCCGCGTCGTCGGCCCCGAACGGGTACACCGCGAGAGCCAGGCCGCCCGCGACCTCGCCGACCTGTGCGGCCACCTCCCCCTCGCCGTCCGCATCGCCGCACAACGCCTCGCCGCCCGCCCCGGCGAACACCTCGGCAAACTCGCAACCCAGCTCGCCGAAGACACCACACGCCTGGACGCGCTGCGAGCCGGCTCACTGCAGGTCCGCGCCGCATTCGCCCTGTCCTATCGGCAACTGCCCCCACCCGCCCGCACCGTCTTCCGCCGCGCCTCGCTCACCGCCGGCCCCGACTTCAGCCCTCAGAGCGCCGCCCTCCTGGCAGGACTGCCACTGCGCCAAGCCGCTGCATGCGCACAGGACCTCACCGACGCCGGACTGCTCCAGCCCCACCCCACCGCCGACCGCTACCGCTTCCACGACCTGCTCCGCCTCTTCGCCGCCGAACAACTCGCAGAAGAGGACGGGCCCGCGCACACCGCCGCCGCCCAGGACCGGGCCGACCTCTGGACACTGCACCGCGCGAAGGCCGCAGCCCAGCTCTTCGACACCGCACCCCACCCCGACACCAGCCCCACCCCCGACCCCGATCCCGCCACCGCACCCGCCGACCACGAACAGGCACGGGTCTGGCTGGAGGCCGAGAAGGCCCAGTGGCTCGCCGCCCTGGGCCGCGCCCAAGCCCGCGGCCTGCACCAACAGGTCATCGACACCGCCGAGGCGATGCACTGGTTCTCCGACCGCACCCCGCACTGGGAAGCCTGGGCACAGGTCTTCCAGTGGGCCGTCGACTCCGCCCGCGCATTGGGCAGCAAACGCGACGAGGCCGTCCACCTCAACTACCTCGCCTGGGCGTACAACATGGGTCTCCACGACCACACCGCCGCCCTGACCAGCGCACAGGCCGCCCTGGCCGCGGCGCGTGAAAGCGGCGACCGGCTCCAGGCCGGCTGGGCCCTGGGCTACGCCGCCGGCGCCCTCCACCGGCTCGGGCGAACCGGCGAATCCATCATCCGGCTCCAAGAAGCCGCCGACCACCTCAGCGGGCAGACCGGCCCGGAGAGCCGCCTCGCCGAACTCACCGTCCTCAACACCCTCGGCCAGCACCTGCGCCAGACCGGCCGCGCCGAGGAAGCCCTGGCCATCCACCGGCGCAGCGAAGCCATCTGCCAAGCCGGCGTCGCCGGAAAGCCGCGGGAACTGATCGGCCTCTACCTCGCCGTAACCCGCCAGCACATCGGCAACGACCTCGCCGCCCTCCACCGATGGGACGAAGCGGAACACCCTCTTGGCTACGCTCTCACCCACTTCCAGGCAGCGCAGATGCCCGCATGGAGCGAACCGGCCCGCCTCGACCTCGGCATCGTCCTGCGCCACCTCACGCGCCACCACGACGCCCGCGCGGCCCTGACCGCCGCACACGACTCGCTCGTCCGGCTCAACAACCCCCGCGCGTCCGAAGCCGCCGACCACCTCCACCAACTCGACCGGACGTCCGCGGGTTCACCGCTCGGCTACGAAAAGTTTCCTACCGACCAGTAGACATGGGGGCGGGATCCGGACAACGCTGGGCGCGTACATGCCAATGCGTGACCGAGGAGCGTCCCCCACATGCGCAGCACCCGTACCGCCGCCACCACCGCCGCTCTGGCCGCGGCCGCCGCCGTCCTGACCCTGGTTCCGGCCGGCGCCGCCCAGGCCGCGCCCGCCCCCGCCGCGGTGACGAGCCGCACCGCGTCCGCGCCCGGCGGGAACGCGGCGATCCTCGGCATCGACTACGCCACCTGGCAGCGCGACGTGGCGGGCGTCATCGACGCGGTCCGCCCCGCGATCGAGCAGCGCATCGCGGCCTCCCCGGCCGGCGAGAAGCCCGCGATCGTCCTCGACATCGACAACAGCTCGCTGGAGACGGACTTCCACTGGTTCTGGACCTTCCCGACCCCCGCGATCGCCAAGGTCCGCGAGCTGACCCGGTACGCGAACGACCGCGGGGTGGCCGTCTTCTTCGTCACCGCCCGCCCGGGGATCGTCTACTCCCTCACCGAGCGCAACCTGCGGGCCGTCGGCTACCCCGTCTCGGGCCTCTACGTCCGCGACCTGCCCGACCTGTTCGACGAGGTCAGCGCCTACAAGACGGGCAAGCGCGCGGAGATCGAGGCGCGCGGCTACACGATCATCGCCAACATCGGCAACAACACGAGCGACCTCGTCGGCGGGCACGCCGAACTCACCGTCAAGCTGCCGGACTACGGCGGCAAGCTGTCCTAGCCGCTGCCGGGCCCCGTGCCGGGCCCGCAGCCGCCGCCCCGTCCGGCCCGCCGCCCCGTCAGCGGGCCGGGTCCGGCCGCTCCCCCGCGATGGCGTTGACCGCCGCCCAGCTGAAGGCCATGGCGGGGCCGATCGTCGCGCCGGGGCCGGGGTAGGTCTCCCCCATGACCGCCGCCGAGCAGTTCCCGGAGGCGTACAGGCCCGGGATCACGGTGCCGTCCTCGCGCAGGACCCGGCCGTCCCCGTCGGTGACCAGGCCACCCTTGGTGCCGATGTCCCCGGGGTGGACGGGGACGGCGTAGAAGGGGCCCTTGTCGATCGGTGCCAGGTTGGGGTGGGGCAGGGTCGGGTCGCCGTAGTAGCGGTCGTAGACGCTGCTGCCGCGGCCGAAGTCCTCGTCGGCGCCCCGCTCGGCGAAGCCGTTGAAGCGGCGGATCGCGGCGGGCAGCCCCGGCGCCGAGATCTGCCGGGCCAGCTCCTCCACGCTGTCGGCCTTCTTCAGGAAGCCGCTCGCCAGCCACCGCTTGGGGAAGGGCTGGCCGGGGAAGAGGCCGGCGAAGATGTACCGGGCCTTGGAGCGTGCGTCGAGGATCAGCCAGGAGGGCACGGTCCTGGCCTCCGGGCGGTCGGCGGCGTACATCCGGTCCACGAACGCGTGGTAGGGCGCGGCCTCGTTCGCGTACCGCTCCCCCGCCTCGTTGACGATGACCATCCCCGGGATGCCCCGGTCGGCGACGAGGAAGAACGGCTTCTCGCCGGGCGGGCACACGGAGGGTGCGCCCCACACCCTGTCGAGGAGGTCGGTGGCGGCGCCGAGTTCCTCGCCGAGCCGCAGGGCGTCCCCTGTCTGGCCCTCGGAGGCGTGCGTCCAGGCCGTGGAGGTGGGGTGCGGCAGGTGCTTGTCGCGCAGCTGCTGGTCGTGGGAGAACCCGCCGGAGGCCAGTACCACCCCGCCCCGGGCCCGTACGGTCACCTCGCGCCCGTCCCGGGTGACCCGTACGCCCGTCACCCGGCCGGAGGCGTCGGTGACCAGGCCGGTCAGCGGCGCCGACAGCCACAGGTCGCCGCCGAGCCGGTGCAGGGAGAGCCGCATCCGGGCGACCAGCGCCTCGCCGAGGGACAGCAGGGTGCGGCCGGTGAGCAGCGCCTTCACGGCGCGCGCCCCGACCTTGAGGGACACCTTCCTGCCCGCCCAGGTGCGGCTGACCATGTTCAGGAAGCGGAAGTCGTACGAGGTCATGGTCAGCCCGTACGTGGGCAGGCCCGCCCGGCGCATGTCGTGGCGCAGGGCGCCCAGCTGCTTGAAGTCCACGATGCACGGTTCGATGGAGCGGCCCTGCGCCATGCCGCCCTGGGCCTCGGGGAAGTAGTCCGAGTAGCCGGGGGTGTACATGAAGCGGATCGCGGTGCGGTCGTGGAACTCCTCGACCATGCGCGGCCCGTGGGCGAGGTAGGCGTCCTTGCGGGCGTCGGGGACCCGGTCGCCGACGGTGGCGTCGAGGTAGGCGCGGGCCTTCTCGCGGGTGTCGGCGAGGCCGGCCCGGTCGAGGTGGAAGTTGCCGGGGACCCAGATCGCGCCGCCGGACAGGGCGGTGGAGCCGCCGTACTTGTCGGTCTTCTCGACGACGAGGGCGCTCAGGCCGCGCAGCCGGGCGGTGACGGCGGCGGCCAGGCCGGCCGCGCCGGATCCCACCACGACCACGTCGTACTCGTACTCGGGCTGGTCGGTCATTCGAAGGCTCCGGTGGCGTAGTCGCTGCGGAAGTAGAGCAGGGGCGATCCGCCTTCGCGGGCGGCCAGTTCGAGGATCCGGGCGGTGACCAGGTAGTGGTCGCCGGCTTCGTGGACCTCTTCGAGGGCGCAGTCGACGGCGGCGAGGGCCCCGGTGATCCGGACGGCTCCGTGCCCGGAGAGTTCCCATGCGACGCCGTCGAACTTCTCGCCGCCGCGGCGGCCGAGGGCCTGGCAGACCTCGCGCTGTTCCTCGGCGAGGATGCTGACCCCGAACCGGCCGGCCGCCTGCACGGCGGGCCAGCTGGAGGAGGACTTCCCCACGCACAGCAGGACCAGCGGCGGGTCCAGGGACAGGGAGGCGAAGGACTGGCAGGCCAGGCCCGCCGGGCGGCCGTCGTCCCCGACGGCCGCGACGACGGTGATCCCGGAGGCGAAGGCGCCGAGCACCTCGCGGAAGGCGGCCGGGTCGACGGGGGCGGCCGGGTCGACGGGGGCGGCTGCGGTCAGCCGTTCCACTGGTGGCCCCAGAAGCTGTCGGCGGTGATCTCCTTCGCCGTCCAGGTGGCGGGGTCGACGATCAGCCCGTCCCAGCCGTACTCGACCTGGAAGCCGCCGGGGGCCTGGGCGTAGAAGGAGACCATGTGGTCGTTGGAGTGCCGGCCGAGGGTGGAGGCGATGGGGATGCCGGCCGCGTTCATGCGGTCCAGGCAGTAGCCGACGTCGTCGAGGCGCTCCAGTTCGACCATGAAGTGGACGATGCCGGGGGGCAGGGCGCCTGGGTAGAGGCCGAGGCTGTGGTGGCGGCGGTTGGGGCTGAGGAAGTGCATCCAGTGGAAGTCCTTGCCGGGGGCTCCGGTGGGGACCGCGACGGGGGGCAGCTTCATCGAGTCGCGCAGCTGGAAGCCGAGGAGGTTCTCGTAGAAGTCGAGGGTGGTCTCGGTGTCGGGGGCCGGGAGGACGACGTGGCCGAGGCCGAGTTCGCCGGTGACGAAGCGGTTGCCGTACGGGGAGGCGAGCGGGGTGTGGTCCTGGGCCTGGCCCCAGTAGAGCTCCAGCGGGTTGCCGCTGGGATCCTCGCAGTGGACCAGGCCCTGGACGCGGCGGTCGGCGAGGGTGGCGGCGTCGCCGGGCTTGACGGCGTGTCCGGCGGCCTCCAACTCGGCGGCGGCCTCGGCGAGCGCCTTGGCGTTCGCGAGTTCGAAGCCTGCGGCGAGCAGCCGGTCCTGGCTGCCGGCGACGAACTGGAAGCGGTGGATGCGGTCGTCGATGCGGACGTTCAGCTGCGTGTCCGTGGAGCCCTGGGCCTCGGTCATGCCGAGGACGTCGAGGACGTAGCGGCGCCAGGCGGCGAGGTCGGCGGTCTCGATGCGGAGGTATCCGAGTGCGCGGATGTCCATGTGCGGGCTCCTAGTGTGCGAAGAAGTCGGTGGCGAGGCGGTTGAATTCGGCGGCGGCCTCGGTCTGCGCCCAGTGGCCGCAGTGCGGGAAGACGTGGAGGCGGGCGTCGGGGATGGCCTTGAGGGCGACGAAGGCCCCGTCGATGGGGTTGACGCGGTCCTCGCGGCCCCAGGTCAGCAGTACGGGGCAGGTGATGCGGTGGGCCTCGCGCCAGAGCTGGGTGTCCTGGGGCCACTTGGCGAAGGCGGCGCCCATCCGGGCGTTGCCGAGGGCGGCTTCGGGGTCGGTGGCCTGGGTCCAGCGCTCCTCGACGAGTTCGTCGGTGACGATCGCCGGGTCGTACACGAGGGTGGTGAGGAAGGCGCGCATCTGCGCGCGGGTGGGTTCGGCGCTGCCGGAGAACTCGAAGAGCCGCTTGATGCCTTCGGTCGGGTCGGCGGAGAAGAGGTTGAGGGAGATCCCGCCGGGGCCCATGAGCAGGAGCTTGTCGACCTTGGCCGGGTGGTCGAGCGCCATGCGGGTGGCGGTGCCTCCGCCGAGCGAGTTGCCGATGAAGTGGGCCCTTTCGATGCCCAGTTCGTCCATGAGGGCGGCGATGGCGTCGGCGGCGAAGCTGAAGAAGTCCTTGTCGGGCTCGGGCTTGTCGGACTTGCCGAAGCAGGGCTGGTCGACGAGGAGGGTGCGGAAGTCCGCGGCGAAGTGGGGGAGGTTGCGGCCGAAGTTGGACCAGGCCGAGGCGCCGGGGCCGCCGCCGTGCAGGAGGATCACGACGGGGCCGTCGACGGGACCCGCCTCGTGGTAGTGGAGGGTCAGGCCGCCGGCCTCGGCGGTGCGCGAGGTGCTCTCGTAAGTGATCATCAGAGCATCGTGTCCTGGATGTCGAGGCCGAGGGCGCCCTGGCCGAAGAGGACGAGGGCCCGCTCGGGGTCGTTGGCGGCGTGGCCGCGCCCGGTGTGGACGTCGCGCCAGGCCCGCTGGACGGGGTTCGGTCCGGTGCGCATGGCGCTGCCGCCCGCGTTCTCCATGAGGAGGTCGACGGCGGCGACGCAGCGCTCGGTGGCCAGGACCTGGTCGCGGCGGGCCCGGGTGCGCAGCGCCATCGGCAGTTCCGCGCCCCGCTCGGCGAGGGCGTACAGCTCGGCGATGTTGCGGCGGAGCTGGAGCCAGGAGGCGTCGATGTCGCTCGCGGCGCGGGCGATGCGGACCTGCGCGAAGGGGTCCTCGGCGACCTGCTGGCCGTAGGAGATGCGGAACCGCTCGCGGGTGGCGGCTACGTACGCCTCGTAGGCGCCTTCGGCGATGCCGACGATCGGGGTGGAGATGGTGGTGGTGAAGACGGAGGCGTACGGGAGCCGGTAGAGGGGCTCGGGGTTGGCGGCGTGGCCGGGCACCTTCAGCGCGGTGACGGGGCCGAAGCTGAGTGCGCGGTGTTCGGGGACGAACACCTGGTCCAGGGTGATGTCGTTGGAGCCGGAGCCGCGCAGGCCGACGGTGTCCCAGACGTCGTCGATGCGGTACTGGGAGCGCGGGACGAGGAAGGTGCGCATGTCCACGGGCCGGCCGTCGGCGTCGGTGACGAGTCCGCCGAGGAGGGCCCAGTCGGCGTGGTCGCATCCGGAGGAGAAGTGCCAGCGGCCGCTGGCGGTGAAGCCTCCGTCGACGGGGGTGACCTTGCCGGTGGGGGCGTAGGAGGAGCAGATGCGGGTGTCGGGGTCGGCGCCCCAGACCTCTTCCTGGGCGCGGGGGTCGTAGAGGGCGACGTGCCAGGGGTGGACGCCGACGACGGAGGCGACCCAGCCGGTGGAGCCGCAGGCCTTGGCGATCTCCTTGACCGCGTCGTAGAAGACGGCGGGGTTCGCGGCGCGGCCGCCGTGGGCCCTGGGCTGGAGGAGGCGGAAGAAGCCGGTGCCGGCGAGCTCCTTGATGCTCGCCTCGGGGACCTTGCGCTGGGCCTCCGCTTCGGCGGCGCGTTCGCGCAGGGCCGGGGCGAGGGCGCGGACTGCGTCGAGGACGTCTTCGTCGCTCATGGTGTCCCTTTCTCAGGGTCGACTTCTCGGGGTCGACAGGGGGTCGACAGCGTCGACGGCTTCGAGGTGCGGTGAACGTACGCCCGGGGGTCGGGGGCGTGGAACGGGCGGTTCCCGGTGAGTGGGAAGCCGGGTCCCCTCGGGGGCCGCCCACCCCGGGTGCCGCCCGGCGCCGCCCCCGGCCGCCCCGCCCTCCGGCCACCGGCGGCCGGACACCGGCCGCCGGCCGCCCTGGGGCTCCCGGGGCGGCCTTGGGGCAGCCTCCGGCCGGCCCTGGGGCCGGGCGGGGCCGGGTCCGGCCTTCTCCGAGGCTTCTCCCCGGGTTCTCCTGGAGCTCCTGTCTGGCTACCCGAAGTATTACTGATTGAAATACATCGCTCCCAGTGCTTCCCTCCGCCCGGGGGGCCGTGGCAGGGTCGGCCCAACGCCTCACGCAGGGGGTTTCTCGTGCTCGACCAGGTCACGGACACCGAGCCGGCAGCGCTGTCGCTGCTGGAGAAGGCCGCGCGGGTGCTGGGCGCCTTCGAAGGCCCGCAGCCACGGCTCTCGCTCACCGAGGTCGTCCGCCGCTCCGGGCTCCCACGCTCCTCCGCCCACCGGATCCTCGACCAGCTGGTGCGTCTGCGCTGGCTGGACCGCGAGGGACGCGACTACCGGATGGGCATGCGCATGCTGGAGCTCGGCGCGCTCGCCTCCCACCACAACCGGCTGCGCCGGGCCGCCCTCCCGCTGCTGCACGCCCTGCACGAGCAGACCGGGCAGCTGGTGCACCTGTCGGTGCTGGACGGCGCCGAGGTGGTCTGCCTGGAGCGGATCGGCGGCTCCGAGGCCACGGCCGTGCCCTCCCGGGTCGGCGGCCGGATGCCCGCGTACTGCACCGCCGCCGGCAAGGCCATCCTCGCCTTCAGCGATCCGGCCGAGCTGGAACACGTCCTCGGGCACGGGCTGCGGCCGCGCACGCCCCGGACCCTGATCCGGCCCCTCGCGCTGCGCGCGGAGCTGGCCGCGACCCGCGAGCGCGGGGTGGCGTACGACCGGGAGGAGAGCTTCCGGGGCATCTCCTGCGTGGCGGTGCCGCTGCGGGGCGCGGGGCGCGCGGTGGCCGCCGTCTCGGTCTCCACCGGCCGCGGGGAGCGCGAGCTGGCCCGGCTGGCGCCGGCGGTGGGCGCGTGCGCGCGGGCCGTGTGGCGGGAGCTGTACGGCCCCGGACGGGCGGGCCGGGCGGCCGCGGGGCCGCGCCCGGAGCTCGAACCGGCCGTCTCGGCACAGGCGATGGACAACATGATGGGCTGGCTGCGGTTCAGCGAGTGGATGTAGCGGGTAGTCATATCCCATCGCACGGACAAGGACCCGGTCCCGACCCCTCGCCAGGGGGCCGGGCCCGTTCCTTTTTCCCGGCTCTTCAGCCGTCGTAGGTGACCCGGACCCGGTCGCCCTCCGGCCGGGCCTGGCAGGCCAGGACGTACCCCTCGGCCAGGTCCTCCTCGTCCAGGACCTCGTTGCGGGCCATCGTGACCTTGCCCTCCACGACCCGGCAGCAGCAGGCACTGCACGCCCCTTCCCGGCAGGAGTACGGGGCCGGGACTCCCGCGGCGAGCAGGGCGTCGAGCAGCACGGTCCCCTCGGGCCAGGACACGGTGTGCGCGGTGCCGTCGAGCTCCACCTCGGCGGTGACGGCGGCGCCCTCCCCCTGCCGGGGAGCGGGCGGCCGCGGGCCGAAGACGCCGCCGCCGAGGGAGAAGTACCGCTCCCGGTGTATCCCGCGCGCGAGCGCACCGGCGGCGCGCAGCGCGCTCTCGGCGGCGTCCATCAGCGGGCCGGGTCCGCACAGGTAGGCCTCGCGGCCGGCGTACGGGGCCACGAGCGGGCCGAGCCGGACGGCGGTCGGCAATCCCTGGAGGCTCTCCAGCCAGTGGATGACGGTCAGCCTCCCGGGGTGCGCCTCGGCCAGCCCCCACAGCTCGTCGCGGAAGATCACCGACTCGGGGTCCCGGTTGGCGTACACCAGGGCGATCCGGGCCGTGCCCGCGGCGAGCGCCGATTTGGCCAGGGAGAGCACCGGGGTGATCCCGCTGCCGCCCGCGAGGAGCAGGAGGTCCCGGTCGAGGCCGCCGGGGCCCGGGGTGAAGGTGCCGGCGGGCGGCAGGACCTCCAGCTCGTCCCCGGCGGCGACCTCCTGGCAGATCCAGCCGGAGCCGAGCCCGCCGGGGACCCGCTTGGCGGTGATCCGCATCGGCTCGCCGGTGTGCGGGGAGCTGGCCAGCGAGTAGCAGCGGGCCGCGCCGCCGGGTATCCGCAGGGTGAGGAACTGGCCGGGGGCGTAGGGCAGGTCGCAGTCCAGTACGAGGGACACCGCGTCCGGGGTCTCCTGGACCCGCTCCCGGACCCGCACCCGCAGCGGTCCCCCGGCCGGCGGGGCCGTGTGCTCAGACATCGGCGGGCACCTCCAGCCGGCCTTCCCGGACGGCCTCGTCGATGCTCGCGCGGAGCGCCGTACAGGAGCGGACCCGGGCGCTGAGTTCCCCGGCGGCCACCCGTGCGGCGATGCGGGGGCAGGTGGCGGCGGCCTCGTCGGTCCACTGGACCTGGGTGTGCGCGGGGCTGAACTTCTCGCACAGCACGGCGGTGCCGCACTCCCCGCACGCGACGGGGCGCATCACAGGCCGCCGGCCGTCGGGGCCGCCGCGCGGCGGGCCAGGTTCTCGGCGACCTCGGCCTTCCAGGCGGCGGTGGCACGGGTGGTGTCGATCTCGAACTCGAAGCGGCGCACCATCTCGTCCTTGACGTCGGCGGCGTCCACGTAGAACTGCTCGTACCAGCGGCGGAGCTGGTAGACCGGCCCGTCCTCCTCCGTCAGGAGGGGGTTGTCGATGCGGGTCTTGTTCTTCCAGATCTCGACGTCCTGCTCGAAGCCCACGGCGAGGCCCTCGGAGGTGAGGCGGGCGGCGTCGGCGGCCTGTTCGTCGGTCATGCCGGGGAGCTTCTTGACGATCGCCCCGTACATGAGCATGAAGCCGTTCTCGTCGATCGGGTAATGGCAGTTGATCAGGACGGACTCCAGCTCGACTCCCCCGCCGACGTCGCTCCACAGCTTGTCGATCATGTAGGAGGGGCCGTAGTAGGAGGCGTCGGAGCGCAGGCCGCCGCCGGTGGAGAGGGTGCCGAGGTCGACGTCGCCGCGCGGGGTGGACTCCATGTACTGGGTGGCCACGTGCCCGTCGAAGACGTTCTTGAAGTAGTGCGGGAAGGCGTAGTGCACGTAGTAGAAGTGCGCCATGTCGACGACGTTGTCGACGATCTCCCGGCAGTTGGAGTTCTCCACGCGCAGGAAGTTCCAGCTCCAGTCGCTCCACTCGGGGCTGCCGACGCCCTCGATCTCGGGGATGGTGACGCCCTCGGGCGGCGGGTTGCCCTCCGGGTCGTTCCATACGTAGAGCTGGGCGTTGCGCTCCAGGGTGGTCCAGGAGCGGGTCCGGGCGCGGGCGGGGACGCGGCGGGCGTACGGGATGTCGGCGCAGCGGCCGTTGCCGGACCAGCGCCAGTCGTGGAAGGGGCAGGCGAGGGTGTCGCCCTTGACGGTGCCGTGGGCGAGGTTGCCGCCCATGTGGGGGCAGTGGGCGTTCAGGACGTGCAGTGCGCCGGTGTCCTGGCTCTGGAAGACGACGAGCTTGGTGCCGAAGGCCTCGACCTCGTGGGGGGCGCCGTCCTTGAAGGAGTCGGCGAGTCCGAGGCAGTGCCAGCCGCGGGCGAATCGGGTCGGCACGGCTGCCGCCTCGATCACGCGGGGGGCGTCTTCTGTTGAGGTCATGGGGGCTCTCCACTTCATCGGGGCAAGCGAGGTGTTCGGGGGCGGGGGTACGGAGGGGGCGGGGGTGCGGTGCGGGGGTGCGGTGCAGGGTTCGGCTGGAGCGCCGTCTCCTGGGGCTCCGCCCCGGACCCCGCGCCTCGAACGCCGGCGGGGCTGGTTTCGGCCCGCCTGAATGCGCGGGTGCGGGCACAAAACGGCGCTCTGCCCCGCCGCGCGCGCTAGCGCTCGGCGAGTTCGACTGCGATGTCGATCAGCTGGTCCTCCTGGCCGCCCACCAGGCGGCGTTCACCCGCGCGCAGCAGGATCTCGGCGCCGGAGACGCCGTAGCGCTCGGCCTGCCGGTAGGCGTGCTTGAGGAAGCTGGAGTAGACGCCGGCGTGCCCCATGAGCAGGGCCATCCGGTCGAGCCGGCACTCGTCGTCCATGACGGGCCGGACCACGTCCTCGGCCGCGTCGATGATCTTCAGTACGTCGATGCCGGTGCGGATGCCCATCTTCTGGCAGACGGCGGCGAAGGCCTCGACGGGCGTGTTGCCCGCGCCCGCGCCGAGCCGGCGCGTGGAGCCGTCGATCTGCAGCGCCCCGGCGCGCACGGCGGCGACCGAGTTGCCGACGCCGAGGCCGAGGTTCTCGTGCCCGTGGAAGCCGACCTGGGCGTCGTCGCCGAGTTCGGCGACGAGGGCGGCGACGCGGTCGGCGACCTCGTCCATGACCATGGCCCCGGCGGAGTCGACGACGTACACGCACTGGCAGCCGGCGTCGGCCATGATCCGGGCCTGGCGGGCGAGGTTCTCGGGGGTGGTGGAGTGGGCCATCATCAGGAAGCCGACGGTTTCCAGGCCCATGTCGCGGGCGAGGCCGAAGTGCTGGACGGAGATGTCGGCCTCGGTGCAGTGGGTGGCGATCCGGCAGATCTCCCCGCCGCCCGCGTGGGCGGCGCGGATGTCGTCCTTCACGCCGAGCCCCGGCAGCATCAGGAAGGCGATCTTCGCGTTGCGCGCCGTCTCGGCCGCGATCCTGATCAGTTCCTGCTCGGGGGTCCTGGAGAAGCCGTAGTTGAAGGAGGAGCCGCCGAGTCCGTCCCCGTGGGTGACCTCGATGACGGGGACGCCCGCGCCGTCGAGGGCGGTGACGATCGACCGTACGTCCTCGCCGGTGAACTGGTGGCGCTTGGCGTGGGAGCCGTCGCGCAGGGAGGAGTCGGTGATCCGGATGTCGAGGCCGGCGGAGTACGTGTCCGTTTTCGCGTTCGGGGTGTTCACGCGACGAGTCCCTTCGCGAACTCTTCGCCGACCTTGGTGGCGGCGGCGGTCATGATGTCGAGGTTTCCGGCGTAGGGCGGCAGGTAGTCGCCCGCGCCCTCCACCTCCAGGAAGATCGCGACGCGGGCCATCCCGCCGTTCATCGCGGAGGCCTCGTCGAACTGCGGCTCGGTGCGCAGCCGGTAGCCGGGTACGTACGTGGCGACCTCGGCGGCGATCTGCTTGACGGAGGCGGCGATGGCCGCCTGGTCCGCGTCGGGCGGGATCGCGCAGAAGACGGTGTCGCGCATCATCACGGGCGGCTCGGCGGGGTTGAGGATGATGACGGCCTTGCCGCGGGCGGCGCCGCCGATCTCCTCGATGCCGCGGGCGGTGGTGCGGGTGAACTCGTCGATGTTGGCGCGGGTTCCGGGGCCGGCCGAGACGGAGGCGACCGAGGCGACGATCTCCGCGTAGGCGACGGGCACCACGCGCGAGACGGCGTACACCATGGGGATGGTGGCCTGTCCGCCGCAGGTGATCATGTTGACGTTGGGCCGGTCCAGGTGCGCGGTGAGGTTCGCGGGCGGGACGACGGCGGGGCCGACGGCGGCGGGCGTCAGGTCGATCGCCTTGATGCCGAGTTCGGCGTAGCGCGGGGCGTTGGCGCGGTGCACGTAGGCGGAGGTGGCCTCGAAGACGAGGTCGGGGAGCTCGTCCTGGGCCAGGAGCCGGTCGACGCCCTCGTGGGAGGCTTCGATTCCGGCGCGCCGGGCGCGGGCGAGGCCTTCGCTGTCGGGGTCGACGCCGATCATCCAGCGGGGCTCGATGTACGGGGAGCGCCGGAGTTTGTAGAGCAGGTCGGTTCCGATGTTGCCGGAGCCGACGATGGCGGCGGTCGCTTTCGTCTTGGTCACGGTCACCTCAGGAGTTCAGAGCTCAGGAGAAGGAGAGGGACACCGAGCCGAGCCCGGTGAAGTCGGCGGTGTAGGTCCGGCCCGCGGTCACGTCCACGGCGCGGGTGCAGGAGCCGGGCAGGACGAGGTGGCCCTTGCGCAGGGGGACGCCGAAGCGGGCGACGGTGCGGGCCAGCCAGGCGACGGCGGTGGCGGGGTCGCCGAGTACGGCGTCGGAGCGGCCGGTGGCGAGGGTCTCGCCGTGGCCGGTGAGGCGGGCCTCGACGGCCTTCAGGTCGAGGTCGCGCGGGTCGCGGCCCTCGCCGATGACGTATCCGGCGGAGGAGGCGTTGTCGGCGATGGTGTCCGCGATGGAGATCCGCCAGTCGGCGATGCGACTGTCGATCAGCTCCAGGGCGGGTACGACGCGTTCGGTGGCGGCCAGGACGTCGGCCTCGGTGCAGCCCTCGCCGGGCAGGTCGGCGCCGAGGACGAAACCGACCTCGACCTCGATGCGCGGGGCGCAGTAGGCGGCGATGGGTACGGGGGTGTCCTCGTGCAGCTCCATGGCGTCGAGGAGGTGGCCGTAGTCGGGTTCGTCGACGCCCATCATGGCCTGCATGACGGGGGACGAGAGGCCGACCTTGTGCCCGGTGATGCGGGCGCCCTCGGTTTCGGTGCGGTGGCGGATGCCCAGGAGCTGGATCTCGTACGCGTCCTGCGCGTCGATGCCTTCGTACAGCTCGGTCAGCGGCCGGACGGGGGCCCGCCGCCGCTCCGCCGCGCGCAGTACCTCGGCGGCTTCGCGCCGGTGCCGGTCGTTCAGCATGGGGTCCTCCCGGCTGCGGTGGTGTGTGGTGCGGCAGACGGTAGGCGGGGGGCGGGCGCGGGCGGGAGGCCGTGTTCCCGCTGAGCGGGATAGCCCTCCCGGGCGGGGTGGCGGTTCTCGGCCGCGGCTCGGCTGCTGGGCTCCGGCCCGGACCCCGCGCCCGTCGGCGGGGCCGGAACGGCGACGCGGGCCGGGACGTCTGCGTCCGGGCCCGCGTGGCTTCGTACGTCGTTCCCGCTTCCTAGGCGGCGACGGGCTCGGCCTCGGGCAGCGGTTCGGGCGACACCGAGGTGCGGGGCAGGGCCAGGCACAGCACCGCGCTGAGCAGGAACCCGGCGCTCACCCAGGGCATGGCGGTGCTGAGGGCGTGGGTGGGGCCGCCGTCGGCGAGGGCGCCGAAGAAGACGGAGCCGATGACGGCCGCGCCGAGGGCGCCGCCGAACTGCTGGGCGGTGGAGAAGATCCCGGAGGCGCCGCCGGCCATGTCGGCGGGGACGGCGGACAGCACCACGTTGACCAGCGGAACGATGAGGAAGCCGAGGCCGGCGCCCGCGACAAGCAGGCCGGGGGTGAGCGGCCAGGCGCCGGTGTGCGCGGCGGTGGAATGGTCGACGGCGTACCGGACCCCGGCGAATCCGCCCGCCATCATCAGCGCGCCGGCGGCCAGGACGAGGCGGCCGAAGCGCACGGCGAGGGTGTCCGCGACCGGGGCGGTGAGGAAGCCGCCGACGGAGAAGGCGACGGTGACGAGGCCGGCCTGCATCGGGGTGTAGCCCTGGCCGCCCTGCAGCCAGATCGCGAAGACCAGGAAGAAGCCCTGCATGCCGACGGCGAAGAGGAGCTGGACGGCGAGGCCGACGGAGAAGGCGGGGAGGCGGAACGCCCGGGCGGGCAGCAGCGGTACGGTCGCGCCGCCGCGCCGGCGGGCTTCGAGGATGCCGAGGCCGGCGACGGCGAGGAGGCCGGCGGTCAGGCAGAGCCAGCCCCACAGCGGCCATCCGTTGGCCTCGCCCTGGACGAGCGGCAGCACGATCGCGACGAGGCCGGCGGCGAGGACGAGGCTGCCGAGCAGGTCGGGCCGGCCGGCGCCGCGCTCCCGGGTGGCGGGGACCAGGACCGCGCCGGCGGCGAGGGTGGCGACGGCGACGGGCACGTTGACGAGGAAGACGGAGCGCCAGCCCCAGCCGAACAGGTCGGCGTCGGTGAGCAGCCCGCCGAGCAGCAGCCCGACGGCGGAGGCGAAGCCGGCGATGGCCCCGTACATCCCGAAGACGGCGCCGCGTTCCTTGCCCTGGAAGAGGGTGCGGAAGGAGCCGAGCACCTGGGGCATGAGGAGGGCGGCCGTGACGCCCTGGACCGCGCGGGCGGCGATCAGCTGGCCGGGGGTCTGGGCGATGCCGCAGCCGAGGCTGGCGAGGCCGAAGCCGGCGGTTCCGGCGAGGAAGAGGGCCTTGCGCCCGTACCGGTCGCCGAGGTGCCCGGAGACGATCAGGGTGGCGGCGAAGCCGAGGAGGTAGGCGGAGACGAGCCACTGGAGTGCGCTCTGCGAGGCGCCGAGGTCGCGGCCTATGGAGGGGATCGCGACGTTGACGATGGTGACGTCGAGCAGGTCCATGAGCGCGGCGACCATCATGACGACGGCTGCGGCCCAGCGGCGGGGGTGGGGTGCGGGTGCCATGACGGCTGCCTCCGGAACTCGAAACTCTTTCGTTCGGACGAACGAAAGAGTTGCACGGGGGCGGTCGCGTCCGCAAGTCTTTCGTTAGACCGAACGAAAGACTTGCTAAGCTGCCCCCATGGGTGAAGAGGGTGAAAAGGGTGGAGAGGTGGACGCGCGGCGCGCGAGCGTTCTGGAGGAACTCAACCGGACGGGCCGGGAGACCAGCGCGGTGACGGTGATGTTCCACTCGGCGGTGGCCGAGCGGCGCGGCCTGGGCGCGACGGAGACCAAGACGATCGACCTGCTGCTGCGGCACGGCCCGCTCACCGCGAAGGAACTGGCCCAGCACTCGGGCCTCGCCCCGGCCTCGGTCACGGGCCTGGTGGACCGGCTGGAGCGCAAGGGCTACGTACGCAGGGCCGAACACCCGACGGACGGGCGGCGGGTGGTGGTCGAGGTCCGGCCGGAGAAGATCCGCGAGCTGGAGCCGGTGTACGAGGACTGGGCGCGGGAAGTCGCGGAGCTGTGCGGGGAGTTCACGACGGAGGAACTGGAAACGGTGATCCGCTTCCTGCGCGGCTCGAACGTCCGCCAGCGGAGGGCGGCGGCACGCCTGTCGACCCCCGACCAGGGGTAACACCCGGAGCCGCGCCAAGGGCGGCTCCGAGCACGGGTGGCGCTCTTCGGGTGCGGGTCGCGCGCTTCGGTGGGGGGGTACGGCTTCCCGCGCGCGCGGGACTTCACCCCCCTCGAGCCCCCTCCCGGGACAGCGTTTGCCCACCCGCCCCCGAGTGCGGGTGGGTGGGGGCCGGCGCCCGCACGGGAGGGGGTTTTGCGTCTTCGGGCCCCGCTCGGGGGAAGTGGTCGCGAGCCGCTTTGCCTGGACGGGCGGGGTGGGGGGAAGGCGGGACTTCGGCCGGGCGGAATCAGAGAGGGCTTGGGGCTTTCCCGTCAGTCCCATAGTCCTTCCGTGTCGAAACGGCCTGTCAAGAGCGCTCCTTCGTCGCGTCGCTGCGCGATGTCGCTTCGCTCCACTCTTGACAGGCCGTCCCGCCACGGAAAGACAAGGACTGCCGGGAAACCCCCAAAAGAACGGGCCGGGCGGAAGGCAAACAACCAGCCGTATCGGCGATGCTCGGCCCCCGCTCCGGCGTGGCGCGGCAGATCGCTACGCGCTTCTCGCCAAAGGCGTCCGCGGCCCGTCCGTGGCCGGTCATAAGCCGCCATCGATCGCTACGCGCTCCTCGATCATGGCGGCTGACCCCCGTCCGGGGCTGAGAGACCACGAAATGGCGCCGATCAGGGGCCCAAAGGGGCACATGCTCGCCCTGGCCGAGGTGTAGTCGTGTCAGGACGAGACCGTCCCCCCAAACCCACACACATAACAGCCCAATTAGGGCATAACTCCAGCCTTTTTGGTCGCCCACCGGCTCTGACGTGAGTACACCTCGACATAGCCGCTGTCTGGTCGCTTTTCTCCTCTCAACGGCCGTCGGACGCGGTCATGGAGGAGGAAACCGGGTCCTTGGGCTGCCTATGACCAGCCCCGGACGGCGGTCGGACGC
The DNA here is from genome assembly GCF_044541755.1 of Streptomyces sp. NPDC085524. Lineage (NCBI taxonomy): Bacteria > Bacillati > Actinomycetota > Actinomycetes > Kitasatosporales > Streptomycetaceae > Streptomyces > Streptomyces sp. NPDC085524. The sequence continues at coordinate 237,672 of NZ_JBITTH010000005.1, forward strand.
CGTCATCGAGGAGCGCGTAGCGATCTGGGGCGAGACCAGCCCCAGACGGGCCGCAGACGCCGAGAAATGAGGAGCGCGTAGCGATTTGGTGCGCCTGCCGGGGGCTGAGGGTCTTGTGGTCGAGGTGTGGGGGTGGGTGGCCGCCTGCCCGGTGCGGATGGCGGCCTGTGAGGGCCCGAGGCCGGGCCCGGCCCCGGCCGGAGCAGGGCTGGACATGGCTGACGTGGCCGTTTGTCGTTGTCTCCCCCGGCCCGTTCTTTTGGGGGTTTCCCGGCAGTCCTTGTCTTTCCGGGGCGGGACGGCCTGTCAAGGGTCGCCGTAGGCGATCGCGAAGCGACGCGACGAAGGAGCGCTCTTGACAGGCCGTTTCGACACGGAAGGACTATGGGACTGACGGGAAAGCCCCAAGCCCTCTCTGATTCCGACCAACTCACACCCCGCCCCCACGCCCACCCCGCCCCACCGGGCAACGGCCTCACGACCACTCCCCAGAACCGGGCCCGAAGGGGCAAAGTCCCTCCCGCGGGGTACCGGCACGCCCCACCCACCCGCACCCAGGGGGCGGGTGGGCAAACGCCGCCCCGGGGCGGGGCCCGAGGGGGTGATGGTCCCGCACGCGCGGGGACCCGTGCCCGCCCCCGACTACACCGCCCCGTACACCGGCAGCGGCGCCTCCGCGGCCGCCAGGAGTTTCGCCGCGGCCTCGCCCGCCTCCGCCGGGGTCCACCTGGCCCCGCGGTCCGCCGTAGGACCCGGTCGCCAGCCCTCCATCACCGTGATCCGGCCGCCCTCGGCCTCGAAGACCCGCCCCGTCACCCCCGCGGAGGCATCCGCGCCCAGCCAGACCACCAGCGGGGACACGTTCTCCGGGGCCATCGCGTCGAACGACCCGGCGGCCGGTGCGGCCATGGTTTCCGCGAAGGTCTGCTCCGTCATGCGGGTCCGCGCCGCCGGGGCGATCGCGTTGACCTGGACTCCGTACCGGCCCATCTCCGCCGCCGCGACCATCGTCAGGCCCAGGATCCCGGCCTTCGCCGCGCTGTAGTTGCCCTGTCCGACCGAACCCAGCAGCCCGGCCCCCGAGGAGGTGTTGACCACCCGCGCCGCCACCGGCCGGCCGGCCTTCGCCTCCGCCCGCCACCACGCCGCCGCCGACCGCAGCGGCAGGAAGTGCCCCTTCAGGTGCACCCGCATGACCGCGTCCCAGTCGTCCTCGTCCAGGTTGACCAGCATCCGGTCCCGCAGGAAGCCCGCGTTGTTGACCAGGGTGTCCAGCCGGCCGAAGGTGTCGACCGCCGCCGCGACGAGCGAGGCCGCGCCCTCGCTCGTCGCGATGTCCCCGCCGTGCGCCACCGCATCGCCGCCCAGCGCGCGGATCTCCTCGGCCACCTGCGCCGCCGGCGAGTCCGGCCCCGGCACCCCGTCCAGCCCGACCCCGAGGTCGTTGACGACGACCTTCGCCCCCTCCGCCGCGAAGGCCAGGGCGTGGGCGCGGCCCAGCCCCCGCCCGGCGCCCGTCACGACGACCACACGACCCTCGGCAAGACCCGTCATGTCAGCTCTCCTTGTTCACAGTTGCCGCATCCAAGAACGCGGGGCGCTCGCCGCCCCCGTGCACCAGCAGGCTCGCCCCGCTCACGTACGCCGCCCGGTCCGAGGCCAGGAATACCGCGGCTTCCCCCACGTCGGAGGGTTCCGCGAGCCGTCCCAGCGGTACGGTCGCGCCGACCGCCGCGATCCCGGCCTCGTCCCCGTAGTGCAGATGGGACAGCTCGGTCCGCACCATGCCCAGGACCAGCGAGTTCACCCGCACCTCGGGCGCCCATTCCACGGCCATGGAGCGGGCCAGGTTCTCCAGGCCCGCCTTGGCCGCGCCGTACGCCGCAGTGCCCGGTGAGGGCCTGGTCCCGCTGACGCTGCCGATCATCACGACCGAGCCCCGGGCCCGCCGCAGCCACGGACGGGCGGCCAGGGAGGCCGTCATCGGGGCGATCAGGTTGAGCTCGACGACCCGCGCGTGGCGCTCGGCCCCGCCCTCCCCCAGCAGCCGGTACGGGGTTCCGCCCGCGTTGTTGACCAGGCAGTCGAGCCGCCCGTGGCGGTCCGCGACCCCGGCGAAGAACTCCTCCACGGCGGCCGGATCCCGCAGGTCGAGCGGTACGAACGACGCCTTCCGGCCGCCCGCCGACACGGGTTCCTCCGGCGGCCGCCGCGCGCAGACGACGACCTGTGCGCCGGCCGCGAGGAACGACCGGGCGATTCCGGCGCCGACGCCCCGGGTTCCTCCGGTGACGACGACAACCCTCCCGTCGAGCTCCATAGGCTGCTACCTTCCTCACCTAACAAATGTTTGGTGGAAAGGTAGCTGATCCGCTCATGGGTGTCTCCACCTCCAGCCCGGACAAGGGCATCGCACTCGTCACAGTCGACTTCCCGCCCGTCAACGCACTGCCCGTGCAGGGCTGGTACGACCTCGCCGACGCCCTGCGCGCCGCCGGCCGCGACCCGGAGATCCGGTGCGTGGTCCTGGCCGCCGAGGGCCGCGGCTTCAACGCCGGCGTCGACATCAAGGAGATGCAGCGCGACACCGGCCACGCCGCCCTCATCGGCGCCAACCGGGGCTGCTACGAGGCCTTCGCCGCCGTGTACGAGTGCGAGGTGCCGGTCGTGGCCGCCGTGAACGGGTTCTGCCTCGGCGGCGGCATCGGCCTCGTCGGCAACGCGGACGCGATCGTGGCGAGCGACGACGCCACCTTCGGCCTGCCCGAACTGGACCGGGGCGCGCTCGGCGCCGCCACGCACCTGGCCCGGCTCGTCCCGCAGCACCTGATGCGCGCCCTGTACTACACCTCGCGCACCGCGACCGCCGCCGAACTGCACGCGCACGGCTCGGTCTGGAAGGTGGTCCCGCGGGACGGACTGCGCGCGGCCGCCCTGGAGCTGGCCGCCGAGATCGCGCGGAAGGACGGCTACCTCATCCGGCTGGCCAAGGCCGCCATCAACGGGATCGACCCGGTGGACGTGCGCCGCAGCTACCGCTTCGAGCAGGGCTTCACCTTCGAGGCCAACCTCAGCGGGGTGGCCGACCGGGTGCGGGACACCTTCGGGAAGGAAGAGGGACACAGCGCATGACCGACAAGACCATGAGCCCGGACGAGGTCGTCGGGCAGCTCCGCAGCGGGATGACCATCGGCATCGGCGGCTGGGGGTCCCGGCGCAAGCCCATGGCCCTGGTGCGGGCACTGCTCCGCTCCGAGATCACCGATCTCACCGTGATCTCGTACGGGGGCCCCGACGTCGGGCTGCTGGCCGCCGCCGGCCGGATCGGCAAGCTCGTCGCCCCGTTCGCCACCCTCGACTCCATCCCCCTGGAGCCCCACTTCCGGGCCGCCCGCGAGCGCGGCGCCTTCGCCCTCACCGAGCTCGACGAGGCCATGTTCATGTGGGGCCTGCACGCCGCCGCCAACCGGCTGCCGTTCCTCCCCGTCCGGGCCGGCCTCGGCTCCGACGTGATGCGGGTCAACCCGGAGCTGCGCACCGTCACCTCCCCCTACGCCGACGGCGAGGAGCTGGTGGCCGTCCCCGCCCTGCGGATGGACGCCGCCCTGGTCCACCTCAACCGCGCCGACCGCCTCGGCAACGCCCAGTACCTGGGCCCGGACCCGTACTTCGACGACCTGTTCTGCGAGGCCGCCGACGCCGCGTACGTCTCCTGCGAGCAGATCGTGGAGAGCGCCGAACTCGCCAAGTCCGGCCCCCCGCAGTCCCTCCTCGTCAGCCGCCACTCCGTCACCGGGGTCGTGGAGACGCCGAACGGCGCGCACTTCACCTCCTGCGTCCCCGACTACGACCGGGACGAGGCCTTCCAGAAGCTGTACGCGACCACCCCCTGGCCCGAGTTCGCCGACCGCTTCCTGTCCGGGGCGGGCGAGCACGACTACCAGTCCGCCGTCCGGGCCTGGCACGAGGAGCAGAAGTGATCAGTCGTTCGGAATACTGTGTCATCGCCTGCGCGGAAGCCTGGCGCGACAACGGCGAGGTGCTCGCCAGCCCGATGGGCCTGATCCCCGCCTTCGGCGCCCGGCTCGCGAAGCGGACCTTCTCCCCCGACCTGCTGCTGACCGACGGCGAGGCCATGCTCGTCGGCCTCGACGGCACGGCCGAGGGCTGGCTCCCGTACCGGCGCCACCTGACCATGGTCACGGGCGGCAGGCGGCACGTGATGATGGGCGCCAGCCAGATCGACCGCTTCGGCAACCAGAACATCTCCTGCATCGGCGACTGGGCGCAGCCGGCCCGCCAGCTCCTCGGGGTGCGCGGAGCACCGGTCAACACCCTCAACAATCCGGTGAGCTACTGGGTCCCCAAGCACTCCACGCGGGTCTTCGTCGAACGCGTCGACATGGTCAGCGGTGTCGGCTACGACCGGGCCGAGGCGGCCGGCCCGTCGGCCACCCGCTACCACCGCCTGCCCCGCGTGGTCAGCGACCTCGGCGTCTTCGACTTCACCGGCCCCGGCCACTCGATGCGCCTGGCCTCCGTACACCCGGGCGTCACCGTCGGCCAGGTGCGCGAGGCCACCGGCTTCGAGCTCGCGGTCGCCGACGACGTCCCGTTCACCCGGGAGCCGACCGCCGAGGAGCTGCGGCTGATCCGCGAGGTGATCGACCCCAAGGGGTTGCGTGACCGGGAAGTCCGGGGCTGATCCGATGGAGACGGCATTCACCAAGCTCGTCGGTGTCGAGCACCCGATCGTGCAGACGGGCATGGGCTGGGTGGCCGGCCCACGCCTGGTGTCGGGTGCGGCGAACGCGGGAGCGCTGGGCATCCTGGCCTCGGCGACGATGACCATGGAGCAGCTGCGGTCCGCGATCCACGAGGTCAAGTCCCGGGTCCCGGAGGGCACTCCCTTCGGGGTCAATCTGCGGGCGGACGCCGGGGACGCGGCCGAGCGCGCCCAGCTGATCATCGACGAGGGCGTACGGGTCGCCTCGTTCGCCCTCGCGCCGTCCAAGGAGCTGATCGCCCGGCTGAAGGACGCGGGCGTCGTCGTCATCCCGTCGATCGGTGCCCGGCGGCACGCCGAGAAGGTGGCCGCCTGGGGGGCGGACGCGGTGATCGTGCAGGGCGGGGAGGGCGGCGGTCACACCGGGGACGTGGCCACGACGGTGCTGCTCCCGCAGGTCGTGTCCGCCGTGGACATCCCGGTGGTCGCGGCGGGCGGGTTCCGTGACGGCCGCGGCCTGGTCGCGGCGCTGGCCTTCGGGGCGGCGGGCATCGCGATGGGCACCCGGTTCCTCCTCACCTCCGACTCGACGGTCCCGGACGCGGTGAAGGCCGAGTACCTGAAGGCCACCGTCAAGGACGTCACCGTCACCACGGCCGTCGACGGGCTGCCGCACCGGATGCTGCGGACCGCGCTGGTCGACTCCCTGGAGCGGGCGGGCCGCACCCGGGCGCTGGCCCGGGCCGTCCGCCACGCGGCCGGCTTCAAGAAGCTGTCCGGCCTGAGCTGGCCGCAGATGGTGCGCGACGGCCTCGCGATGAAACACGGCAAGGACCTGTCCTGGAGCCAGGTCCTGCTCGCCGCGAACACCCCGATGCTCCTCAAGGCGTCCATGGTCGAGGGCCGTACGGACCTCGGAGTCATGGCATCCGGCCAGGTCGCGGGGGTGATCGACGATCTCCCGTCCTGTGCGGAGCTCGTCTCCCGCGTCATGGCCGAAGCACGACAGGCACTCGAAGAACTGCACTCGCTCCGCACCCTGCCACCACCAGGGTGATTCCCCCTTCTCCGTCACAGGAGTCGCACACATGAGCCGTGCCCGAATCCGCCTGGCGACTGCGGCGGCCGCCGCCGCACTCGTCATCGGGACCCTGCCCGCCTCCGCGTACGCGGCGGCGGCGCCCGGAGCCGGGGCCAGTGCCCGGCACCACCGGGAGCAGCAGGCTGAAACGATCCGCCAGATCCCCCTCCAGGCCGCGGTCAACCTCCGCGATCTGGGCGGCTACCGCACCTGGACCGGCGGTCAGGTCCGCCAGGGCCTGGTCTACCGCTCGGACGCCCTGAGCAAGCTGACCGCTGCGGACGTCACCACCGTCTCCGGTCTCGGCCTCACGAAGGTCCTCGATTTCCGCGTCCCCATGGAGATCCAGTACGACGGCGCCGACAAGCTGCCCGCAGGACTCTCCCCCACCGCGCGCCCGGTCAACGACCTCGGCCTCTACGGGACGCTGGTCGGCGCGATCGCCACCGGCGACCCCGTCAAGCAGGAGCAGATGCTCGGCGGCGGCCGCGCCGAGGCGTACATGCGGGACGTCTACCGCAACTTCGTGACCAGCCCCGAGAACCGGGCGCAGTTCGCGCAGACCATCCGCGAGATAGCGGACGGCAAGCAGGGGCCGCTCCTCTACCACTGCACCTCCGGCAAGGACCGGACCGGCTGGATGAGCTACGTCCTGCTGCGCGCGCTGGCCGTCCCCGAGGCCACCGCCGAGCGCGACTACCTCGCGTCGAACACCTTCCGCGCCACCTACGACGCCCAGGTGCGGGCGGGCCTCAAGCAGTCCGGCCGGATGCAGAACCCCGACCTGCTGATCCCGCTCCAGGAAGTCCGCCAGGACTACCTGGACGCGGCGACCGCGCAGATGAAGGCCGACTACGGCAGCTTCTACGGCTATCTGACGGACGGCCTCGGCCTGGACCTGCGGACGCTGGCGAAGCTGCAGAACAAGATGGTCCGCTGACCGGCGTACGACAGCACGACGCCGGGCGGTGCTTCGCGCACCGCCCGGCGTCGTGGTGAAGGCATTCGGTCAGACCGCCCGGCGGCGGCCCTGCCCGCCCGAGCCGACCCGGCTGCGCGCGGATGCCGCGGCCGCGCCGCCCGAGGCGGCACCGCCGGAGCGCCGGCCGCGCTCGCCGGAACCGGTGGCCGCGCCGCCGGCGCCGCCCTGTCCGCGGCGGGCCTGGCCCGATCCGGAGGCGGCCGGGGCCTGCCCGGAGCCACCGCCGGCGGAGCGGCGGCCGCGGCCGCCGGACGCCGGGGCGCCGGACGCGGCGGAGCCGGTGCGCGGCCCGCCCGAGCGGCGGCGCGAACCGGAACCGGAACCGCTGCGCGGCTTCGCCGGGGCGGGCTGCTGCGGCACCTCCAGCACCACGGGGACGCCCGAGGGCTCCTTGGCGCCGGTGAGCCGGGCCAGCTCCTCGTCGGAGGACTTGATCTGCGCGGTGCGCGGGGAGATCCCGGCGTCCGACATCAGACGGGTCATGTCCCGCTTCTGGTCGGGCAGCACCAGGGTGACCACGCTGCCGGACTCGCCGGCCCGGGCGGTACGGCCGCCGCGGTGCAGGTAGTCCTTGTGGTCGGTGGGCGGGTCCACGTTGACGACGAGGTCGAGGTCGTCGATGTGGATGCCGCGGGCGGCCACGTTGGTGGCGATCAGTGCGGTGACCTCGCCCGTCTTGAACCAGTCGAGGGTGCGGTTGCGCTGCGGCTGCGAGCGCCCGCCGTGCAGGCCGGAGGCGCGTACGCCCTCCGCGAGGAGCTTCTTGACCATGCGGTCGACACCCCGCTTGGTGTCGACGAACATGATCACCCGGCCGTCGCGGGCAGCTATGCGCGTGGCCACGGCCTTCTTGTCGGTCTCGTCCATGACGTACAGGACGTGGTGCTCCATCGTGCTGACCGCACCGGCGGACGGGTCGACGGAGAAGGCGACCGGGTCGTCGAGGAACATCTTGACGAGCTTGTCGATGTTCTTGTCGAGGGTCGCCGAGAACAGCATGGTCTGACCGCCCTGCTCGACCTGCTTGAGGAGGGCCGTGACCTGCGGCATGAAGCCCATGTCGGTCATCTGGTCGGCCTCGTCGAGGACGGTGATCGAAACCTGCGAGAGGTCGGCGTCACCGCGGTCGATGAGGTCCTTGAGGCGGCCGGGGGTGGCGACGAGCACCTCGGCGCCGCGGCGCAGGGCGCCCGACTGCCGGTTGATCGACATGCCGCCGACGACGGTCGCGATGCGCAGGTTGACGGCCGTGGCGTACGGGGCCAGGGAGTCGGTCACCTGCTGCGCGAGCTCGCGCGTCGGTACGAGGACCATCGCGAGCGGCGCCTTCGGCTGCGCGCGGCGGCCCGCGGTCCGGGCCAGCAGCGCCAGGCCGAAGGCCAGCGTCTTGCCGGAGCCGGTGCGGCCGCGGCCGAGCAGGTCACGGCCGGCCAGCGAGTTCGGCAGCGTCGCGGCCTGGATCGGGAACGGCTCGGTGACGCCCTGGGCTGCGAGGGTCTTCAGCAGCGCCTCGGGCATGCCCATGTCCTCGAACGCGGCGACCGGCGGCAGCGCCGGCGTGATCGGCTCGGGCATGGTGAATTCCTGGGGCCGGGGGGCGGGGGCGGACTTCTGCCGTCCCGCGCCAGCCTTCGGACGTCCCTGGGCCGCACCTCGGCCCCGGGTGGGGCGGCGGCTGGGTCGTGCGGAGCTGGAGCTGGTCATGCGAGAAAGCCCTCCTGAAACCGGCAGGTAAAACAAAGGTCGAGACAGCAGACAAGCCGGGGCCCGCACCTCACGGCGCGGACCCCGGCAAGCTGAAGAAATTAGGCGGGGAGGATGTTCTCCGCCTGGGGGCCCTTCTGGCCCTGGGTGACGTCGAAGGACACGCGCTGGCCCTCGGTGAGCTCACGGAAGCCCTGGGTGGCGATGTTCGAGTAGTGGGCGAACACGTCCGGACCGCCGCCGTCCTGCTCGATGAAGCCGAAGCCCTTTTCCGAGTTGAACCACTTCACGGTGCCAAGTGCCATTTGAATCTCCTGAGTAGGCGGCAAGGGCCCCATCCGGGAGAATCCGGCAAAAACAATAAAAGCGCCTGAGGAACATTCCCGTCAGGCGCACATAAAGTTCATGGGTACCACAACTGCAACGAGCTCTAAGCTAGCACACGCCGATCGGGCAGCGTTGCCGCCACGGTGTGACCTCGGCCGACCCGGCCCCTGCCCGGCGGCATCTCCGCCCCTGTGGATCCGCCCCGGACCCCGCGCCTCAATCGCCGGCGGGGCTGGATTTTGCCCCGCCGGGGTCCTGACTGCGCGGGTCCCGGCGGGCGGGGTTTCGCCGGGCGGGGTATGCGCCGTCCCCGGCCTGGGGCGGGAGGTCCGCTGGGGTGGGGCCGTGCAGGAGGGTCCCCGCAGGACGAGCGCGCAACCGGCCTCCACGCCACGCAGCACTGCCCGCAGGCGCGAGGACGAGGAGACACTCCGGAGGGGCCCCGCCCCAACCGGCCGGTCCCGCCGAGGCAAAACCAGCCCCGCCGGCGCTTGAGGCGCGGGGTCCGGGGCGGAGCCCCGGCAGCGGAGCCGGCCGCGCAACGGCGGGACCCGCCCGAGGCAAAACCCAGCCCCTCCGGCGATTGAGGAGCGGGGTCCGGGGCAGCGCCCCGGCAGCGGAGCCGCCCCGCGCCGCGGGCTACAGGCGCTCGATGATCGTCACGTTCGCCTGGCCGCCACCCTCGCACATGGTCTGCAGCCCGAAGCGTCCCCCCGTGCGCTCCAGTTCGTGCAGCAGCGTGGTCATCAGCTTCACGCCCGTCGCCCCCAGCGGATGCCCCAGCGCGATCGCGCCGCCGTTGACGTTCACCCGTTCCGGGTCCGCGCCCGTTTCCTTCAGCCACGCCAGGACCACCGGCGCGAACGCCTCGTTGATCTCGACCAGGTCGATGTCGGCGAGGGACATGCCGGTCTTCTTCAGCGCGTACGCCGTCGCCGGGATCGGCGCCGACAGCATGCGGATCGGGTCCTCGCCCCGCACCGAGAGGTGGTGGATCCGGGCGCGCGGCCGCAGGCCGTGTTCACGGACCGCCCGCTCGGATGCGATCAGCATCGCCGCCGCGCCGTCGGAGACCTGGGAGGAGACGGCCGCGGTGATGGTGCCGCCCTCGACGACCGGCTTCAGCGTCGCCATCTTCTCGAGCGTGGTGTCCCGCCGCGGACCCTCGTCCACCGTCACGTCCCCGTACGGCACGGTCTCGCGCGAGAACCGCCCCTCGTCGATGGCCCGCAGCGCCCGCTGGTGGGAGCGGAGCGCGAACTCCTCCATGTCGCGGCGCGAGATGCCCCACTTCTCCGCGATGAGCTGCGCGCCGTGGAACTGGTTGACGGGCGCGTCGCCGTAGCGGGCCCGCCACCCCTCCGAGCCCAGGTACGGCCCCTCGGTGAAGCCCAGCGGTTCCGCGGCCTGCCGCGAGGCGAAGGCGATCGGGATCATCGACATGTTCTGGGTGCCGCCCGCGACCACCAGGTCCTGGGTGCCGGACAGGACGCCCTGCGCAGCGAAGTGCACCGCCTGCTGCGAGGACCCGCACTGGCGGTCCACGGTCACGCCCGGCACCTCCTCCGGCAGTCCGGCCGCCAGCCATGCCGTCCGCGCGATGTCGCCGGCCTGCGGCCCGACCGTGTCGAGGCAGCCGAACACCACGTCCTCCACGGCTGCCGGGTCCACCCCGGAGCGTTCGACCAGCGCCTTCAGGACGTGCGCGCCCAGGTCGGCGGGGTGGACGGCGGACAGGCCGCCGCCCCGCCGCCCCACGGGGGTGCGGACCGCTTCGACTATGTAGGCCTCGGGCATCGGGACTCCTCTGCTGATGGGTCAGGTGCGTAGGGCGATCCCGTCCAGCACCATCGACAGGTACTGGCGGGCGATCTCCTCGGGGCTGTGCTGTCCGCCCGGCCGGTACCAGGACGCCGCGACCCACACCGTGTCGCGCACGAAGCGGTAGGTGAGGCGGATGTCGAGGTCGGCGCGGAAGACCTTGGCCGCGACCCCGCGTTCCAGCGTTCCCAGCCAGGCCTTCTCGAACTTCACTTGCGAGTCGGACAGGTAGTGGAAGCGGGGCTGCGCGGAGAGGGTGCGGGATTCCTTCTGGTAGATGGCGACGGCGGCACGGTGCCGGTCGATCTCCCGGAAGGACTCGGTGACGAGGGCCTCGATGGTCTCCCTGGGGCCGAGACCGGCCGCGAGGACGGTGTCGTACCCCTCCCACAGCTCGTTCAGGAAGGCGGAGAGGATCTCGTCGAGCATCGATTCCTTGGAATCGAAGTGGTAGTAGAGGCTGCCGGCGAGCATTCCGGCGGCGTCGGCGATCTTGCGGACGGTGGTGGCGTTGTAGCCCTGCGCGGCGAAGACCTCGGCGGCGGTGTCGAGGAGCTCCCGGCGCCGCTCGGGTGAGGCAGTCACCTGCGGCTTCTTCTTGTTCGTTGGCACGGGCCCATTCTGCGGCTACGCGTGCTGGCTGCTGACCGAGACGGTCTCGCCCGTCATGTACGACGAGTAGCCGCTGGCCAGGAAGACGATGACGTTGGCGACCTCCCAGGGCTCGGCGTACCGGCCGAAGGCTTCGCGGGAGGTGAGTTCCGCCAGGAGTTCCTCGCTGGTGACCTTCACCAGGTGCGGGTGCATGGCGAGGCTCGGGGCGACCGCGTTGATCCGTACGCCGAACTCGGCGGCCTCCAGGGCGGCGCAGCGGGTCAGGGCCATCACCCCGGCCTTGGCGGCGGCGTAGTGGGCCTGGCCGGTCTGGGCGCGCCAGCCGATGACGGAGGCGTTGTTGACGATGACCCCGCCTCCGGTCCCGGCGGCCTGGAAGGAGCGCATGGCGGCGCGGGTGCAGCGGAAGGTGCCGTTCAGGGTGACGTCGAGGACGCGGCCCCACTGTTCGTCGGTCATGTCGACGAGGTGCGCGGTGCCGCCGAGGCCGGCGTTGTTGACGACGATGTCGAGGCCGCCGTGGGTCTGTTCGGCGAGCGCGAACAGGGCGCGCACCTGTTCCTCGTCGGTGACGTCGCACGGGAGGGAGGTGACGCGGTCGGCGCCGAACTCGGCGGCCAGCGCGTCCTCGGTCTCCTTGAGGCGGCGGGCGTGCGCGTCGCTGATGACGATGCGGGCGCCTTCTTCGAGGAAGCGGCGGGCGGTGGCGCCGCCGATGCCGGCTCCGGCGGCCGCGGTGATGACGGCGGTGCGGTCCTTCAGCAGGTCGTGCCCGGGGACGTAGGTGGGGGTGTTCAAGCCCGTACCTCCTTGGGAAGGCCGAGGATCCGCTCGGCGATGAGGGTGCGCTGGATCTCGTCCGAGCCCGCGTAGATGGTGTCGGCGCGGGAGAAGAGGAAGAGCCGCTGCCAGTCGTCGAGGTCGTACGGGTCCCCGTGCGCGCCCGCCGCGAGCAGCGAGGGGGCTCCGCAGACGTCCATGGCGAGTTCGCCGAGGTCGCGGTGCCAGCGGGCCCAGTACAGCTTGGCCACGGAGGGCTCCGCGGGGCGCAGGGCGGTGGCGCGCATGGTTTCCAGGCCTATCCGGGCCTGGACGAGGCGGTCGCGGATCAGCGGGTCGGCGATGGCGCCGTTGGTGCGGGCGAGTTCGGCGAGGGCTTCGAGTTCGCGGCGGAAGCCGACCTGCTGGCCGAGGGTGGAGACGCCGCGTTCGTAGCCGAGGGTGGCCATGGCGATGTTCCAGCCGTCGCCGGGGGCGCCGACGACGTGGGCGGCGTCGGTGCGGGCGCCGTCGAAGAAGACCTCGTTGAACTCGGAGGTGCCGGTGAGCTGGACGATGGGCCGGACCTCGACCCCGGGCTGGTCCATGGGGACCAGGAGGTAGGACAGGCCCGCGTGGCGGCGCGAGCCCGGTTCGGTGCGGGCGAGGACGAAGCACCACTGGGCCTCGTGGGCGAGGGAGGTCCACGTCTTCTGGCCGTCGACCACCCACTGGCCGTCCCGGAGGGCGGCGCGGGTGCGGACGCCCGCGAGGTCGGAGCCGGCGTCGGGTTCGCTGTAGCCCTGGCACCACAGCTCTTCGACGGCCCGGATGGGCGGCAGGAAGCGGCGCTTCTGCTCCTCGGTGCCGTGGTCGATGAGGGTGGGGCCGAGGAGCTGTTCGCCGATGTGGTTGACGCGGGCGGGGGCGTCCGCGAGGGCGTACTCCTCGTGGAAGGCGATCTGTTCCTCGGTGCTCGCGCCGCGGCCGCCGTACTCGGCGGGCCAGCCGAGGCAGGTCCAGCCATGGGCGGCCATGTGCCTTTCCCAGGCGAGGCGTTCGGTGAAGGCCTCGTGCTCCCGGCCCGGTCCGCCGCGGCCCTTGAGGGCGGCGAACTCGCCGGTGAGGTGGGCCCGTAGCCAACTCCGAACCTCGGTGCGGAACTCCTCGACGCTGCTCATGGCCGTACGTTAACCTACCAAACACTTGTTAGGGAAGGATCCAGGGATGCCCGAAGACACCCGCGACACCCCCGTGCTCTACGAGCGCCGCGGCCCGGTCGCGTACGTGACCATGAACCGCCCCCGCTACCGCAACGCGCAGAACAGCGCGATGACCTACGCCCTCGACGACGCCTTCTACCGCGCGGCCGACGACCCCGGGGTGAAGGTGGTCGTCCTGGGCGGGGCCGGCGAGCACTTCTCCGCGGGCCACGACATCGGCACCCCGGAGCGCGACGCCCACCTGCCCTTCGAGCGGCGGGCCGGGCTGTGGTGGGACCACTCGGAGCGCTCGGGCGCCGAATCCCGCTTCGCCCGCGAGTCGGAGGTGTACCTGGGGATGTGCCGGCGCTGGCGGGAGCTGCCGAAGCCGGTGATCGCCTCGGTGCGGGGGGCCTGCGTGGCGGGCGGGCTGATGCTGGCCTGGGTCTGCGACCTGATCGTGGCGAGCGAGGACGCCTTCTTCGCGGACCCGGTCGTGCGGATGGGCATACCCGGCGTCGAGTACTTCGCGCACCCGTGGGCGATGCCCCCGCGGATCGCGAAGGAGTTCCTGTTCACGGGCGACCGGATGCCGGCCCGCCGGGCGTACGAGATCGGCATGGTCAACCGGGTCGTGGAGCGGGCCGCCCTGGCCGGGGAGACCGCCCGCCTCGCCCTGCGCATCGCCGAGATGCCCGGCTTCGGCCTGGCTCTGACCAAGCGGGCCGTCAACCAGGCCGAGGACCTCCAGGGCCTGCACACCGGCATGGATTCGGTCTTCGGCCTGCACCACCTCGCGCACGCCCACAACGCGGAGACCGCGGCGGACTCGCTCGGCGGCATGAACGTGGCCGCCATGAAGGAGGCGAACAGCTGATGGACCTCGACCACGCACCCGATGTGGAGGCCTTCCGGGCCGAGGCCCGGGCCTGGCTCGGCGCCCACGTACCCGCCGCCCCTCTGCCCTCCCTGGAGACAGAAGAGGGGTTCGCCGCGCACCGCGCATGGGAGGCGCGCCTGCACACGGACCGGTGGTCGGTGGTGTCCTGGCCCGAGGAGTACGGGGGCCGGGGCGTCGACATCGTGAAGTGGCTGGTGTTCGAGGAGGAGTACTGGGCGGCGGGCGCGCCCGGCCGGGTCTCCCAGAACGGCATCAACCTCCTCGCGCCGACCCTCTTCGACCACGCCACGGACGAGCAGCGGGCGCGGGTGCTGCCCTCCATGGCGAGCGGCGAGGTGATCTGGGCGCAGGCCTGGTCGGAACCGGAGTCGGGCTCCGACCTGGCCTCGCTGAAGTCGCGGGCGGTGCGCACGGAGGGCGGCTGGCTGCTGTCGGGGCAGAAGACCTGGTCCTCCCGGGCCGCCTTCGCGGACCGCGCCTTCGGCATCTTCCGCACCGACCCGGACGCCCCGAAGCCGCACCAGGGGCTGACGTACCTGATGTTCGACCTGCGGGCGCCGGGGGTGACGGTGCGGCCCATCGGCCGCCTCGACGGCAAGCCGGCCTTCGCGGAGCTCTTCCTGGACCAGGTCTTCGTCCCGGACGAGGACGTGATCGGCGAGCCGGGGCAGGGCTGGCGGATCGCGATGTCGACCACGGGCAACGAACGCGGGCTCACCCTGCGCTCCCCCGGCCGGTTCCTGGCGGCCGCCGGCCGGCTGCGGGAGCTGTGGGAGACGGTCGGCGACCCCTCCGACACCGCGCTGCGCGACCGGGTGGCGGACGCGGTGGTCGGGGCGCGCGCCTACGAGCTGTTCACCTGGGCCAACGCCTCCCGCTTCGCGGCGGGCGAGACCATCGGCGCCGAGTCCAGCCTGAACAAGGTGTTCTGGTCCCAGTACGACATCGCGCTGCACGAGACCGCCCTGGACCTGCTCGGCGCGGACGCGGAGCTCGCCGAGGGCGAGTGGGCCGAGCCGTGGGTCTTCTCGCTGGCCGGGCCGATCTACGCAGGCACGAACGAGATCCAGCGCGACATCATCGCCGAGCGGCTGCTCGGCCTCCCGAAGGGCCGCCGCTGATGCGCTTCCTGCTGACCGACGAGCAGTCGGACTTCGCCCGTACGCTGCGCTCCCTGCTGGGCGCGGCCGAGGTGCCCGCGGCGGTACGGGCCTGGGCGGCCGGCGAGCACGGCCCGGGGCGCGCGGTGTGGGCCCGCCTCGCGCGGACCGGCCTGTTCGCGCTGGCCGCGGCCGAGGAGTACGACGGCGCGGGCCTGCTGCCGGTGGAGCTGGCCCTGGGCTTCGTGGAGCTGGGCCGGGCGGGGGTGCCGGGGCCGGTGGTGGAGAGCGCGGCGGTGTCCGTACTGCTCTCCGCGCTCGGGGACGAGGCGCTGGCGAAGCGCTTCCTGCCCGGCCTGGCCGGGGGCGAGACCTCGGCGACGCTGACCCTGCCGGGCGGGAGCCCGTACGCCCTGGACGCCGACGCGGCGACGTACTGCTTCACGGTGTCGGCGGCGGGCGAACTGCGCCTCACGGACAACGGAGGGGCAGCGGCCTCCCTGGACCCGGCCCGCAGGCTCTCGGTCCCGGCGCCCGGCGGCGAACTCCTCGCGGCCGGCCCGGCCGTCACGGCGGCGGCGGGGACGGCGGGGCGGTGGGCGCGGCTGCTGACGGCGGCCCAGTGCCTGGGCGTGGGCGAGGCGCTGCTGGCCCGGACGGTGGAGTACGCGAAGCAGCGCACCCAGTTCGGGACCCCGATCGGCTCCTTCCAGGCGGTCAAGCACCGTCTGGCGGACACCCTGCTGGGGCTCGAGTTCGCCCGGCCCCTGCTGTGGGCGGCGGCGCTGAGCCTGGCCCCGGCGGACGTGGCGGCGGCCAAGCTCACCGCGGGCGAGGCGGCGTACGCGGCCGCCCTGTCCGCGCTCCAGCTCCACGGCGCCGTCGGCTACACGCAGGAGCTGGACCTCTCCCTGTGGCTGCGCAAGGCCCGCCCGCTGCGGGACGCCTGGGGCACCCCGTCGGCCTGCCGGGCGGAGGTCCTTCAGCCGCGGGTGCGGTAGTAGACCGCCAGCGCGTTGTTCAGCAGCACGATCCCGCCGAACCACAGGGCCCCGGCCCGCCACCCGACCGCGTACAGCGCGAGGGTGGCGGACCCGAACACCAGGACCTTGACGGCGATCTGGACGGCGAGCGGGACGTCGTACGTGGCCTTGGGCGCGGCGAACATGCCCCAGAGCACGGCGGCGGCGAGCGGGGCGGCCACGGCGAGGCCCATGGACCAGCCCCTGCCGATGTCCCGGGTCCAGCCCCAGCGGGCCAGGGCGGCGAGGGCCGCGAGCTCCAGGAAGAAGGCGAGGCCCTCGTTGGCGAGGAAGAAGAGCCGCAGGATGGAATTCATGCGGCACAACCTGGCGGACCCGGCCCCGGGCGTCCACCGATTACCGGGGGCCGTCTCACATGACGGCGAGCTTCAGCGTGACCACGTACTGCTCCTCGACCGTGCCGTCCGGGAACAGGGGCTCCAGCCGGGCCCGTTCGGCGTCGAGGAAGGCGCGGGTGCCGTCCTCGCCGAGCAGCAGGAAGGCGGAGTGGCTGGCGGTGTTGTCGAGGTGCATGGCGAGGGGGATCCGCCGGGACCACCGCACCTCGCGGGTGGTGACGTCCAGCCCTCCCAGGGACTCGCGGGTGGGGAGCCCGGTGACCCCGAAGAAGGAGCGGAGCCGCTCGTCCTGCCCGGCGATCCAGGGGACGGTGGTGTCCAGGTCGTTCCACCAGAGCGCGAGCGCGCCGCCGGGCCGCAGCACGCGGCGGGCCTCGGGGACCGACCGGGTGGCGTCGGTCCAGTGCCAGGCCTGGGCGTACGTGAGGAAGTCGAACGCGGCGTCCGCCAGCGGCAGCCGGTCCCCGTCCCCGCGCACGACCGGGATCCCCGGGTTCGCGAGCCGGAACTCGGCGGCCATCCCGTCCCCGGGCTCCACGGCGAGCACCTCGGCCCCGCGCTCGCGCAGCAGCGCGGTGGCGATCCCGGTGCCCGCCCCCACGTCGGCCACGCGCGCCCCGGCGAGCGGCCGCCCCGCGAGCTCCTCGACGGCGTCGAACAGGGCGGGCGGATAGCCGGGCCGGTTCGCGCGGTAGAGCGCGGCGGCGGCGTCGAAGGAACGGGCGCGTTTCGTCATGCGGCCATTGTTTTCGAGGTCAACGTAGGGAACCGATAAGCGATCTGATGGCATCCCTAGGGAACGGACGTACGAAGAACGACGCAGAACGAGGTACAGGGAACATGCGAAGCACGACGACCGGGATGATGACGCTGTGCGCGGCGGCGGCTGCGGTACTGCTCACCGGCTGCGGAAGCGACGCCCCGAAGCCGGCCGCCGACGCCGGGAAGCCCGCCACCTCGCAGGGCGCCGCCCCCGCCTCCTCCGCACCGCCGGCCAAGACCGGCCACGTGACGCACGAGGTGACCCTCGAGGTCGGCGGCACGGGCAAGACGGCGATCATGTACAGCGGTCTCGACAGCGGCTTCGAGCAGCAGACCCTGCCGTGGAAGAAGTCGGGCACCGCCGAACTCACCGCCGCGGAGCAAAAGGTGGGCTACCTGGTGAACGCCATCCCGGGCACGATCACGGGCCCCGACGGCATGCTGGTGTGGCCGCCGTGCTCCATCAAGGTGGACGGCAAGGTGGTCGCCGAGAACGACGGCAAGACCGCCAAGGGCTGCTCGTACGTCATCAAGAACTAGCGGAACTCGTGCACGACCTCGATGGGGCCGACGATGTGCCGGTTGAACTCGTCGAGCTCCTCCGCCGGGACCCACAGCTCCAGGATGGTCCGGCCGCCGGCCTGCTGGACCGGGTAGCGGGTGAGGAACTCCGAGTCGACCTCGAAGCGGGTCACGTAGCCGACGCCGGAGTGCTTGACGTTCCAGTCGCGGGCGATGCGGATCGCGTAGTCCTCGTTCAGGACGGGATAGAAGATCGGCTGCTCGGGCAGGCGCGGCGGCCAGGCCCGCCAGTCGAGGGCGCGGACCAGGTCGAGCTCGACGGGGCCGGTGGGGCGCCAGAGGGTGGTCGTGGGGTTGGCCGTGGTGGACATGCGGCGACCCTAGGGGCCTGACCCCGGCGTTGACCAGCGGGTTTCAGTCGCGGGGGCGCAGGGAGAGGCGGCCCACGAGCACGGTCTGGAGCAGCAGGAGGCCGACCGTGCCCGCCGCCTGCCAGAGGGGTTCGGACGGGCGGGGGCCGGGCGCCCAGGCCGGGCCGTCGGGGTCCGTCGTGACCGTGAGGCGGGCGCCGACCGCGAGGTCCATCGACAGCGGGCCGGGCAGGTCCTGCCCCGCTCGCGTGCGCAGGCGCAGGGACGGCGAGAGGCCGGAGCCGTCCTCCACCATGGTCCGCGAGGTCACCACCGCGGCCTCCTCCCGGCCCCGGTCGTGGAGGGTGTGCCGGTCCCAGGTGACCCCGCCCATCACCGCGATCCCCACCGCGGTGAGCGCGACGGCGGTGCGTCCCACGAACTCGGCGCCGGTGCCGTGCGGTACGGCCGCGCCGATGACGAATACGGCGAGCAGGACCGGGATCCAGGCGCCCTCGGGGCCCCGCAGCAGCCAGATGGCCCCGAACTCCGCTGCCAGGAGCAGGCAGTTGCGGAGCAACGCCCCCGACAGTCTCCGTATCGCTTCAGCCATGGACACATCATGCCCGGGGATCACCGGATGCGGGCCGATCGGGGCCCCGCCTAGGATCCGGCACAAGGGCGGGGTCGTAGCACAGAGGTAGTGCACCTACACAGCATGGAGGAGGACGCCGGTTCGAATCCGGCCGCCCCGCCCCCTATCCCACTGCCGCCACCCACGCCGCGGCCGCCCGCAGGGCCGCGGCCCCGGCCGGCAGGGGCAGTCCCAGGAAGCCGTGGAAGACGCCCGGGTGGAGCTGGACCGTGCAGTCCACGCCCGCCTCCGCCAGCCGGCGCCCGTACGCGAGGCCCTCGTCGCGCAGCACGTCGCAGTCCGCGAGGACGATCAGCGCGGGCGGCAGCCCCGACAGGTCGGGTGCGTGGAGCGGCGAGACGTGCGGGTGCGCCGGGTCGCCGCCGTACTGGTCCCAGTACCAGGCCATGTGCGCGGCGGTGTGGAAGTGGCCGCGCCCGTAGAGGGTCACCGACTCCGAAGCCATCGACGCGTCCAGCGGCGGATAGAACAGCAGCTGGCCCGCGGCGAGTCCGGGCGCGCGCAGGGCGGTCACGGCGGCCAGGTTGCCCCCGCTGGAGTCCCCCGCCAGCACCACCCGGTCCGCGTCGCAGCCGAGCGCGGCGGCTTCGGCCCGGGCCCACAGGAGCACGGTCAGCGCGTCGTCGGACGCCGCCGGCCAGGGGTGTTCCGGGGCGAGCCGGTAGTCCGCCGAGACGACCACCGCGCCCGAGGCGGCCGCCAGGGTGCGGCACAGCGCGTCGTGGGTGTCGAGCCCGCACATCACCCAGCCCCCGCCGTGGAAGTACACGACCAGGGGGCGGCCGCCCGCGCCCGGTTCGGGGTCGTAGACCCGGACCGGGACGCCGTCGGCCACGGTGTCGTGCACCGAGGCGACGGCCGGGCCCGGCGGCCCGGGTACGGCGGCCGCCCGCAGGGCCGCCGCGTCACCCGGCCCCGGGAAGCCCGCCGTCATCGTGTCGCACAGGCGCCTGGCCGCCGGTGACAGCTGGTCGCTCATGCGGTGGTCATCCCGCCGTCGACGGTGAACTCCGTGCCCGTCACGTACGAGGACGCGTCCGAGCAGAGGAAGAGCACCAGCTCCCCGACCTCCTCCGGCCGCCCCATCCGTCCGAGCGGTACGTGCGACCAGTCGCGGCCCGCGACCGCCTCCGCCACCATCGGGGTGTCGATGGCCCCCGGATGCACCGAGTTGACCCGGATCCGGTCCCCGGCAAGGTCCAGCGCCGCCGAGCGGGTCAGTCCGCGCAGCCCGAACTTGGTCGATCCGTAGGCGGCGTGGCCCGGGATCCCGACCAGGCCGGCCGTGGAGGAGATGTTGACGACCGAGCCTCCCCCGGCCGCCCGCAGCACGGGCGCCACGGCCTGGATGCCGAGGAACGGCCCGAGCAGATTGACCCGCAGGAGGGTCTCGAAGTCCTCCAGGGACTGCTTCTCCACGTGGGCCGTGCGCCATAGGGCCGCGTTGTTGACCAGAGCCGAGACCGTGCCGAAGGCCGATACCGCGGCTTCGACGACACCGGCCCAGCTCGCCGCGTCGGTCACGTCGTGCCGTACGAACAGGCCCTGGTCGCCGAGGGAGGCGGCGATCTCCCGGCCCTCATCCTCCCGTACGTCCGTGACGACGACCCGCGCGCCGGCCTCGGCGAAGAGGCGCGCCTCGGCGGCGCCCTGGCCGCGTCCGGCTCCGGTGACGAGGACGACCTTGCCCTCCAGGGAGATGCCCATGGCTCAGCGCTCCGTTTCCATCGCCCGGAAGTGCGGGATGACCTTCTCGCCCCACTGGCGGATGGTCTCCAGGCAGGCCTCCTGGGGGACCGTGCCCATCTGGATCAGGCACATCACCTCGTCGACGCCGATCTCGCGCAGCTGCTCGACGTACGCGATGGCCGTCTCGGCGCTGCCGTACGCGTGCTCCGCGTGGTAGGTGCCGGTGTCGACGGGCCGGGCGGGGATGCTGGCCTCGTGGAGCTTGGCGACGAGTTCCTCGCGGCCCCGGGCCAGCGCGGCGACGTGGTCCTCGTCCTCCGCGTACCCGGTCGGCGCGGGGGCGTTGCCGTACCAGTGGGCGATGGATTCGGCGAAGAAGCGCTGTCCGCGCGTGCCGAGCCGCAGGGCGCGCTCGGCGTCGTCGAGGACGATGGTCGGGCAGAGGGCGGACAGGTGGTCGTTGACCTCGCTCGAGACGAGGCGCTCGCCGGTGCGGGTGGCGATGGCCTCGTCGTAGACCTTGCGCATGGCGCGGACGTCGTCGGCGCCCGCGAAGCCCATCACCAGGGCTCCGATGCCGAGTTCGGCGGCGAGCTTGAGGGTGTCGTGCTTGGAGCAGGCCATGAAGAGCGGCGGGTGCGGGTCCTGGACCGGGCGGGGCAGGATCGCGCCGGGGCCGATGTCGATGGATCCGTGCCATTCGAACTCCGGCTCCCGCCAGGCGGCGGCGAAGATCCGCAGCGCCTCCTCCATCTGCGGGTAGGTGTCCTCGGGCCTCACGCCGTACATGGACATCTCCTGGCGGGTGGCGCCGCGCCCGGCACCGATGTCGACGCGGCCGCCGGAGAGGACGTCGAGCATCGCGGCGCGCTCGGCGACGCGTACCGGGTGCTGGTAGCCGAACGGCATGGTGACGACGCCGTGGCCGATGCGGATCCTCTGCGTCCGGGCGGCCACCCAGGTGAGGAAGATCTCGGAGGCGCTCATGTGGGCGTACTGGGTCAGGGAGTGGTGCTCGACGGCCCAGATCCGGTCGAAGCCCATCTCCTCGGCGAGGACGGCCTGCTCGACGCAGTCGTGGATGACCTGGCGCTCGCGCTCCGGGGTCGGGTCGACGAGCTGGGCCTCGAAGATCATCGAGAACTTCACGGGGAGGTCCCTCCATCCGGGGGATTATGTATTTCGAATAGGAATACTTCTAGCAGTCATATCCCTCAGGGGGAAGGGCGCCGCCGGGACCGGTCGTAGACTGCGCTGCGTGGCAGAAGAGAAGGCAGACCAGACGACCGACGGGGCGACCAGGCCCGCACTCCCCGCAACCAGCTGGGCGGTGCTCGGGCTGCTCTCCTTCGGGGAGGAGCTCTCCGGTTACGACCTGAAGAAGTGGTCGGACTGGTCGCTGCGCTTCTTCTACTGGAGCCCGTCCTTCAGCCAGATCTACAGCGAGCTCAAGCGCCTGGAGAAGGCCGGCTACGCCTCCTCGCGCATGGTCAGCCAGGACACGGGCACCCGCGACAAGCGGGTGTACCGGATCACCGGCGAAGGCATGACGGCCGTACGGGAATGGGCCCGCGAGGCCCCGGTCGACCCGCCCGTCCTCAAGCACGGCCCGATGCTGCGGCTGTGGCTGGGCCACCTGCTGGAGCCGGAGCAGATGCGGGAAGTCCTGGTCCGGCACCAGGAGTTCGCAGAGACGATGCGCCGCCGGGCGGTGGCCGACGTCGAGGGCGCGAAGGACGAGTCGGCGTGGGCCTACCCGACGCTCACGCTCAAGTGGGCCGAGCGGTACTACGCCTCGGAGCGCGACCTGGCGGCCGCCATGCTCGAGGACATCGAGGAGCTGACCGCCGGGCGGGGCGAGCCGGGCAAGCGCCCGTAGACGCGCCGGAAGTAGAGCAGCGGGGGCTCGCCCGCGCGGTGCGTGGTCAGGGACGTGACCCTGCCGAGCGCGATCTCGTGGTCACCGCCGTCCAGCACGCCCTCCAGATCGCACTCGACACTCGCGAGCACGCCGTCGAGCAGGGGCGCGCCGTTGCCGCCCGCCCGCCAGGGGACTCCGGCGAACTTGTCGCCGCCCGTGACCGCGAAGCCGCGGCACAGCTCCCGCTGGTCGGCGGCCAGGATGTTGACGGCGAAGGCGCCGGCGGCCCGGATCCTCGGCCAGGTGGTCGAGGTGCGGGCGGGGCAGAAGCAGACGAGCGGCGGGTCCAGCGAAACCGATGAGAAGGACTGCACGGCCATTCCGACGGGACGGCCGTCGCCCTCGCACGCCGTGATGACGGCGACGCCGGTGCAGAAGCTGGCCAGGACCGACTTGAGGGTCTCCTGGGTCTCCATGGAAGCCTCCAAATATTCCTACTAGGTATATGCCTAACCGAAACACCTGTGATTGGATACCGCCCACGCTCGCTCGTCAAGTAGGGAGGGTTCGTCCGATGCCACCGCCACTGCCCACCACGCTCGCCCGGCTCCCGGAGTACGCGGCCGCCGCGTACGGGGACCGGGAGGCGCTCGCCGACGGAGAGGTCCGCTGGACCTTCACCCGGCTCGCCGCCGAGATCGCCGCCGCCGCCCGCGCAGCCATCGCGCACGGCATCCGGCCCGGGGACCGGGTGGCGATCTGGGCGCCCAACAGCCGCCGGTGGATCGCCGCCGCGCTCGGCGCGGTCGGCGCCGGAGCGGTCCTCGTACCGGTCAACACCCGCTACAAGCCCGCCGAGGCGGCCGACGTCATCCGGCGCAGCGGCGCCCGCGTGCTCTTCACCGAGCGCGGCTTCCTCGGCACGGACTACGTCCGCGACCTGCACACCTCCGGCGAAGACCTCGGGCTGCTCGGCTCCACCGTCGTCCTGCGCGGCGGGAGCGGCCCCGAGTCCTGGGAGGCGTACCTGGCCGGCGGGGCGTCCGTCACCGAGGCCGAGCGGCTCGCCCGCGCCGACCGCATCCGCCCCGAGGACCTCAGCGACATCCTCTACACCTCCGGCACCACCGGCCGCTCCAAGGGCGTGATGACCACCCACGGCCAGACCCTGAGGCTCTACGCCTCCTGGTCCGAGCTGGTCACCCTGCGCCCCGGGGACCGGTACCTGCTGGTCAACCCCTTCTTCCACACCTTCGGCTACAAGGCCGGGGTGCTCGCCTGCCTGCTGCGCGGGGTGACCATGCTGCCGGAGGCCGTCTACGACACCGACCGCATCCTGGAGCGGATGGCCGCCGAGCGGGTGACCTGCCTGATGGGCCCGCCGACCGTCTTCCACGGCCTGATCCGGCACCCCGCACTCGCCGCGCACGACCTTTCCGCACTCCGCCTGGCGGGCACCGGCGCGGCCTCCGTCCCGACCGCTCTCGTGGAGGAGATCCGCGAAGTCCTGGGCGCACCCGACGTGTTCACGGCGTACGGCCTGACGGAGTCCGGCGGGGTCGTGTCCGTCTGCCCCACCGACGCCGACGCCCGTACGGTCGCCCACACCGTCGGCCTGCCGCTGCCCGGCACCGAGGTGCGGATCGCCTCCCCGCTGGGCGAGGTGCTGCCGGCCGGGCAGCCCGGAGAGGTGCAGGTCCGCGGCTACCACGTCACCCCCGGCTACCTGGACGACCCGGCGGCCACCGCGGAGGCCGTGCTGCCGGGCGGCTGGCTGCGCACCGGGGACATCGGCGTCCTGGACGGGCGCGGCTACCTCTCGATCACCGACCGGCTGAAGGACATGTACGTGGTCGGCGGGTTCAACGCCTATCCGGCGGAGGTGGAGAACGTCCTGCTGACCCATCCGGCCGTCACCGACGCGGCCGTGGTCGGGGCCCCGGACGAGCGGCTGGGCGAGGTGGGCGTGGCGTACGTGGTCACCGCCGGGCCGCCCGTCACGGCCGGGGAACTCACGGCCTGGAGCCGGGAACGGCTGGCCAACTTCAAGGTGCCGCGGAGGTTCCACCTGGTGGCGGAGCTCCCGCGGAACGCGGGCGGCAAGCTGCTGAAGGCGGAGCTGCGGCGTGCGGCGCGGGGGGAGGGCGCATGAGCGGCCTGGAATGGACGCCCGAGCAGGAGGAACTCCGGGATGCGGTACGCGCGGTGCTGGCCCGCCACCCCGGCCACGCGGCCTGGGCCCCGCTGACGGCCCAGGTGGGCGCGGCCGCGCTGGCGGTACCGGAGGAGTACGGCGGCCTGGGCTGCGGGGCCGCCGAGGTCGGCGTGGTCATGGCGGAACTGGGCCGCGCACTGAGCCCGGTCCCGTACCTGGGCTCGGCGGTGCTGACGGTGGGGGCCCTGCTGGCTTCGGGCGACGGGGATGCGTGCGCGCAGCACCTCCCGGCCCTGGCGGAGGGCTCCCTGATCGGCGCCCTGGCCTGGGCGGAGTCCCCTCGCGGGGGGCCGGGCCGGGATCGGGGCGCAGGAGCGGGCACGACCCCGGGCGCGGGCACGGGCGCGCACGGCGGCTGGGAGGCGGCCGACATGGCCACCCTGGCGGAGCCCGACGGCGACGGGTGGCTGCTGACCGGCACCAAGCAGTACGTCCTGGCCGGCCCGGCCGAGCCGGGGCTGGTGCTGGTCTTCGCCGCCATGGACACCGCGCCGGGCCGGACCGGCGCCACCCCGCCCGGCGGGCACGACCGCCACGCGCCCGGCCAGGGCAACGGCCCCGCACCCGCCCACACGCCCGGCCAGGGCAGCGGCGGGCTCGGGCTGTTCGAGCTGACGGCGCCGCCCGCCGCCTGCACCGCCCGGGCCACCATGGACCGCACCCGGCCCCTCGGCGAGGTCACCCTCGCGCGGACCCCGGCCCGGCTGCTCTCGCCCGACGGCGCCGGAGTCCTGGCCCGGGTCCGGGACCTGGCCTGCACGGCGCTGGCCGCCGAACAGGCGGGGGCCGCCGCACGGGCACTGGAGTCCACCGTCCGGTACGCGAAGGAGCGGATCCAGTTCGGCAGGCCCATCGGCTCCTTCCAGGCCGTGAAGCACCGGCTCGCCGACATGTACGCGGCCGTGGAGGCGGCCAGGTCGATGGCCCTCGCCGCGGCGGCGGCCGACGCCCCGCCCCTCCTGGCGGCCGCCGCCAAGTCGGCCTGCTCGCAGGCGTACTCGTACGTCGCCGGGGAGATGATCCAGCTGCACGGCGGCATCGGCATCACCTGGGAGCACGAGGCGCACGAGTTCTTCAAGCGCGCCCACGGCTCCGCCCGCCTCTTCGGCTCCCCCGCCGCCCACCGGGCCCGGATCGCGGCCGAACTCGGTTACGCGGACGCGAGCTGACGTACCCTCGGGCGCATGACGCGCAGTGCAGTGAACCTCCGCAAGGTCGAAGAAACGGCTCCGGCGCTCGTGAGCCTCTACAAGAGCGCCGGAGTCTCACTGCGCAAACACGGCATGGAGGACGGCCGCGCCGCCGTCTACCTGGTCCTCGACTACTCGGGATCGATGAAGCCGTACTACGCGGACGGCAGCGTGCAGGCCCTCGCCGACCGGGTGCTGGGCCTGTCCGCGCACCTGGACGACGACGCCCGCGTGCCCGTGGTCTTCTTCTCCACCGACGTGGACGCCGTGGAGGAGATCTCCCTCGCAGGGCACGAGGGCCGGGTCACCGAGATCGCCTCCCGCCTCGGCCACATGGGCAAGACCGCCTACCACGCGGCGATGGACGCGGTGATCGACCACTACCAGGACTCCGGGTCGACGGCTCCCGCCCTCGTCGTCTTCCAGACCGACGGCGGCCCGATCAACAAGCTCGCCGCGGAGAAGTACCTCTGCAAGGCGTCCCCGCTCCCCCTCTTCTGGCAGTTCGTCGGCTTCGGCAACACGCGCAGCACGCAGTTCGACTTCCTGCGCAAGCTGGACGAACTGCCGGTCCCGGACCGCCGCGTGGTGGACAACGCGGGCTACTTCCACGCGGGCGAGGACCCGCGCAGGGTCCCGGACGCGGAGCTGTACGACCGTCTCGTCGGCGAGTTCCCGGCCTGGCTGGCGGCGGCCCGCGCCGCGGGCATCGTGCGCGCCTGACCTGCGACCGGCGGCGCCCGCGCTTTGATGGACGTATGACGCACACCAGCTGGGCAGTCTTCGAGAAGGCAGAACCGGAGTTCGCGGCGGCCGTCCAGGCCCGTTTCGCGCAGTACCCGCACCACGTCCTGGCCACCCTGCGCAAGGACGGCTCGCCCCGGGTGGCCGGACTCAACGTCGACATCCGGGGCGGGGAGCTGTGGCTCGGCATGATGCCGGGCTCGATGAAGGCCAGGGACCTCCAGCACGACCCGCGGTTCGCCCTCCACACCAACCCGGGCGCGGGCGACCGGATGCCCGAGGGGGACGTACGGATCTCCGGCCGCGCACTGGAACAGCTGGACCCGCCCGAGCTGCACCGGTACGCGGAGGAGACGGACACCCCGCAC
The DNA here is from genome assembly GCF_044541755.1 of Streptomyces sp. NPDC085524. NCBI lineage: Bacteria > Bacillati > Actinomycetota > Actinomycetes > Kitasatosporales > Streptomycetaceae > Streptomyces > Streptomyces sp. NPDC085524. The sequence goes on from NZ_JBITTH010000005.1 coordinate 264,627, forward strand.
CCCTTCCACCTCTTCCACGCCGACCTGACCGAGGTCGTCCACGTCACCGTGCAGGGCGACGAACTGGTCATCCGCTCGTGGACCCCGGCACACGGCCTGCGCACCCTGCGCCGGGGCAACGACGACGAGCCCCCGCGCGAGGACCCGGCGCCGGCTAACTGAGCGGAAGCGGCACCGGAAGGGGCAGGATCCCGCCCCCGCCACCGACCCCGCCACCGCCGAGCACGGACGGATCGACGTCCAGCCAGTTGCGGTCGATGTTCAGTGCCACCCCGCCGTACGAGGCGTCGTGGTCCCCCCGGAACTGGTGCGCCCGGCGCCGCCCGGACCACTGCTTCGTACCCGCGGGCAGGCCCATGTCCGCGTCCGTCACGGACGCCGCGCCGTTCCACCGGGCCACCCACAGCACGTCGGGCATGGCCTCGGGGGCCTGATGGTGGTGCGCGCTCAGCGCCTTGGCGCCGGAGCTCGCCGAGACGTAGGCGCCGGAGCGGTAGCCCAGCTCGTGCAGCCGTACCGTCCAGGAGGTCAGGTAGGCGACGACCGGGGCGTCCCAGGTGGCGCGGTCCGTGTAGTTCTCCAGGTCGTTGTAGAGCACCGTGCCCGCGCCGAGCCCGAGCGAGCGGGCGGCGTCCACCGCGCCCTCGGCGGCGGCCCGGCCCTGCTCGTCGGCCTCGGAGGGGTCGGTGGACAGGCCGGTGCTGGAGGAGTGCCAGGGCTGCGGGCCGACCCAGATCGGCATCAGGTGCCAGCCGGCCCCGGCCTGCCGGGTGACCCACTCGGCGGTGAGCTGCGGCTGGGCGCACGCCCGGGCGCGGCCGCCGATGTAGATGCCCACGGCGCCGAAGGGGGATTCGGACCTCCAGGCGTCCATGGTCCGCTGGGTCGGGGCGGTGCAGGCGTCGAACCCCTCGCCGGTGAAGGGCTCTTGAGCCTTCGCTCCACCAGCGGCCACAGCGGGTACGACGACGTCCAGCGGACGACCCTCGGCCACGGCGGCACGGGCCCGATCGAGGATCCCCCGTACGGTGTCGGGCGCGTCCCCGTAGGAGACGGTGGCGACGATCCCGGCCCGGCGCAGCACGTACCGCAGCTCGTTGCTGTCGACGCGGGGCAGCGGGGCGGACAGGTCGCCCACGGTGGGGATGTCGGCGCGCGACGGAGCCCCGTCGAGGGGTTCGAGGTGCAGGGTGTCGGCGCGGCGCACGGCGGCCCGGCCGGTGCAGTTCGCCTGGGTGCCGGCGTGGCCGAGGTACAGGGTGGGGACGTCGAGGCGTAGGCAGGCGCGGGGGTCCCGGTCGAGGTCGACGACCCGCCAGTTCGCCGGGACGGCGATCCGCAGACCGCGGTATTCGACGCTCCGCGTGTCGGCGTACGCGGCGCCGGCAGTCGGTACGGAGATCAGCAGCGAGGCACCGAGCACTGCGCTCAGCATCGTTCGGGTGGGCATGTGACCCACTGTTACCAGACGCGCACGCCCCGACAGCACGCATCGACCGGCGCGGCGCCGTTCCGGAGGCTCCACCTGCGCCTCGAACGCCGGCGGGCCACCCGCACGAGCGAGTAGGGCTCGGTAAGGTCGGAGGACGAAGGGCGGCCGAAGCCAGTTGCGTTGGCTTCGGCCGCCCCTCCCCCTCGACCGGTCAGGCCGCCCGGCGGCGCAGCAGCCGGGCGCAGAGCCAGGACAACAGCCCGGAGAGCGCCAGGAAGACCCCGGTCTCGACCCACTGAAAGGTCCAGTAGCGGTCGGCGGGCTGGTAGGCGACCTTCGTGTGGAGGTCGGAGGTGGTGAAGCACTTGAAGGGGTCCGCATCGCGGTCCGCACAGCCGCGGGGACCTCGGACCTCCCGGCCGGACGGGTCGAGCACCGCGCCGGGGTCGGAGACGACCCAGGTGCCGGGCCGGAGGACCCCGACCTCCAGGTGGGCGTCGTCGCCGTAGCCCATCAGCTGGACGTGGTTCACGTTCCAGCCGTCCGCCGGCGCACCGGATTCTCCGTCACTGGTGGCCGGTGCCATGACGAGGGAGCTGAGCGTGACATCGGCGTGCTCCGGCGCCATGAGGTGCGGGCGGATCGCGAAGGGCACGAGGATCTGGACCGCGACGAACACGACGAGGGTCGCGGCCATGGCGGGCACGGTGCGCCGGATCAGGAGCCCGGCACAGGCGCCGAGGGTGAAGGCGAACGCCGCGTAGCCGAGCGGGACGATCGCGCGGCCGCTGAACATGAGGGGGGTGAACCGGTCCAGGTTCACCTGGTCCAGGGGGCTCGCCCACCAGGTCGCCAGGAGGCTGAGCACCCCGGTGACCGCGACGGCGATCAGTCCGACGGCCCCGAGCTTGACCGCGAGCCAGCGGCCGCGGGTGATGGTCTGGTTCCAGACGAGCCGGTGGGTGCCGGTCTCCAGTTCGCGGGCGATCAGCGGGGCGCCCCAGAAGACGCCTATGACACCGGGCAGGGCGAGCAGCGCGCTGGTGACGTAGTAGTTCAGGGTCTGGTATTCGACGACCAGCGCGTTCTTGGCCATTGCGCAGTCGCCCTTGCAGGCGCCGACGGTGCTGTCGTAGAGATCGCGCATCTGGAGGCCGGTGACCACGAGGAACATCGCGAAGGCGGCGAGGGCGGCGAGGGCCGCGAGCGTCTGGACGCGGTACTGGCGCCAGGTGAGCCAGATCATCGCTGTTTCTCCAGGGTCATGTAGGTGAGGACCAGGTCTTCCAGGCCGAGCGGCTCCAGGACCCAGGAGGGATCCTGGACCGGCTTCTCGGCCCGCACGATGAAGGTGCTCTGCCGCTCCGTGTGGGTCTCGTGGATGACCCGCATGCCCTCGGGCAGGCCGGCGGCATCCCTTCGGGCCGTGGTGAGCCGGAAGTGCGTGGCGATCAGGTCGTCGACGTCGCCCTCCACCTGGACGCGGGAGGCGACCAGGGAGACCAGGTGGTCGCAGACCCGCTCCAGGTCGGAGACCAGGTGCGACGAGAGCACGACGGTGGTGCCGTGTTCGGCGACGTACTCCATCAGGCTCTGCAGGAACTCGCGCCGGGCCAGCGGGTCCAGGGCGGCGACCGGCTCGTCGAGGATCAGCAGTTCGGGACGCTTGGCCACGGCGAGCGTCAGGGCGACCTGGGCGCGCTGACCGCCGGAGAGCTTGCCGGCCTTCTGTGCGGGGTCGAGCCCGAGCTGCCGGATCCGTTCCTCCGCCAGGGCGGCGTCCCATCCCGGGTTGAGCCGCGCCCCCAGCTTCAGGTGGTCGGCGACGGACAGCCCCGCGTACGTGGGCGTGTCCTGGGCGACGAACCCGACCTTGGCCAGCTGCTCGGGCCCGGAGGCGGGCCGTCCGCCGAGCACTTCGATGCTGCCGGAGGTCGGCCCGATCAGCCCGCATGCCAGCTGCAACAGGGTCGACTTCCCCGCCCCGTTGGGGCCGACCAGTCCGATGACCCGGCCTGCCGGCAGGCTCAGGGTGCACTCGCTCAGCGCCTGTTTGCGGCCGTACCGCTTGCCCAGTGCGTGGGCTTCCAATATCGCGGTCATTTCCCCTCTTCGGTCTTCGCGTGCGTGTGCGTATGCGTGTGCGTATGCGTACTGCGATTTCGGAAGGTGCTCTGGAACAGCGCCTCGATGCTCTCCTCGTCCAGCCCGGCGCTCCGCGCCTTCTCCAGCCACCCCTGCAACTCCTGCCGCAGCGGCTCGTGTTCGGACAGCGATGCGTCGTCGCCGAGCGTCCCGGAGATGAAGGTCCCGACCCCGGGCTTCTTGGCGACCAGACCCTCGTACTCGAGCTCCCGGTACGCCTTGAGCACGGTGTTCGGGTTGATCGCCACGGAGGCGGCGACGTCCTTGACCGTGGGAAGCCGGTCCCCTTCCGCGAGCAGTCCCAGCCGCAGGGCCTGGCGGACCTGGTGGATGAGCTGCATGTACGGGGCGACACCGGACCGGGCATCGAGGTGAAACTCGATCACTGCCCACCTCTATTCATCTAGCTTCCTAGCACTATAGGACTATGCGTATGCGGTCGCCGTCAAGAGGCCATGCCGATGCCCTCCCGGGCGGGGTGGCGGTTCTTCGCGGGGCGGGGCAGGCCTGACGGGGCCGCGCCACTGCCGGGGCTCCGCCCCGGACCCCGCGCCTCAAACGCCGGCGGGGCTGGGTTTTCCCTCGGCGGGACCGGCCTGTTGGGGCGGTGCCCCTCCGGAGTGTCTCCTCGTCGTCGCGCCTGCGGCCGCAGCACGATGCGGAGGGTGGTTGCGCGCTCAGCGGTCTCGCGGTGCCCGCAGGCGCGACGACCAGGAGACGCCCCGGAGGGACACCGCGGACCGACCCGCACGGCCAAAGCACCGGCCCGGGGAAAACCAGCCCCTCCGGCGATTGAGGAGCGGGGTCCGGGGCAGAGCCCCGGCAACGGCGCCGCAGTTGCGGTACTGGATCAGGCTCGGGCCTTCACGGCCTGGATGAACGGAGCCCATGCGGCCGCCGGGAACACCAGCACCGGACTGAGACCTGCGAGCTTGCTGTCACGGACAGGGACGATGCCGGGGAGATCGTCGGACACCTCTACGCAATTTCCGCCTTCGGCATTGGTGTACGAGGACGTCCGCCAGGACAGGCCTCTCACGTCTGCGCGCATTTCGCGTGCTCCTCCGCAACCGACTCGATCAAGGTCAAGGACACCTCCGGTGACAGCGCGGCAGCCCTTGCAAGATCGTATGACCTCCAGTGACGCCGAACCAGTGCCGGGCAATCGAGCAACTGCCCTGCGTGAGGGCCTTCGGTGTACACCACATCCGGCGCGTCGGCGAACTCCATGATCCTCACAGACGCGTCCAGGACGCCATGGGCTCCGGCCGAGAACGGCACCACCTGCACGGTGATCCGATGAGCCCGGACACACAACGAGATATGACGCAGCTGAGCGGCCATCACAACGGGGCCCCCTACCGCCGTCCGCAACACCGCCTCGTGCAGAACGACCCACATCTCGGGGGTTTCCGGATCGCCGAGGAGCCGCGTGCGCTCAACGCGCGCCGCGACCAGGTTGTCGACATGCTCCGCCGGTGCTGTGGGACTGCCACCCCGAATCACCGCCCGAGCGTAGTCCGCTGTCTGAAGCAGCCCTGGAATCAGCGTGGAGCCGTAGTCGTAGACAGCCGTCGCCAAACGTTCCAGTTCAGCAGCCTCGGCGAAGTACTCGACATGCTTCGACTTGAACGCCTTGGACAGGCGCGTGAAGTAGTCCCCGGTGCCCAGCTCCCGATCGATCAGCTCCGCGATCTCCGGCCGGAGCCTCCTCGTCCCGCACTCCATCTGCCCGACGTACGCCCCGCTCGTGAAGATCCGCTCGCCCAGGCCCTCTTGGGTCAGCCCCGCCGCCTCCCGGTGGCGCCGCAGCTCCTCGCGGGCGAACTCCTCCGGCGTCTGCGCTCCTGCCCGGTCCTTCGGCTTGCCCATGAGCCGAGCCTAGCCCTCGCGGCCCGTCACGGACGGCGGAACGCATTCATATGACCGCGAAACGCCACAGCGCCCGTCATCCCTGGTCGGGGACATGACGGGCGCCGTGTCGGAGTGCCGTACGTCGTTGTACGGACCGTATGAGGGGTCTCCCCGGAGGGAGGGGCGACGGGGTTACACCGTCAGCGAGCGGTCCGTCGGCTTGACCGGGTACGGGAGGGTGCTGGAGCCGGTCAGGAAGCGGTCCACGCCGCGGGCGGCCGAGCGGCCCTCCGCGATGGCCCAGACGATCAGCGACTGGCCGCGGCCGGCGTCACCGGCGACGAAGACGCCGTCGACGTTGGTCGCGTAGGACGCGTCGCGGGAGACGTTGCCGCGGCCGTCCAGCTCCAGGCCGAACTGCTCCACCAGGCCGTTGGCCTGGTCGGTGCCGGTGAAGCCCATCGCCAGGGTGACCAGCTGCGCGGGGAGGACGCGCTCGGTACCCGGGATCTGCTCCAGCTTGCCGTCCTTGAACTCCACCTCGACGAGGTGCAGCGCCTTGACGTTGCCGTCCTCGTCGCCCTCGAAGTGGGTGGTGGAGACGGAGTAGACCCGCTCGCCGCCCTCCTCGTGCGCCGAGGTGACCTTGTACAGCATCGGGAAGGTCGGCCACGGCTGGTTGGCGTTCCGGTCCTCGCCCGGCTTCGGCATGATCTCCAGCTGTGTGACCGAGGCCGCGCCCTGGCGGTGGGCGGTGCCCACGCAGTCCGCGCCGGTGTCGCCGCCGCCGATGACGACCACGTGCTTGCCCTCGGCCGTGATGGGGGGCGCCACGAAGTCGCCCTCCTGGACCTTGTTGGCGAGCGGCAGGTACTCCATCGCGAAGTGGATGCCGCCGAGCTCGCGGCCCGGGACCGGGAGGTCGCGGGAGACGGTGGCGCCCGCCGCGATGACGACCGCGTCGAACCGCTTGCGCAGGTCGGTGGCGGTGATGTCGCGGCCGACCTCGATGCCGGTGCGGAACTTGGTGCCCTCCGCGCGCATCTGCTCGATGCGGCGGTTGATGTGCACCTTCTCCATCTTGAACTCGGGGATGCCGTAGCGCAGCAGGCCGCCGATGCGGTCGGCGCGCTCGTACACGACCACGGTGTGGCCGGCCCGGGTCAGCTGCTGGGCGGCGGCCAGACCGGCCGGGCCCGAGCCGATGACGGCAGCGGTCTTGCCGGACAGGCGCTCGGGCGCCTGCGGGGTGACGTCGCCGCTGTCCCAGGCCTTGTCGATGATCGAGACTTCGACGTTCTTGATGGTGACGGCCGGCTGGTTGATGCCGAGCACGCACGCCGACTCGCACGGGGCCGGACACAGGCGGCCCGTGAACTCCGGGAAGTTGTTCGTCGCGTGCAGCCGCTCCGACGCCGCCGCCCAGTCCTCGCGGTAGGCGTAGTCGTTCCACTCGGGGATCAGGTTCCCGAGCGGGCAGCCGTTGTGGCAGAACGGGATGCCGCAGTCCATGCAGCGGCCGGCCTGCTTGCTGATGATCGGGAGCAGCGAGCCCGGGACGTAGACCTCGTTCCAGTCCTGAAGCCGTTCGGCGACGGGACGGGAGCAGGCGGTCTCGCGGGGGGTGGTGAGGAAGCCCTTCGGGTCAGCCATTGGTCGCCGCCTCCATCATCTTCTCCGTGGTCTCGGTTTCCGAGAGTCCGGCGAGCTCAGCGGCTTCCTTGGCGGCGAGCACTGCCTTGTACGTGGTCGGGATGATCTTGCTGAAGCGGGCCGCCGCGACGGACCAGTCAGCCAGGAGCTTCGCGGCCACGGTCGAGCCGGTCTCCTCCTCGTGGCGGCGCACCACATCGTGCAGCCACTGCTTGTCGGTGTCGGACAGGGCCTCGACCGCGCCCGCGTTGCCGACGTTGACGTTGTTCGGGTCGAGGTCGATGACGTACGCGACGCCACCCGACATGCCGGCCGCGAAGTTGCGGCCCGTCTCGCCGAGGACGACCGCCGTACCGCCGGTCATGTACTCGCAGCCGTGGTCGCCCACGCCTTCCGAGACGACCAGGGCGCCGGAGTTGCGGACGCAGAAGCGCTCGCCGGTGCGGCCGCGCAGGAACATCTCGCCGCCGGTGGCTCCGTAGCCGATGGTGTTGCCGGCGATGGTGGAGTACTCGGCGAGGTGGTCGGCGCCGCGGTCCGGGCGGACCACGATCCGGCCGCCGGAGAGGCCCTTGCCGACGTAGTCGTTGGCGTCGCCCTCCAGGCGGAGGGTGACGCCCTTCGGCACGAAGGCGCCGAAGGACTGGCCGGCCGAACCGGTGAAGGTCAGGTCGATGGTGTTGTCGGGCAGGCCCGCACCGCCGAACTTCTTGGTGACGTGGTGGCCGAGCATGGTGCCGACGGTCCGGTTGATGTTGCGGATCGCGACCTGGGCGCGGACCGGCTGGGCCGCCTCCGCGGACTCGGCGTTCAGCGCGTCGGCAGCGAGCTCGATGAGCTCGTTGTCGAGGGCCTTCTCCAGGCCGTGGTCCTGCTCGATCAGGGCGTGGCGGACCGCGCCCTCGGGCAGCTCGGGCACGTAGAAGAGCGGCTCCAGGTCGAGACCCTGCGCCTTCCAGTGCGTGACGGCCTTCGTCGTGTCGAGCAGCTCGGCGTGGCCGACGGCTTCCTCGATCGTGCGGAAGCCCAGCTCTGCGAGGAGCTCGCGCACCTCCTCCGCGATGAACTCGAAGAAGTTGACGACGAACTCGGGCTTGCCGGAGAAGCGACTCCGCAGGACCGGGTTCTGGGTGGCGATGCCGACCGGGCAGGTGTCCAGGTGGCAGACGCGCATCATGACGCAGCCGGAGACGACGAGCGGCGCGGTCGCGAAACCGAACTCCTCGGCGCCGAGCAGCGCGGCGATGACCACGTCGCGGCCGGTCTTGAGCTGGCCGTCGGTCTGGACGACGATCCGGTCGCGCAGCCCGTTGAGCAGCAGGGTCTGCTGGGTCTCGGCGAGGCCGAGCTCCCAGGGACCGCCCGCGTGCTTCAGCGAGGTGAGCGGGGAGGCGCCCGTTCCGCCGTCGTGGCCGGAGATCAGGACGACGTCCGCGTGGGCCTTGGAGACACCCGCGGCGACCGTGCCCACGCCGACCTCGGAGACGAGCTTCACGTGGATGCGCGCGACCGGGTTGGCGTTCTTGAGGTCGTGGATCAGCTGAGCCAGGTCCTCGATGGAGTAGATGTCGTGGTGCGGCGGCGGGGAGATCAGGCCGACGCCCGGGGTGGAGTGACGCGTCTTGGCGACCCACGGGTAGACCTTGTGGCCGGGCAGCTGGCCGCCCTCGCCGGGCTTGGCGCCCTGCGCCATCTTGATCTGGATGTCGTCCGCGTTGACCAGGTACTCGGAGGTGACGCCGAAGCGGCCGGAGGCGACCTGCTTGATCGACGAACGCCGCGCCGGGTCGTACAGGCGCTCCGGGTCCTCGCCGCCCTCACCGGTGTTGGACTTGGCGCCCAGCTGGTTCATGGCGATGGCGAGGGTCTCGTGCGCCTCCTTGGAGATGGAGCCGTACGACATGGCGCCGGTGGAGAAGCGCTTGACGATCTCGGAGACGGGCTCGACCTCGTCGATGGAGATCGACGCGCGGTCGGACTTGAAGCCGAAGAGGCCGCGGAGCGTCATGAGGCGCTCGGACTGCTCGTTCACGCGGTCCGTGTACTGCCGGAAGATGTCGTACCGGCGGTTGCGGGTGGCGTGCTGGAGGCGGAAGACCGTCTCCGGGTCGAACAGGTGCGGCTCGCCCTCGCGGCGCCACTGGTACTCGCCGCCGATCTCCAGCGCACGGTGCGAGGCCGCGATGCCGGAGACCGGGTACGCCTTGGCGTGGCGCGCGGCCACCTCCTTGGCGATGACGTCCAGGCCCGCGCCGCCGATCTTGGTGGCGGTGCCCGCGAAGTACGCGCCGACGAACTCGTCGTTCAGGCCGACGGCCTCGAAGACCTGGGCGCCGCGGTAGGAGGCGACGGTGGAGATGCCCATCTTGGACATGACCTTGAGGACGCCCTTGCCGAGCGCGTAGATCAGGTTCTTGATGGCCTTCTCGGGCTCGATGCCCTCGATGAACGTACCGGCGCGCAGCAGGTCCTCGACGGACTCCATGGCGAGGTACGGGTTGACCGCGGCGGCGCCGTAGCCGATGAGCAGCGCGACGTGGTGGACCTCGCGGACGTCACCGGCCTCGACGAGCAGGCCCACCTGGGTGCGCTGCTTGGTCGCGATGAGGTGGTGGTGCACGGCGGAGGTGAGCAGCAGCGACGGGATCGGCGCGTGCTCGGCGTCCGAGTGGCGGTCCGACAGGACGATCAGGCGGGCGCCGGCCGCGATGGCGGCGTCGGCCTCGGTACGGATCTCCGCGATCCGCGCGGCGAGCGCGTCGGCGCCGCCCGAGACCCGGTAGAGACCCGAGAGGGTGGCCGCCTTCATGCCCGGCATGTCGCCGTCGTGGTTGATGTGGATGAGCTTGGCGAGCTCGTCGTTGTCGATCACCGGGAAGGGCAGCGTGACGCTGCGGCACGACGCGGCGGTCGGCTCCAGCAGGTTGGACTCCGGACCGATCGAGGACAGCAGCGAGGTGACGAGCTCCTCGCGGATGGCGTCCAGCGGCGGGTTGGTGACCTGCGCGAAGAGCTGGGTGAAGTAGTCGAAGAGCAGCCGGGGGCGCTCGGACAGGGCCGCGATCGGGGAGTCCGTGCCCATGGAGCCGAGCGGCTCGCCGCCGGTGCGGGCCATCGGCGCGAGGATGACGCGGAGCTCTTCCTCGGTGTAGCCGAAGGTCTGCTGGCGGCGGGTGACCGAGGCGTGGGTGTGCACGATGTGCTCGCGCTCGGGCAGGTCCGACAGCTCGATCTCGCCGGTCTCCAGCCACTCCGCGTAGGGGGCGGCGGCGGCCAGCTCGTCCTTGATCTCGTCGTCCTCGATGATCCGCTTCTGGGCGGTGTCGACGAGGAACATCTTGCCGGGCTGCAGGCGGCCCTTGCGGACGACCTTGGCCGGGTCGATGTCGAGCACGCCGACCTCGGAGCCGAGGACGACGAGGCCGTCGTCGGTGACCCAGTAGCGGCCGGGGCGCAGACCGTTGCGGTCGAGGACCGCGCCGACCTGGGTGCCGTCGGTGAAGGTGACGCAGGCCGGGCCGTCCCAGGGCTCCATCATCGTGGAGTGGTACTGGTAGAACGCGCGGCGGGCCGGGTCCATGGAGGTGTGGTTCTCCCACGCCTCCGGGATCATCATCAGGACGCTGTGCGGGAGCGAGCGGCCACCGAGGTGGAGCAGCTCCAGGACCTCGTCGAAGGAGGCCGAGTCGGAGGCGTCCGGGGTGCAGATCGGGAAGATCCGGTCCAGTGTGCCCTCGCCGAAGACGTCGGACGCCAGCTGGGACTCGCGGGCCTTCATCCAGTTGCGGTTGCCCTTGACCGTGTTGATCTCGCCGTTGTGCGCGACGAAGCGGTACGGGTGGGCGAGCGGCCAGGACGGGAAGGTGTTCGTCGAGAACCGCGAGTGGACCAGGGCGACGGCCGAGGCGAAGCGGCGGTCGGAGAGGTCGGGGAAGAAGGGCTCCAGCTGGCCGGTGGTCAGCATGCCCTTGTAGACGATGGTGCGGGCGGAGAGCGAGGGGAAGTACACCCCGGCCTCGCGCTCGGCGCGCTTGCGCAGTACGAAGGCCTTGCGGTCCAGCTCGATGCCCGTGGTCCCGTTGCTCACGAAGAGCTGGGAGAAGGCCGGCATGGTGGCGCGGGCGCCGTTGCCGAGCAGGTCCGGGGTGACCGGGACCTCGCGCCAGCCGAGGACCGTGAGGTTCTCCTGGGCGGCGATGGCCTCGATCTGCTCCACGGCGACGGCCTGTGCGGTGCCGTCGGCGGGGAGGAAGGCGATGCCGACGGCGTACGCGCCGGCCTCGGGGAGCTCGAATCCGGCGACCTCGCGCAGGAACGCGTCGGGCACCTGGGAGAGGATGCCGGCACCGTCGCCAGAGTCCGGCTCGGAGCCGGTGGCGCCGCGGTGCTCGAGGTTCCGCAGTACGGTCAGGGCCTGCTCAACGAGGGTGTGGGTGGCCTCGCCGGTGAGGTTCGCCACGAATCCGACGCCACAGGCGTCCTTCTCGTTGCGCGGGTCGTACATGCCCTGCTGGGCGGGGCGACCGTCCATGGGCGACCAGGCGGTGTTGCTGAGGCCGGTCGCGGAGTGCGTGGATGCGGAACGCATCGGCTCTCCCGTCGTCGTCGTGGCATATGTGCATAGCCGAGGGACGACGTTGGCCCTCTGCGAAATTTCGTGCAGATTACATGATGACGACAATCCCGCGAAGCGGATATGCCATTCCAGCATGCGGACATCGCACGAGGCAGAAAGAAGGGGACCTTCGGTGTCTGGACACGCATCACGGGGAGAAGGTCCCGACGCGTAGTGGGCATCATTGCCCGGGCGCCCTGGTCTGATGCCCGGCGGACACGGGATCGAAACCGCCGGGTAACGGACTACTTATGTTGCGTACCGCATAGTGTCTCACTCCCCGCCTGATCAGCCTATGGCTCCGCCGATCCAGGTTCCCAGGATGTACGTCACACCGGCGGCGGCGCCACCCAGGACAAGCTGCCGCAAACCGCTGTACCACCAGGACCGGGCCGTGACCCGCGCCACGACCGCGCCGCAGGCGAAGAGCCCGGCCAGCGCCAGCAGCACGGCGGGCCACAGGGACGTGGCGCCGAGCAGGTACGGCAGTACGGGGAGCAGCGCGCCCAGCGCGAAGGAGCCGAAGGAGGAGACCGCGGCGACCAGCGGCGAGGGCAGGTCGTCGGGGTCGATCCCGAGCTCTTCGCGGGCGTGGATCTCCAGCGCCTGCTCGGGGTCGCGGGACAGCTGCATGGCCACCTCGCGGGCGAGGGCGGGCTCGACGCCCCGGGAGACGTAGAGCTCGGCGAGCTCCTCCATCTCGTCGGTCGGGTGCCCCAGCAACTGCTGCCGTTCCACGTCCAGTTCGGCAAGTACGAGCTCGCGCTGCGAGGCCACGGAGGTGTATTCGCCGGCCGCCATCGAGAACGCACCGGCCGCGAGGCCCGCCAGGCCGGTGATCACGACGGTGTGCGGGGCGACGGCGCCGCCCGCCACGCCGGTCATCAGCGCGAGGTTGGAGACGAGCCCGTCCATCGCGCCGAAGACGGCCGGACGCAGCCATCCGCCGTTGACGTCGCGGTGCGTGTGGTTGTCCCGGTGGGCGGTGTGCAGCGGTGCTTCGATGTCGATGATGGACACGGATATCTCCCCATTTGTGTCAACGGGCTCCGCGAGACATCCCGCTCCCCCTGAACACCTCGAAACTACGCACGATTTCCGCCGCCCGCCAGCAAGGAAGGCCGTACTTACCTGCGGTTTTGGGGGTCGGCGACCGGGTGACGGCAGCGTTCGCGGGGCGTTTCGCGACGGGCGACAAACCACATGCCGTGGCACAAATCCCCCAAGGGCTCATCATGAGTCCCATCAAGTGGAGAGGCGCGCCATGGAGCTGATTGCATGCAATCCGCAGGTCCTCCTCGAACGGGCCAGGGGCGCTCTTCTGGGGCTGGCGGTGGGTGACGCGCTGGGCGCCCCCGCGGAGAACATGAAGCCGTCGGAGATCCGGGCCAAGTGGGGCCGGATCGAAGGCTTCGTGTCGGACGACCCGGCGGGCACGGACGACACCGAATACGCGATCTTCTCCGGGCTGCTGCTGGCCCGGCACGGGTCGGCGCTCACCGTCTCCCACGTGGAACGGGCCTGGCACCACTGGATCGCGGACCTCGACGAAGGCCCGTTCCGCGGCGCCGGGTTCTCGGAGCGGGGCACGCTCGAGAACCTCCGCCGCGGTCTGGCGGCCCCCATCTCGGCCCAGCACCGGCACGCGTGGTCGGACGGTCTCGCCATGCGGGCGGCCCCGTTCGGCGTCTTCGCGGCCGGCCGCCCCGCGGAGGCGGCCCGCCTCGTCTCCATCGACGGCTCGGTGAGCCACGACGGGGAGGGCATCTACGGAGGCCAGGCGGTCGCCGCGGGGGTCGCCGCGGCCATGGCGGGCGGCTCCCCCGCCTCCGTCATCTCCGCGGCCCTCTCCGTCATCCCCTCCGACTCCTGGACGGCCCGCTCGCTGCGCCGCGCGGTGACGGCCGCCCCGCGCGGCGAACGCGCGGTCCGCTCGGCGGTGGTCATCGGCGGCTACCCGTGGACGGACCTGGCCCCCGAGGCGGTGGGCCTCGCGTTCGGCGCCTTCGCCGCCTGCCGCGGCGACTTCCCCTCCTCCGTCCTCACGGCCGTCAACATGGGCCGCGACGCCGACACCACGGCGGCGGTGGCGGGCGCGCTGGCCGGGGCCCTGTCCGGCGCCGCGGCGATCCCCGCCGACTGGTCCTCGGCCATCGGGCCGGTCCGCGGCAGCTGCCTCCCCTCGATGCGGGGCTACCACGTCCTGGACATCGCGGACCTCCTCACCCCGGAATGCGAGGCCCCCCGATGACCCCGCCCCCCTTCACCCCGGACACCCCGGACCCGGCCGCCCCTGCCCCGGAGCCCCGGCCGCCGGCCGCGCCGCGCGCGGGTACCGCTGCGCGGGGCCTCTCCCCCACCCCGCCCCTTCCCGAGACCGGGGCTCCGCCCCAGACCCCGTCGGGGCTCCGCCCCGAGCCCCGCGCCTCACGCTCCCCCGGCTACCGCCGGGAGGCGCCCCCTGGCGAGGCTGAGGTTGCCGACGGCAGCAGCCGCATTCCAGCCCCTCCGGCGTTTGAGGAGCGGGGTCCGGGGCGGAGCCCCGGTCCGGCCCCCGCCGAGGCGCCCGCAGGGCAACCGGCAGGGCAGCCGGCCGGAGCCCGCCGGATCGAGGGCCTCCTCCTCGGGCTCGCCGCAGGCGACGCCGCCGGGTGGCCCGCGGCCCGCCACCGCGCGAGCCGCATGCCCGAGTGGACCCGCCGCCTCACCCGCGAGCTCGACACCTTCGCCGAGCAGAACGCCACCACCACCCTCCCCGTCCCCATCGCTCTGAACCAGCCGCCGGAGCCGCTGCGCCTCGGCCCGTCCGACGACGCCGAGTGGGCGGCCTTCGTCGCCGAGTCCGTGCTCACCGCCGCCGGCGTGCTCCTCTCCGACCTCAGCCGGTCCAGAAGGATGCGCGCGGCCATCGACCTCGCCTGGAACGCCCTCGCCAGCGAGGTCGCGGCCGCCGCGGAACGCGCGCCGGAGGTCGAGTCCGCCGTGCTCCCCCTCCGCGCCCGGATCTCCGTCCGGGCCGGCCTCGGCAATCTCGCCACCGGCCTGCGCCCGCCCGCCACCGGCCACGACAACCCGCACTACTTCGACGACGCCGCCTGCGTACGCGCCTGCGTCCTGGCCGTGGTCCACCCCGGGGACCCCCGCGCGGCGGCGGACCTCGCCGAGTTCGACGCCCGCTACACCCAGGACGGCGACGGGGTCCACGGCGCCCGCGCCATGGCCGCCGCCCTCGCCACCGCGCTGGCCACCCCCGACGTGGACGCCGCCGTCGACGCCGCGCTCGCCCAGCTCCCCGAGGCCACCGAGATCGGCCGCAACGCCCGCCACGCGGTCAAGCTGGCCCGCGCCCACACCGACGGCGGCGCCTTCGCCATCGTCCCCACCCTCGAGCACGAGATCGTCGACCACGTCTACAGCTACGGGATCGCCGCCGCCGAGACCGTGCCCGTGGCCCTCGCCCTCGCCACCGCCGCCCGCGGCAAGGTGACCGAGGCCGTCCCGGCCGCGGCCTGCCTCTCCCGCGTCGCGGACTCGGCCCCCGCCCTCGCCGGAGCGCTCACCGGCGCACTCGGCGGCGGCGACTCGATCCCCGCCGCCTGGCGCGAGGCCTGCCGCACCCTGTCCGGCTGCGCCCTCCCCCGCCTGGCCGGCACGGACCTCGTCGAACTCGCGGCCCTCCTCACCCGTACGGAACTCACCTCGCCCAATCCCCACCCCCGCCCCAACACCCAAGGGATGATTCGGACATGACGCTCACGTTGGAGGACCGGGCCGCCGGCGCACTCGTCGGGGCCGCCGTAGGCGACGCGCTCGGCGGCCCGGTGGAGGGCTGGACCCCGGACCAGATCGTGGAACGGCACGGCGGCCGCATCCACGGCATCGTCGGCCCCTGGCACGAGGACTGGCGCACGGCCCGCCCCATCGCCCCGTACCACAAGGGCGACGGGCACGTCACCGACGACACCCTGATGACCCATGCGCTGGTACGGGTCTACGAGACCGTGCGGGACCACCTCGACGCCTACGCCGTCGCCGAGCACCTGGTCCCGGACCTGATGACCAACCCCCGCTGGATCCCGGAACTGGAGGCCGAGGCCCTCCCCCTGCAGCGGATCTTCCTGGCCGAGAAGTGGATCGTCACCCGCCTCCACTACGCGCACGTCGACCCCCGCGAGGCGGGCAGCGGCAACATCGTCAACTGCGGTGCGGCGATGTACATGGCGCCGGTCGGCATCGCCAACGCGGGCAACCCGGCCGGGGCGTACGCGGAGGCGCTGGACATCGCGGGCGCGCACCAGTCCTCGTACGGACGGGAGGCGGCGGGTGTGTTCGCGGCCGCGGTGGCGGCCGCGTGTCTGCCCGGTGCGACGGCCTCCTCGGTGGTGGACGCCGCCCTCGCGCTGGCGAAGGACGGCACCCGCGCCGCGATCGCCGCCGTCACGGAAGCCGCCTCCCGGCACCGCGACTTCGAGTCGGCCCTGGCCCCGCTGCGGGCCGCGGTCGCCCCGTACGACTCGGTGGGCCCCGACTACCGCGCCCCCTCCCTCGGCGCGCGGCGCCCCTCCCGCCTGCACTCCATCGAGGAGCTCCCCATCGCGCTCGGCATGCTGCTGATCGCGGACGGGGCGTACGAGACCTCCGTGCTCGGGGCCGTCAACTACGGCCGGGACTGCGACTCCATCGCCACCATGGCGGGCGCGATCGCCGGGGCCCTGGGCGGCGAGGCCGTGGTCCCGCCGGCCTGGGCGAAGCAGGTGGCGGAATCCAGCCGCCTGGACCTGCACGCCCCGGCCGCGTCGCTGGCCGCGGTGACCCGCGAGATCTACGCCCGCGACCGCGACCGCCGCACCGCCCACGCCTCGGCCTTCGCCGCCCTCACGGCCCCCCGGTGACGGCTGCAGCGCCCTGTGGCGACACCGACCGCCGGGACCCCGTACGGCTCACCTGGGCGCAGCCCGAGGACCTGATCGGGCACGAGCTGCGGCAGGCCGCGGAGGACGGCCGGGACGCCGGGCCCGCGCGCCGGACCTGGCTGGCGGCGGGCGGCCACCCGGCCCCCGCCCGGGCCGGCGCCTCCCCCACCCCGGCCCCGCCGGAACTCCGCGCCCTGGCCGCCCGCCTCCTGGACGACCTGGCCGCCCTCCCCTCCCCCCTCGCCCCCGACGAACCGCACTCCTGGGACGCCGTCAGCGCCACCTGGCCCGGGGGCCTCCCCCCGGCCCCCGCCGGGCCGCCCGCCGGGTACCCGGCCCGCCTGGAGGCCGCTTGGACCGGCCGGGCCGTCGGGTGCCTGCTCGGGAAGCCCGTGGAGAAGCTGCCGCTGCACGGCATCCGCGCCCTGGCCCGCGCCGCCGGCAACTGGCCGCTCGACGACTGGTTCACCGCCCGCCGCGTCCCGCCGGAGGTCCTCGCCGCCCACCCCTGGAACCGCCGCTCCGCCCCCACCTCCCTCGCCGAGAACATCGACGGCATGCCCGAGGACGACGACCTCAACTACCCCCTCCTCGGCCTGCTCCTCCTCCAACGGCACGGCAAGGGCTTCACCACCGCCGACGTCGCCCGGCTCTGGCTGGACGAGCTGCCCGCGGGCCGGACCTTCACCGCCGAGCGCGTCGCCTACCGCAACCTCCTGCACGGTCTGGAACCCCCGCTGACCGCCACCCACCACAATCCGTTCCGCGAGTGGATCGGCGCCCTGATCCGCGCCGACGTCCACGGCTGGACCAACCCCGGCGACCCGGCCGCCGCGGCGGCCCAGGCGTACCGGGACGCCGTCCTCACCCACACCGCGAACGGGATCTACGCCGCCGTCTTCGTCGCCGCGGCCACCGCCACCGCCGCCACCGGGCGCGCCGACGTGCACACCGCGCTGCGGGCCGGGCTGGAGTTCGTACCACCCCGCTCACGCCTCGCCGAGGCCGTACGGTTCGGCATCCGCGCGGCCGGGGAGGACGCCGACTTCGACCTCGTCGTGGACCGGCTGCACGCCCGCTACGGGCACTACCACTGGGTCCACGCCGTGCCCAACACGGCGCTGATCACCGCCGCCCTGACCCACGCCGACGGGGACTTCGGCCACTCCGTCTGCCGGGCCGTCTCCGGCGGCTGGGACACCGACTCCAACGGGGCCACCGCCGGCGCCCTCGCCGCCCTCGTCTCCGGCGAGGTCCCGCACCGCTGGTCGGCCCCCCTGAAGAACCGCCTCGCGACCACCGTCCCCGGCTTCGACGGCATCGGCTTCGACACCCTCGCCCACCTCACCGCACAGGAGGCAGCACGCTCATGACGGCCATCGCCGTGCTCGGCAGTACCAACATGGATCTCGTCGCCTACGTCCCCAAGGCCCCCCGCCTCGGCGAAACCGTCACGGGCAGGTCCTTCCGCACCGTCCCCGGCGGCAAGGGCGCCAACCAGGCCGTCGCCGCCGCCCGCTGCGGCGGGGAGGTGGTGATGATCGGCGCGGTCGGGGCCGACGAGTTCGGCGTACGGCTGCGCTCCGCGCTCGCCTCGGCCGGGGTGGAGACGGCGGGCCTGCGCACCGTCGAGGGCGCCAGCGGTACCGCCCACATCACCGTGGACGACGAGGGCGCCAACAGCATCATCGTCATCCCGGGCGCGAACGCCCTCGTCACGGGCCTGGAGGCGGGCGACGAGGCCCGGATCGCCGGCGCCGGCTCGCTCCTCCTCCAGCTCGAACTGCCCCTGGCCGCCGTCCTCGCCGGAGCCCTCTGCGCCCGCGCCCACGGCGTCCGTACGGTCCTCACCCCGGCCCCCGCCCAGCCGCTGCCCGCCGGGCTCCTCGGCGCCGTAGACCTGCTGGTCCCCAACGAGCACGAGGCCGCCGCCCTCACCGGCCTCACCGATCCGGTCCAGGCGGCGGGTGCCCTGCTGGAGGACGTGCCCGAGGTGGTGATCACCCTCGGCTCGGCCGGCGCCCTGTACGCGGCGCGCGGCCGGGAGCCGCTGTCCGTGCCCGCGCCCCGGGTGCGCGCCGTGGACACCACCGCCGCCGGGGACACCTTCGTCGGCGCCCTCGCGGTGGCCCTGGGCGAGGGACGGCCCGTGCCGGCGGCGCTGCGCTGGGCCTCGTGCGCCGCCGCCCTCTCCGTCCAGCGGCCCGGCGCCCAGGACTCGATGCCCGCCCGCGCGGAGACCGACGCCTTCGCCCTGGCCGGGGGCGCCGCATGACCGCCGCGGCCCCCGGGGGGACCGGCCCCCTGGAAGGACTGCGCGTCCTCGACCTCGCCACCCTCTTCGCCGGCCCGCTCGCGGCCACCCTCCTCGGGGACTTCGGCGCCGAGGTCGTCAAGGTCGAGCACCCCGGTCGCCCCGACCCGTCGCGCGGGCACGGCCCCGCGAAGGACGGCGTCGGCCTGTGGTGGAAGCTGCTCGGCCGGAACAAGCGGACCATCACCCTCGACCTGTCCACCCCGGGCGGCCGCGACACCCTGCTCCGCCTGGCCGCCACCGCCGACGTCGTGATCGAGAACTTCCGCCCCGGCACCCTGGAGAAGTGGGGCCTGGGCTGGCCCGAGCTGTCGGCCGCCAACCCGCGCCTCGTCCTGGCCCGCGTCACGGCCTTCGGCCAGCACGGCCCGTACGCCCGCCGCCCCGGCTTCGGCACCCTCGCCGAGGCGATGAGCGGTTTCGCCGCCATCACCGGCGAGCCGGACGGGCCGCCGACCCTGCCGCCCTTCGGGCTCGCCGACTCGATCGCCGCGCTGACCACCGCGTACGCCGTGATGACCGCGCTCGCGGGCCGCGACCGCACCGGGCACGGGCAGGTCGTGGACCTGGCCATCATCGAGCCGATCCTGACCGTGCTGGGCCCGCAGCCGATCTGGTACGACCAGCTCGGCTACGTGCAGCCGCGCACCGGCAACCGCTCCACGAACAACGCCCCCCGCAACACGTACCGCAGCGCCGACGGCCGCTGGCTGGCGGTGTCCACGTCGGCCCAGTCCATCGCCGAGCGGGTCATGCGGCTGGTGGGCCGGCCCGAGCTGATCGCCGAGCCCTGGTTCACGACCGGCACCGGCCGGGCCGCGCACGCGCAGGTCCTCGACGAGGCGGTCGGCGGCTGGATCGCCCGCCACAAGGCGGAGGAGGTCGTCGCCGCCTTCGAGGACGCCGAGGCGGCCGTCGCCCAGGTCTACGACGTCAGGGACGTGATGGCCGACCCGCAGTTCGCGGCCCTGGACACGCTCACGGAGATCGAGGACCCGGAGCTGGGGCCGCTGCGGATGCAGAACGTCCTCTTCCGGCTGTCCGAGACCCCCGGCGGGATCCGCTGGGCCGGCCGCCCGCACGGCGCCGACACCGAGGCCGTCCTGACCGAGCTCGGCCTGTCGGCGACCGAGATCAAGGCTCTGCGCGAGGAGCGGGCTCTGTGATCCTTACCTGGCTGTACGCACCCGGCGACCGGCCGGAGGTGGTCGCCAAGGCCCTCGACCGCGGGGCGGACGCGGTGATCGTGGACCTGGAGGACGCGGTTCCGGTCTCCCGCAAGGAGTACGCCCGCGCCGCCACCGCCGAACTGCTCGGCGAGCGGCCCCCGGTCCCCGTCCACGTCCGGGTGAACGCCCTCGACTCCCCGTGGGGCGGCGCCGACCTCACGGCCCTCGCCGGCCTGCGGGGCCTCGCGGGACTCCGGCTGCCGAAGATCAGCGCCCCGGAGCAGATCACCGCCGTCGCCGACCGCACCGGCGGCGTCGGCCTGCACGCGCTGCTGGAATCGGCGCTGGGGGTGGAGCGGGCCTACGAGATCGCCCGCGCGCACCCGGCCCTGCACGGGCTGTCCCTCGGCGAAGCGGACCTGCGCGCCGATCTGGGCGTCTGCGGGGAGGCGGGGCTGGACTGGCCGCGCTCCCGTGTCGTGGTCGCGGCCCGGGCGGCGGGGCTGGCGCCCCCGGCCCAGTCCGTGTTCCCTGACATCCGGGACCTGGAGGCGCTCGCCGTCTCGTGCGCGCGGGGGCGTGCCCTGGGCTTCCTCGGCCGGGCGGCGATTCATCCCCGCCAGCTGCCGGTGATCGAGCGTGCCTATCTCCCGGGCCCGGAGGAAGTGACGGCCGCGGAGGAGATCGTCACCGCCGCCCGTGCCACCCCTGGGGCCCAGGCCCTCCCGGACGGCCGCTTCATCGACCCGGCCGTGGTGGCCGCCGCCCACCGCACCCTCTCCTTGTCCCGTCGCGTCGCCCCCCTCTGAGACCCCCGGTCCTCGAACGCCGGCCGGGCTGAAATGGCCCTGCTGGCAATCCAGCCCGGTCGGCGCCCATCCAGCCTCTCCGGCGTTTGAGGAGCGGGGTCCGGGGCGGAACCCCGGGGAACGGTGGAAGGGGCGGGTAGGGGACCGCTCCCGCGCGGCGGCACACACCCGGCCCGGGTACGCGGAAGGGGGCGCCGCGGCATGCGCGACGCCCCCTTCCGGACCGTACGGGTCAGCTCTTCCCGGCCTCCGGAGCCGGGGCCTCGAGCGCGGCGGGCGCTTCCTTCGTCAGCACGGCCGCCTTCGGCTTGTCCTCGACGGCGGCGGCAGCGGTGCCCGAGGCCTTGCCCTCGGACTCGTCCCCGGACTCGGACTCGGACTCGGCGTCACCCTCCGCACCGGAGGCGTCCGGTTCGACGATCTCCTCCCGCCCCGGCCGCAGCTTCGCGGACAGCACCAGGTACACCACGGCCGCCACGAACACCACGATCGAGGTCCACACGTTCAGCCGGAGGCCCAGCACGTGGTGCGCCTCGTCGACGCGCATGTACTCGATCCACACGCGGCCCGAGCAGTACGCGGCCACGTACAGCGCGAACGCCCGCCCGTGTCCGAGCGTGAAGCGCCGGTCGGCCCAGATGACCAGGAGCGCGACGCCGACGCACCACAGCGACTCGTACAGGAAGGTCGGGTGGTAGGTGCCGGCGACCCGGTTCGGGCCCTCGCTGATCTCCAGCGCCCACGGCACGTCGGTGGCGCGGCCGTAGAGCTCCTGGTTGAACCAGTTGCCCCAGCGTCCGCAGGCCTGGGCCAGCGCGATGCCGGGGGCCAGGGCGTCCGCCCAGGCCGGCAGCGGGATGCCGCGCAGCCGGCAGCCGATCCAGGCTCCGACCGCGCCCAGCGCGATCGCACCCCAGATTCCGAGGCCGCCCTCCCAGATCTTGAAGGCGTCGACCCAGTTGCGGCCCTCGCCGAAGTAGAGCTGGTAGTCGGTGATCACGTGGTAGAGGCGACCGCCGACAAGGCCGAACGGCACCGCCCACACGGCGATGTCCGCGACCGTGCCCGGCTTTCCGCCGCGCGCGACCCACCGCTTGTTGCCGAGCCAGACGGCGACGAAGACGCCGATGATGATGCAGAACGCGTAGCCGCGCAGCGGGATCGGTCCGAGATGGATCACGCCGGTCGACGGGCTGGGGATGTAAGCAATGTCCATGGCAGTCATGACGCTACCCTGCCGGGCGGTACGGACCGCAACCCGCCCGGCAAGCCGAAACCAAATCCTCACATGGCCCGGTGGGTGACTCAGTCCTCTTCTGCCCCGGTTCCGGTGCTCGTGCCCGTGCCCGCGCCCGCGCCCGTACCGGACCCCTTGGCCGTCCCGCCGGCCGTCGGCGAGCCCGTCTTCGAGGAGCCCTTCGCCTTGGCCCCCGCGGACGGGGAGGGCGAGGAGGCGCCGGAAGCCGGGGCCGAGGCGGACGGGGACGCCTTGGCGGCGCCGCCGCCGGAGCCCGCGGCCGTGCCCTCCACCTGCTCCTTCAGCTTCTGCGGGGTGATCGGGTTCGTCTGGTCGGAGAAGATGTCCTTGCCGTCCAGCAGCACGGTCGGGGTGCCCCGGAACTTGCCGGCGCGGAAGGCCTCGTGCGATTTGGCCACCCAGCTGTTGTGGGTGCCGTTCTCGACGCACGCGCGGAACTCGGGGGTGTCCAGCCCGTCGACCTTGCCCGCCAGTTCCAGCAGTTTGGCGTTCTTGGCGTAGGCGTCGTCGACCTCCTGCGGCTGGTTCTGGAAGAGGACGTCGTGGTACGCGGTGAACTTGCCGACGTCCTGGGCGCAGGCCGCCGCGTTCGCCGCGTTCAGTGAGCCGGTGCCGCGCATGTTCCCGTCGATGAGGGTGACGAGGTGGTACTCGACGTTGAGCAGGCCCTTGGCCTGCAGCTCGTGGATGGTGTCGCGGTAGTTGTCCTCGAAGGCCTTGCAGGCGGGGCAGCGGAAGTCCTCCCACACGATCAGCGTGTGCTTGGCCCCGTCCTTGCCCGTCTGGATGGCGAGCGCGTCCTTGCCCGTGGCCCCCGACGGGGCGACCACCGGGCCCGCCTTGGCGGCCTTGTCGCCCTTGCCGGTGTTGGCCGCGATCACGCCGACGACGGTCGCCAGGCCGAGTACGCCGACCACCGCCGCCGCCACGATGAGGGTCCGCCGGCGCTTGTCCCGGGTCTTCTGCCGCTCGCGCTCCAGCTGGAGTCGCTCCCGGGCCGATCGTTTCGTCGCATCGCGGTTCGCACCGTCGTTCTTCTCGCTCACGTTCGGCCAAACGAAGCGGGGAGGCACTCGCGTGCCTCCCCGCCCCCACTTCCACCCGATCGGACTACAGAACCCGCTCAGGCGTGCGCATGACGTCAGTTCCTGCGTACGCCGGCCGCGAGCTCGCCCGCCAGCGCCCGTACGGCGGCCAGCCCGGCCGCCTCGTCCGGTGCGTCCAGCAGCAGCTTCACGAAGGCCGAGCCGACGATCACGCCGTCGGCGAAGCCCGCGACCTCCTTGGCCTGGACGGCGTTGGAGACGCCGAGGCCCACGCAGACCGGGAGCTCGGTCGTGGCGCGGGTGCGCCGGACGAGGTCCTGTGCCTGGTTGCCGACGGACTCGCGGGTGCCGGTGACACCCATGAGGGAGGCGGCGTAGACGAAGCCGGAGCCGGCCGCGGTGATGGTGGCGAGGCGCTCGTCCTTGCTGCTGGGGGCCACGACGAAGACGGTCGCCAGACCGTGCTTCTCCGCGTGCTCGCGCCACAGCCCGGACTCCTGGACCGGCAGGTCGGGCAGGATGCAGCCGGCGCCGCCCGCCTCGGCCAGCTCGGCGGTGAACCGCTCGACGCCGTAGCGGTCGATGGGGTTCCAGTACGTCATGACCAGGATCGGGGCCCCGGTCGCCTCGTGGGCCTCGCGCACGGTGCGCAGCACGTCGGCGATCTTGACTCCGCCGCGCAGGGCGATGTCGTCGGCGGTCTGGATGATCGCGCCGTCCAGGACCGGGTCGCTGTGCGGGAGGCCGATCTCGACGACGTCCGCGCCGCCCGCGATGACGGCCTTGACCGCCTCGATGGCTCCGTCGACGGTCGGGAAGCCGGCCGGGAGGTAGGCGACGAGGGCGGCGCGGTCCTCGGACTTGGCCTTGGCGAGCGTGTCGCTCAGCAGCTGGATGCGCCCGGTCTTTTCGCTGGCGTTGCTCACTTCGACTCCCCCTCGGCGCTCTCGCCGTCGTACAGCCCGAAGTAGCGGGCTGCCGTGTCCATGTCCTTGTCACCGCGGCCGGAGAGGTTGACGACCAGCAGGCCGTCCTTGCCCAGCTCCTTGCCGAGGTCCAGCGCGCCGGCGAGGGCGTGGGCCGACTCGATGGCCGGGATGATGCCCTCGGTGCGGGAGAGCAGGCGCAGGGCCTGCATCGCCGCGTCGTCGGTGACGGCGCGGTACTCGCCGCGGCCGGAGTCCTTGAGGTAGGAGTGCTCCGGGCCGATGCCGGGGTAGTCCAGGCCGGCCGAGATGGAGTACGGCTCGGTGATCTGGCCCTCCTCGTCCTGGAGGACGTAGGAGCGGGAGCCGTGCAGGATGCCGGGCTCGCCCGCGGTCAGCGTGGCCGCGTGCTCGCCGGTCTCGACGCCGTGCCCGGCGGGCTCGAAGCCGACGAGGCGGACGTCGGCGTCCGGGATGAAGGCGTGGAAGAGGCCGATGGCGTTGGAGCCGCCGCCGACGCAGGCCGCGACGGCGTCGGGCAGCCGGCCGGCGCGCTCCAGGATCTGGCGGCGGGCCTCGACGCCGATGACGCGGTGGAAGTCGCGGACCATGGCCGGGAAGGGGTGCGGGCCGGCGACGGTGCCGAAGAGGTAGTGGGTCTGGTCCACGTTGGCGACCCAGTCGCGGAACGCCTCGTTGATGGCGTCCTTCAGGGTGCGGGAGCCGGACTTCACCGCGATGACCTCGGCGCCCAGCATGCGCATGCGGGCCACGTTGAGGGCCTGGCGCTGGGTGTCGATCTCGCCCATGTAGATGGTGCAGTCGAGGCCGAAGAGGGCGCAGGCTGTGGCGGTGGCCACGCCGTGCTGGCCGGCTCCGGTCTCGGCGATGACGCGGGTCTTGCCCATGCGCTTGGTGAGCAGCGCCTGGCCCAGCACGTTGTTGATCTTGTGCGAGCCGGTGTGGTTGAGGTCCTCGCGCTTGAGGAAGATCCGCGCGCCGCCCGCGTGCTCGGCGAACCGGGGAACCTCGGTGAGGGCGCTCGGCCGGCCGGTGTAGTTGACCATCAGGTCGTTCAGCTCGGCGGCGAAGGCCGGGTCGCCCTTGGCCTTGTCGTACTCGACGGCGACCTCGTCCACGGCGGCGACGAGCGCCTCCGGGATGAACTTGCCTCCGAAGTCGCCGAAGTAGCCTTCGGCGTTCGGAACGTGACCCTCCGGGTCCGGGATGAAGTATTGGCTGGACATGCCGGTGCTCCTACGGAATGCGACGAGTGGGTTCACCGTATTGCGCCGCCCGCCCGCGACACACGTGCCCTACTCGGGGACCGCTGGTGTGTCGGGACGAGGAGACCGCGCCCGGGGCCGGCCGGCCCGGGGCGCAGGCCGTACGAGGGTGTGGCGCGGCGCGGTACGTCTCGCGTACCGGGCCGCGGCGGCCCTCGTTACGGCGCGTCTCCGGGACGCCATCGCATGCCGTTGACCTGACCGGGCTCGGAGCCGATCACGTACCGGACCCGCCGCCCGTGCACCCGCCGGGCCGGGGCGCGGCAGCCGCGGGGGCGGCAGCCGCGCGCCAGGGGCGCGTGCGCCGTCGGCACGCCGACCGGGCTGCGGCGGGGTGCCGGCGGCGCGGTCTGCGTACTGACGGTGGGCGGGTTGTGGGTCATGGGGACGGGTCAGCTCCGCCCGTGGCGCAGGGCGGGGTGGGCTCCGGCGGCGACGAGGTCGGCCACGGCCGCCTTCGGGTCGCGGCCGGTCACCAGGGACTCGCCGACGAGGACGGCGTCCGCACCCTCGTTCGCGTAGGCGATGAGGTCGTGCGGACCCCGGATGCCGGACTCGGCGATCTTGACGATGTGGTCCGGGATCTCGGGGGCGACGCGCTCGAAGGTGGAACGGTCGACCTTGAGGTCCTTGAGGTTGCGGGCGTTGACGCCGATGATCCGGGCGCCGGCGGCGACCGCGCGCTCCACTTCCTCCTCGTCGTGGACCTCGACGAGCGGGGTGAGGCCGATGGACTCGGCCCGCTCGATGAGGGAGACGAGCGCCTCCTGCTCCAGGGCCGCGACGATCAGCAGCGCGAGGTCGGCGCCGTAGGCGCGGGCCTCCCAGAGCTGGTACGCCGTGACGATGAAGTCCTTGCGCAGGATCGGGATGTCCACGCGGGCGCGGACGGCCTCCAGGTCGGCCAGCGAGCCGCCGAACCGGCGCTGCTCGGTGAGGACGGAGATGACCGCCGCACCGCCTGCTTCGTAGTCCGCGGCGAGTCCGGCCGGATCGGCGATCGCGGCCAGCGCGCCCTTGGACGGGCTGGAGCGCTTGACCTCGCAGATCACCTTGACGCTGTCGCCGCGGAGGGCGGCGACGCCGTCCTTGGCCTGGGGCGCCTTGGCGGCACGCTCCTTGAGCTCGTCGAGGCTCACGCGGGCCTGCCGTTCGGCAAGGTCTTCGCGGACCCCTTCGATGATCTCGTCGAGCACACTCACGCGAGCGGCCCCCTTCCGGGTCGATGACGGTCGGCCGCCTGGCAGACACGTACCACTGCGAGGTCGGCAATCAAATGGTATCCGCAGGTGGCGTTGCACTCCGCACGCGGTTGACGCCGTCCCAGTAACTGGACATTCGGAATCAAGGCTTCATGTCGGCTCCGTACGGGCCTCAGGGGGCCAGCGCGGAGCCGAAAGAAAGATTTCGGACTACGGCGAAGACCAGGGCCGCGGCACCCAGCCCCCACCATTGCAGCGACTTCAGGGTGATCCGCGGCACGGGTCCGCCCCGATAGGCGCGAACCAGCCACAGGGCGGTGAATCCGGCGAAGACGAAGTAGCCGACGACGGCCAGGGCATTTGCCCCGAATGCTGTCGGCAGATCGCCGTGGGCGAACGCGTGTGCACTCCTCAGACCGCCACAACCGGGGCACAGGATTCCGGTCAGCCGGAACAGCGGGCAGACCGGGTAGTGGCCGGGTTCGTTGGGATCCACTGCGCCCACGTACGCGAACGCCGCGACGGCCCCGGCCAGGGTGACCGCCGGAACGGCGAGCCGCCGGGCCCGGGAGGCCGGGAGGCCCGGCGGGGCGGACTGCGGTACGGCATCGGGGGTGCGGGAGGCGTCCACCCGCCGATTGTCTCCGATCTCCGCAGGAGCCGCAGCACGGCAAAAGGCGCAGCCCGACGGGCCGCGCCTTTCCGTTCCCCGGTACCGGTCAGACCTTGGCGGGGACCTTGGCGGCGGCGATCACATCGGCGAGGTCCTTGTGCTCGGCCTTCGGCATGCCCAGGCCCGCGGCCGACATCGCCATGCCGACGACACCGCCGATCGCGACGACGACCAGACCGGCCCAGAAGCCCCACGGGTTCGCGAGCACCATGAAGGCGCCGGAGATGCAGAAACCGATGAAGGCGATGATGACACCGGTCCAGGCGGCCGGGGTGTGTCCGTGGCTAGTGCCCGCCATGAGTTGCTCCTCGTTGCTCTGCCGCGATGCTGTGTTGGTAGAAAGCGCGGTCTGTGTCGAACGCTCGGTGACATTGTCCCGCACCCGGCCGGGGCCGCGCTCACGGGGGTGGGGTCGGAGTGCCGGTCAGCGCCCCTGGTCGGAGGTCGGGTCCTCGCCCCGGTCCAGAGCCTTCCACAGATCCTCCGGCCGGTCCGGATCCACCACGGCGGCCTTGCGGGGGCGCGGGCTGCCGTCGCGTTCGTAGCGGCCGCCCATCGCCGGCCAGTTCCGGCCGAAGCGCAGGGCCAGCAGGCCCGCGATCAGGATGAGGGCCGCGCCGGCGGCCGTGACGTACGGCCAGGCCGTATGGGTCAGTCCCGCCGCCTTCGCCGCGGTGTCCGCGGTGGTCCGGGCGGCGGCCGCGTCGAGGGCGCTGCGGCCGTCGGCG
Organism: Streptomyces sp. NPDC085524; assembly: GCF_044541755.1. Classification (NCBI taxonomy): domain Bacteria; kingdom Bacillati; phylum Actinomycetota; class Actinomycetes; order Kitasatosporales; family Streptomycetaceae; genus Streptomyces; species Streptomyces sp. NPDC085524. The sequence continues at coordinate 292,650 of NZ_JBITTH010000005.1, forward strand.
GCGAGGACCGCCGACAGCGCCGCACCGAGGCCGCTGAGCGCCAGCAGCCCCGAGACCAGCAGCCGGCTCCTGCCGCGCACGGCGAAGACGGCCACGAGGGCGGCGAGCCCCACGATGGCCAGGGCCGCGGGCAGCCCGGTGACGGCCTGCCCGTCGGCGGTCAGCCGGAGCGAGTCACCGGCGAAGGCGGTGGTGCCCCGGGCCCAGACCCGGCCGGAGGCGAGGAGGACGACGGTGGCGCCGAGCGTGCCGAGCAGCAGCGCGACGGCCACGCTGCGGCGGCTGCTGCGGCTGTCCGGGGCCTCGGACCGGGGCTCGCGCTCCGGCTCGTGCCCAGGCTCGTGCCCAGGCTCGTGCTCCGGCTCGGGGACGGCGTCGGTTCGGGGCGGGGGTACGGCACTCACGTACCCCACTATCCCCTACGGCCTCACGCCCCGTGGAGGCGGTTCGCCGCTCCGACCGCACGCAGCACCGCGGCCGCCTTGTTGCGGCACTCCAGGTCCTCCAGTTCGGGCACCGAGTCGGCGACGACTCCGGCGCCGGCCTGGACGTACGCCGTGCCGTCGCGCAGCAGCGCGGTGCGGATGGCGATGGCCGTGTCGGAGTCCCCGGCGAAGTCCAGATAGCCGACGCAGCCGCCGTACAGCCCGCGCCGGGAGGGCTCGAGCTCCTCGATGATCTGCATGGCGCGGGGCTTGGGCGCACCGGAGAGGGTGCCCGCCGGGAAGCAGGCGGTGAGCACGTCGAAGGCCGTCTTGCCCTCGGCCACCCGGCCGGTGACGGTGGACACGATGTGCATCACGTGCGAGTAGCGCTCGATCGACATGAAGTCGACGACCTCCACCGATCCCGGCTCGCAGACCCGGCCCAGGTCGTTGCGGCCCAGGTCCACGAGCATCAGGTGCTCGGCGCGCTCCTTGGGGTCGGCCAGCAGCTCGTCGGCGAGGTCGTTGTCCCGCTGCGGGGTGGCCCCGCGGTGCCGGGTGCCGGCGATGGGGTGGACCATGGCCCGCCCGTCCTCGACCTTGACCAGCGCCTCGGGGCTGGAGCCGACGACGTCGAAGCCGTTCTCGAAGCGGAAGAGGTACATGTACGGGGAGGGGTTGGTGGCCCGCAGCACCCGGTAGACGTCCAGCGCGGAAGCCTTGCAGGGGGTCTCGAACCGCTGGGAGGGCACCACCTGGAAGGCCTCGCCGGCCCGGATCCGCTCCTTGACGTCCTCGACCGCGGCCTGGTACTTCTCGCCGCCCCACAGCGCCGAGAACTCGGGCAGCTCGGAGGCGGGCAGCGGCGCCGGGGTGTAGGGGGCGGGCCGCGCGAGGTCGGCCTCCATGGCGTCGAGCCGGGCCACGGCGTCCGCATAGGCCTCGTCCACGCCGGTGTCGAGGTCGTTGTGGTTGATGGCGTTCGCGATCAGCAGGACCGTGCCGTCCCAGTGGTCCAGCACCGCCAGGTCCGAGGTGAGCAGCATGGTCAGCTCGGGCAGTTCGAGGTCGTCGGCCGTGTGGTCGCCGATGCGCTCCAGGCGGCGCACGATGTCGTAGCCGAGGTAGCCGACCATGCCGCCGGTGAAGGGCGGCATCCCGCCCGCGAGGTCGCGGGGGGTGTGCAGGACCTCGATGGTCGAGCGCAGGGCGTCGAGCGGGTCCCCGGAGGTGGGCACGCCGACGGGCGGGGTGCCGATCCAGTGGGCCTGCCCGTCCCGGACGGTCAGGGTGGCGTCGCTGCGCACGCCGACGAAGGAGTACCGCGACCAGGAGCGGCCGTTCTCGGCGGACTCCAGGAGGAAGGTGCCGGGGCGCTCCGCGGCCAGCTTCCGGTAGAGCCCGACCGGGGTGTCCCCGTCGGCCAGAAGCCTGCGGCTCACGGGGATGACGCGGCGGTCGGCCGCGAGCTTGCGGAAGGTGTCGAGATCCATGGCGTGGGACCCTATCCGGCTATTCGGCCAGCAGAAGGACATCGGCGTCGAAACAGGTGCGGGCGCCCGTGTGGCAGGCGGCTCCGACCTGGTCGACCTTGACGAGCAGGGTGTCGGCGTCGCAGTCGAGGGCGACCGACTTCACGTGCTGGAAGTGGCCGGAAGTGTCCCCCTTCACCCAGTACTCCTGCCGGCTGCGGGACCAGTACGTACAGCGCCCGGTGGTCAGGGTGCGGTGCAGCGCCTCGTCGTCCATCCAGCCGAGCATGAGCACCTCGCCGGTGTCGTACTGCTGGGCGATGGCCGGAACCAGGCCGTCGGCGCTGCGCTTGAGGCGAGCGGCGACGGCGGGATCGAGGGAGGACTTACTCATGCGTGCCATTGTGCCGCGAGACGGGACGGGAAATGGATCTCTGTCCGCCTGATGAGCGGGCAGTGGGCGAGTTCCGGCCGTAGGCTGGCCCGCATGTCTACCCATGCGAAGCGCGAACGTCTGCTGCTGGCCGACCTGTTGGAAGCCGCCGGGCCGGAGGCGCCGACGCTGTGCGACGGCTGGACGTGCCGGGAGCTGGCGGCGCACGTGGTGGTCCGCGAGCGGCGTCCGGACGCGGCGGGCGGCCTGGTGCTGAAGGTGCTGAGGGACCGGCTGGACAGGGCGATGGCGGAGTACGCGGCCAAGCCGTACGAGGAGCTCGTCCAGCTGATCAGGACGGGGCCGCCGAGGCTGTCGCCGTACGCGCTGAAGCAGATCGACGAGGCGGCGAACGCGGTGGAGTTCTACGTCCACTCGGAGGACGTCCGGCGGGCCCAGCCGGACTGGTCCCCGCGCGAGCTGGACCCGGTGTTCGCGGACGCGCTCTGGTCCCGCCTGGAGAAGCTGGCCCGCCTGACGGGCCGCCGCTCCCCGGTGGGCCTGGTCCTGCGCCGCCCGGACGGCCGCACGGCCGTGGCGCGCAAGGGCGTCCCGGTGGTGACGGTGACGGGCGAGCCGGGCGAGCTGACCCTCTTCTGCTTCGGCCGCCAGGCCGCTGCCGCGGTGACCCTGGACGGCGACAAGGAGGCGGTGGCCAAGCTGACCACCGCGCAACTGGGCATCTGACGGCAGATCCAGCCCCTCCGGCGTCTGAGGAGCGGGGTCCGGGACGGAGCCCCGGGAAACGGAGAAAGGGCGGGGCGGGGACCGGCTCCGCGCAGCGGAACCCGCACCCGCCCCCGGAGGATCAGCGGACGGGGTGGCCCGCTTCGCGGAGGGCGCCCTTGACCTCGGAGATGCGGAGGTCGCCGAAGTGGAACACCGAGGCGGCCAGCACCGCGTCCGCGCCCGCCGCCACCGCCGGGGCGAAGTCCGACAGCTTGCCGGCCCCGCCCGAGGCGATCACCGGGACCGTGACGTGCCTGCGTACGGCCTCGATCATCTCCGTGTCGTAGCCGTCCTTGGTGCCGTCCGCGTCCATGGAGTTCAACAGGATCTCCCCGGCGCCCAGTTCGGCCGCCCGGTGGGCCCACTCGACGGCGTCGATGCCCGTGCCCTTGCGGCCGCCGTGGGTGGTGACCTCGAAGGAGCCGGCGGCGGTGCGCCGCGCGTCCACGGACAGGACGAGGACCTGCCGGCCGAAGCGCTCCGCGATCTCCTGGATGAGCTCGGGGCGGGCGATGGCGGCGGTGTTGACGCCCACCTTGTCCGCTCCGGCGCGCAGCAGCTTGTCCACGTCGTCCGCGGTACGGACGCCGCCGCCCACGGTCAGCGGGATGAAGACCTGCTCGGCGGTGCGCCGCACCACGTCGTACGTGGTCTCGCGGTTGCCGGAGGACGCGGTGATGTCGAGGAAGGTGAGCTCGTCGGCGCCTTCGGCGTCGTAGAGCTTGGCCATCTCGACCGGGTCGCCCGCGTCGCGCAGGTTCTGGAAGTTGACGCCCTTGACGACCCGGCCGTTGTCGACGTCCAGGCAGGGGATCACCCGTACGGCGAGAGTCATGCCGTCTCTCCCTTGTACGCCTCGACCTCCACCTCGACGACCATCGCGGGGTCGACGAAGCCGGACACGATGAGCATCGTGGCGGCGGGACGGACGGTGTCGAAGAGGGTCTTGTGGGCGCGGCCCACCTCGTCCACGTCCCGCGCGTGCGTCAGGTACATGCGGGTGCGGACCACGTCCTCGGGGCCGAGGCCGGCCTCGGCCAGTGCCTTGAAGGCGACCTCGAAGGCCTTGACGGCCTGGTCGTACGGGCCGCCGGCGTCGGCGGCCGTGCACCCGGAGACGAGCACGAGGCCGTTGGGGAGCTGGACCGCCCGGGAGTAGGCGATCACGTCCTCGTAGGGGCCGCCGGAGGAGATCCGGCGTACGTCGGAGGCGTTGCTCATGCGGAGACCACCTTCAGTGCTTCTTCCAGGGTGAAGGCCTTCGCGTACAGGGCCTTGCCGACGATCGCGCCTTCGACGCCCAGCGGCACCAGCGCGGACAGGTCCCGCAGGTCGTCGAGGGAGGAGATGCCTCCGGAGGCGACGACGGGCCGGTCGGTGGCGGCGCAGACGTTCTTCAGCAGCTCCAGGTTGGGGCCGGTGAGCGTGCCGTCCTTGCCGATGTCGGTGACCACGTAGCGGGCGCAGCCCTCGGAGTCCAGGCGGGCGAGGGTCTCGTAGAGGTCGCCGCCCTCGCTGGTCCAGCCGCGGCCCTTGAGGGTGGTGCCGCGGACGTCGAGGCCGATGGCGATCTTGTCGCCGTGCTCGGCGATGGCCTTGGCGGCCCACTCCGGGGTCTCCAGGGCGGCGGTGCCGAGGTTGACGCGGGTGCAGCCGGTGGCGAGGGCCGCGGCGAGCGAGGCGTCGTCGCGGATGCCGCCGGACAGCTCGACCTTGATGTCCATGGCGCGGGTGATCTCCGCGACCAGGGCGCGGTTGTCGCCGGTGCCGAACGCGGCGTCCAGGTCGACCAGGTGCAGCCATTCGGCGCCCGAGCGCTGCCAGGCGAGGGCCGCCTCGAGCGGGGAGCCGTAGGAGGTCTCGCTGCCGGACACCCCGTGGACGAGGCGGACGGCCTGGCCGTCGCGGACGTCGACCGCGGGCAGGAGTTCCAGGGTCTTCGGCGTAGCGGTCATCACAGGGTCTCGATCCAGTTGGTGAGGAGCTGGGCGCCGGCGTCTCCGGACTTCTCGGGGTGGAACTGGGTGGCCCACAGGGCCCCGTTCTCCACCGCCGCGACGAACCGCTCGCCGTGGGTGGCCCAGGTGACCTTGGGGGCGCGGATCAGCGGGTTGGTGACCTCCAGGCTCCACTCGTGCGCCGCGTAGGAGTGCACGAAGTAGAACCGGGCGTCGGCGTCCAGGCCGGCGAACAGCTGGCTGTCCTCCGGGGCCTCGACGGTGTTCCAGCCCATGTGGGGGACGACCGGGGCCTTGAGCGGGCCGACCGTGCCGGGCCACTCGTCCAGGCCCTCGGTCTCGATGCCGTGCTCGATGCCGCGCTCGAAGAGGATCTGCATGCCGACGCAGATGCCCATGACGGGACGGCCGCCGGAGAGCCGGCGGCCGATGATCCAGTCGCCGCGGACGTCGCGCAGGCCCTGCATGCAGGCGGAGAAGGCTCCGACGCCGGGGACGAGGAGTCCGTCGGCGTCCATGGCCTTGTCGTAGTCGCGGGTGATCTCGACGTTCGCGCCGACGCGGGCGAGGGCGCGCTCGGCGGAGCGGACGTTGCCGAAGCCGTAGTCGAAGACGACGACGTTCTTGGTGGCTGCGCTCATTCCCAGATTCCTTGGATTCGCAGGACTCCGGCGGCCAGACACATCACGGAGCCGATGGCGAGCAGGATGACGACCGACTTGGGCATCTGCTGCTTCTGGAAGGAGTAGACGCCGCCAGCCAGGAAGAGGCCGACGACGATCAGGATCGTGTTGAGCCCGTTCACGCTAGAGGGCGCCCTTCGTGGACGGAAGGATGCCGGCGGCGCGCGGGTCGAACTCGGCGGCGTAGCGCAGGGCCCGCGCCAGCGCCTTGAACTGGCACTCCACGATGTGGTGGGCGTTGCGGCCGTAGGGGACGTGGACGTGCAGGGCGATCTGGGCCTGCGCGACGAAGGACTCCAGGATGTGCCGGGTCATCGTCGTGTCGTACTCGCCGATCATCGGCGCCATGTTCTCGGGCTCGGTGTGCACGAGGTAGGGGCGGCCCGACAGGTCGACGGTGACCTGGGCGAGGGACTCGTCCAGGGGCACGGTGCAGTTGCCGAAGCGGTAGATGCCGACCTTGTCGCCGAGGGCCTGCTTGAAGGCGGCGCCGAGCGCGAGTGCGGTGTCCTCGATGGTGTGGTGGCTGTCGATGTGCAGGTCGCCGTCCGTCTTGACCGTGAGGTCGAAGAGGCCGTGGCGGCCGAGCTGGTCGAGCATGTGGTCGTAGAAGCCCACGCCCGTCGAGACGTCGACCTTGCCGGTGCCGTCGAGGTTTATCTCGACGAGGACCGAGGTCTCCTTCGTGGTCCGTTCGACCCGTCCGATGCGGCTCATGCGTGCTGCTCCTTCTTCAGTGCGCGAACCGCTTCCAGGAACGCGTCGTTCTCGGCCGGGGTGCCCGCGGTGACCCGCAGCCAGCCCGGCACTCCGTTGTCCCGGACCAGGACGCCCTGGTCGAGGATCTTCTGCCAAGCGGTGTGGGAGTCCTCGAACCTGCCGAACTGGATGAAGTTCGCGTCGGACTCGGTGACCTCGTAGCCGATGGCCCGCAGCTCGATGACGAGTCGGTCGCGCTCGGCCTTGAGCTGCTCGACGTAACCGAGCAGGGTGTCGGTGTGCTCCAGTGCGGCCAGCGCGGTGGCCTGGGTGACGGCCGACAGGTGGTACGGCAGGCGCACCAGCTGGACGGCGTCGACCACGGCGGGGTGCGCGGCCAGGTAGCCCAGGCGCAGTCCGGCGGCGCCGAAGGCCTTGGACATGGTCCGGGAGATCACCAGGTTCGGGCGGCCCTCGATCAGGGGCAGCAGCGAGTCCCGGTGGCTGAACTCCACGTAGGCCTCGTCGACGATGACCAGGGAGGGCTTGGCGGCCTGCGCGGCCTCGTAGATCGCGAGGACGGTCTCCGCCTCGACGGCGGTGCCCGTGGGGTTGTTCGGCGAGGCGATGAAGACGACGTCGGGGGCGTTCTCGGCGATCGCCTGCTCCGCCGCCTCGAGGTCGATGGTGAAGTCCTCGCGGCGCGGGCCGGAGATCCAGCCCGTGCCGGTGCCGCGCGCGATGAGCGCGTGCATCGAGTACGAGGGCTCGAAGCCGATCGCGGTGCGGCCGGGGCCGCCGAAGGTCTGGAGCAGCTGCTGGAGGACCTCGTTGGAGCCGTTGGCGGCCCAGACGTTCTCGCGTGCGACCGGGTGCTTGGCCGTACGGGTGAGGTAGGCGGCCAGCTCCGTGCGCAGCTCCACCGCGTCCCGGTCGGGGTAGCGGTTGAGGGTGCGGGCGGCGTCGGCCACGCGCTCGGCGATGCGCCGGACGAGCTCTTCGGGGAGTTCGTACGGGTTCTCGTTGGTGTTGAGCTGGACGGGCACGTCGAGCTGCGGGGCGCCGTAGGGGGTCTTGCCGCGGAGCTCTTCGCGGATGGGGAGTTCGTCCCACGGGGACACAGAGGGGTTGCCGGTCACGCCTGGGGAACCTTCCATCCGAAGCGCGCCTTGAGGGCCGCGCCGTGCGCGGGCAGGTCCTCGGCCTCGGCGAGGGTGACCACGTGGTGGGTGACCTCGGCGAGGGCGTCGCGCGTGTAGTCGACGATGTGGATGCCGCGCAGGAAGGACTGCACGGACAGGCCGGAGGAGTGGCAGGCGCATCCGCCGGTGGGCAGCACGTGGTTGGACCCGGCGCAGTAGTCGCCGAGGGAGACCGGTGCCCAGGGGCCGACGAAGATCGCACCGGCGTTGCGGACGCGGGCGGCCCAGGTGGCGGCGTCGGCGGTCTGGATCTCCAGGTGCTCGGCGCCGTACGCGTCGACGACCTTGAGGCCGTCCTCCAGGTCACGCACCAGCACGATGGCGGACTGCTTGCCGGCCAGGGCGGGCTTGATCCGGTCCTCGACGTGCTTGGTGGCCGCGACCTGCGGCTCCAGCTCGCGCTCGACGGCGGCCGCGAGCTCCTCGGAGTCGGTGACGAGGACGGCGGCGGCCAGCGGGTCGTGCTCGGCCTGGCTGATCAGGTCGGCGGCGACGTGCACCGGGTCGGCCGTGGAATCCGCGAGGACCGCGATCTCGGTGGGGCCGGCCTCGGTGTCGATGCCGATCTTCCCGGTGAAGTAGCGCTTGGCGGCGGCGACCCAGATGTTGCCGGGCCCGGTGACCATGTTCACCGGCAGGCAGTCCTCGGTGCCGTACGCGAACATCGCGACGGCGACGGCACCGCCGGCCGCGTACACCTCGTCCACGCCGAGCAGCGCGCAGGCCGCCAGGATCGTCGGGTGCGGGAGGCCGCCGAACTCCTTCTGCGGCGGGGACGCGAGCGCGATCGAGCCGACACCCGCCTCCTGGGCCGGTACGACGTTCATGACGACGGACGACGGGTACACCGAGCGGCCGCCCGGGGCGTACAGCCCCACGCGCTCCACCGGAACCCACTTCTCGGTCACGGTGCCGCCGGGGACCACCTGGGTGGTGTGCTCGGTGCGGCGCTGGCCCCGGTGCACGATCCGGGCGCGCCGGATCGACTCCTCGAGGGCGGCGCGGACGGCCGGGTCGAGCTCGTCGAGGGCGGTCTTGAGGGCCTCCGCAGGCACCCTGACCTGCTCCAGCGCCACCCCGTCGAACTTCTGCGCGTACTCGATCAGCGCCGCCGTGCCACGATGATGGACGTCCTCGCAGATGGGCCGCACCTTCTCCAGGGCAGCTTCTACGTCGAACTCGGCACGGGGCAGCAGATCGCGCAGGGCGCCACCCTCGGGGAGGGCGTCACCGCGCAGGTCGATACGAGAGATCACCCCCCAATTCTCTCAGACCGCCCCGATCCACCGTTCGCCCGTATCACTGGCTGATACACGCCCCGGACGCCACAGCCCCGGATAGCTTTGATCTCCACGTGGTACGAGCGGAGGGGGGCCGCCATGACCGAGGCACGCGCGGGCGAGGAACCGGCGGATCTTTCCGCCGCCGAGCACCGCATGTGGGAGGCGTTCCGCACGGGCAGCGTCTGCGATCTGAGCGAGCGCACCGCCGGCCGGGACGACCCGCACGCGGACCACGTGTGGGGCCCCCGGCGCAGCGTCCGCGCAGGGGTGGTGGCGCTGCTGCTGCTCCACGGACCGCCGCCGGTGCCTGGCCGGGTGGCCTCGCTGAAGCTGCGCGGGGTGCGGATCGTCGGGCGGCTGGACCTGTCCGGCGGCGTGGTCGGCCCGTACGTGGAGCTCCAGTCCTGCCGCTTCGACAGCGAGGTCCAGCTGTCCGAGGCCCGGTTCGGCACGCTGCGCCTGGTCAACTGCGCGATACCGCGGCTGGAGGCGGCGCGCCTGCACACGGAGGGCGACCTGCACCTGCCGCGCTGCCGGGTGGCGCGCGGGATCCGGCTGACCGACGCGCAGATCGGCACGGACCTGCTGATCAGCCAGGCCGTGGTGCAGCGCGACTCCAAGGGGCGGGCGATCGCCGCCGACGGGATGTCGGTCGCGCAGGACTTCCAGGGCGAGCTGCTGGAGACGTACGGGGAGGTGAGCCTGCGCGGCGCGAAGGTCGGCGTCTCGATGAACATGCGCGGGGCCCGGCTGCGCAACCCGAACGGCCGGTACGCGCTGAACGCGCCGCAGTTGACCGTCGAGCGCACCCTGTACCTGACGTCGATCTCCCTGGACTACGCCACCGGCTCGGCCTCCTCCACTCCGCCGTACGGGCTGGGGCCGACGCCGGTGCGCGGCCGGCGGGCGCAGCATTTCGAGTGCCGGGGCGGGCTGCGGCTGGACGACGGCCGCTTCGGGGACGCCGTCGACTTCTACGGGGCTCGGTTCCTGTTCGCCTCCGACCAGGAGCTGTCGCTGCGCCGGATCCAGACGCCCGAGTTCCGTTTCGTGGGCGAGCGGCCGGAGCGCGGGCGGGTGGTGGTGTCGGGGGCCAAGGTGGTCAAGCTGGTGGACACCTCCACGAGCTGGCCGGGCCCGGGCGGCGTGTCGATCGAGGGCTTCGTCTACGAGAACCTCGCGCCCCGCGGCCACTTCCCGCTCGCGCGCCGGCTGGAGTGGCTGGAGGCGGCGACGCCCGAGTACTCGCCGGAGCCGTACGAGCGGCTGGCGGCCGTGCTGCGGGCCGGGGGCGAGGACGCGGACGCCCGCGAGGTCCTCCTGGCCAAGCAGCGGCGGCGCCGGGCCACCCTTCCGGCGGGGCAGAAGGCGTGGGGGTACCTCCAGGACTGGACGGTGGTCTACGGGTACCGCCCGGGCCGGGCCGCGCTGTGGATGGCGGTGCTGTGGGCGGCGGGCACGCTGCTGTTCTCGCAGCTCGATCCGCCGCCGATCAAGGCCGACGAACACCCGCAGTGGAACGCCGCCCTGTACGCCCTGGACCTGCTGCTCCCCGTGATCGATCTGGGCCAGCAGGACCAGTGGAAGGTCACGGACGGCTGGCAGTGGGGGGCCACCGCCCTCATCCTGCTGGGGTGGATCCTGGCCACGACGGTGGCGGCGGGCGCCTCCCGGCTGCTGAGGCGGGGGTGACGGGTCCGGCCCCGCGGCCATTACCCTGTGCCTCGTGACCACCGTTCGCCTGCCTCTCTTCCCGCTGAACTCGGTGCTGTTCCCGGGACTCGTCCTCCCGCTGAACGTCTTCGAGGAGCGTTATCGCGCCATGATGCGAGAGCTGCTCAAGGGGAGCTCGGACGAACCGCGCCGCTTCGCCGTCGTGGCGATCCGTGACGGCCGGGAGGTGGCCCCGACCGCGCCCGGCCTGCCGGACCAGACGGCAGTCCCCGAGCGGGGCCCCGCCGCGGGCTTCGGCGCGGACCCGATCCAGGCCTTCCACCGGGTGGGCTGCATCGCGGACGCGGCGACGATCCGGGAGCGGGAGGACGGCAGCTTCGAGGTCCTGGCGACGGGCACGACCCGCGTACGCCTGCTCTCGGTGGACGCGTCGGGCCCGTTCCTGGTGGCCGAGCTGGAGGAGCTCCCCGAGGACGCGGGGGACGGCGCGGGCGCACTGGCCGAGGGAGTGCTGCGGGCCTTCCGCACCTACCAGAAGCGGCTGGCCGGGGCGCGCGAGCGGTCCCTGACGGGCGCGGAGCTCCCCGACGAGCCGTCGGTGGTCTCCTACCTGGTGGCAGCGGCGGCGGTGCTGGACATCCCGGCCAAGCAGCGGCTGCTGCAGGCCCCCGACACGGCGACCCGCCTCGCGGAGGAGCTGAAGCTCCTGCGTACCGAGACCGCGGTGATCCGCCACCTCCCGTCGCTCCCGGCGGTGGACCTGACCCGCTCGCCGACGAGCCCGAACTGACGGCGGACCGATGGCGAAGAAGGCGAAGCAGGCGGCCGGCACCCCCGCGATCGTCACCCTGACGGCGGCCGGGGTGCCCTTCACCACGCACTCCTACGAGCACGACCCGGCGCACCCCTCGTACGGCGAGGAGGCGGCGCAGGCGCTCGGCGTCTCGCCGGAGCAGGTCTTCAAGACGCTGGTCGCGGACGTGGACGGGGGCCTGACGGTGGCGGTGGTCCCGGTGTCGGGCTCGCTGGACCTGAAGGCGCTGGCCGCGGCGGTCGGCGGGAAGCGGGCCGCGATGGCCGACCCGGCGCTGGCGGAGCGCACCACGGGCTACGTCCGGGGCGGCATCTCGCCGCTGGGGCAGCGGCGCCGGCTGCCGACGGTCCTGGACGCGTCGGCCTCGCGGCACGCCACGATCTGCGTCTCGGCCGGCCGCCGCGGCCTGGAGGTCGAACTCTCCCCGACGGACCTCGCCACCCTCACGTCGGCAACCGTCGCCCCGGTGGCCCGCCCGTAGCCTGCGGCGCGCCACTGGTTCTGCCGGGGCCTGCCCGTACCCGTCTGCGGCGCCGCTGTCGGGGGCCGGCCCCCGAACCCCCGCTCCTCAAACGCCGGAGGGGCTGGTCTGCCTCCGGCGGCGCAGCGGCATTTCCGGCCCCGGAGGCGACCAGGGTCAGGCGACCGGCGGCTTCGGGTCCGCGTGGACGTGCGGCAGCGGGTAGACGGACCACTCCGGGGACGGGTCCGGGTCGCGGGGGGTCCACAGGGCCGTGAGGCCCAGGTGGACCAGGACCGCGGCCATCGGCCACACCAGCAGCACCCCGTGCGCCAGCAACTGCAGCGGCGCGTCGAACGGCACCCCCTTGCCCGCCGCCCGCGCCGCCGCGACCAGGTCCGACGTCGGGCCGAGGACCAGCCCCAGCCGCCACCCCACCAGCCCGGCGAAGACGGACCCCACCGCGAGCCCGATGACCAGCGGCACGCCGCCCGCCCGCCGCCACAGGAACGTGCCGACGGCGCTCAGCGCGCCCAGCCCGGCCGCCAGCAGGAAGAACGTCCCGTCGGTCCCTATCCGCGCCTCGCTCTCGCTGTTGCGCAGGAAGACGGCCTCCCCGTTGGAGACGTACTGCACCCGCGGCGCCAGCCACGCCCACAGCACGGCGAGGAGCACACCGGCCACGCCGACCGCCAGGGCCACGACGGCCCCGTCGCGGACGTCGGCCGGGGTGATGCCCGCGCCTGCGCCCGGCTTCTCGGGCGGGAGCGACGGCGGGTCGGCGGGAGACGGAGGGGTCACGGCTTCGGTCACCCCCACATCGTGCCAGGTGTGCCCGGCGCGGGCGCCACCGGCGTCAGCGGACCGCGGCCCGCCGGTACGCCCAGGTGGCGACGGCCAGCGAGAGGACGCCCACGGCCCCGCACACCCCCAGGTCGAGGGCGACGGCGGCCCAGTCCGGCTCGGCCGCGAAGGTACGCGCGAACGCCTCCACCCCGTAGGTGGACGGCAGCAGGTCCCGGGCCCACACGATGACGTCCGGCATCCGCTCGGGCGGCAGCACCCCCAGCAGCAGCGCCGCCGACATGCCGAGCTGCCCGGCCAGCGTGGCCAGCTCCTGCCGCGGCGCGAGCAGCCCCAGCGCCGCTCCGAGCCCGGCGAGCGCGGCCCCGGCCAGCGGCACCACCGCCGCCAGGATCCACAGCCCGCCCATCGGCAGCCCGAACAGCACGCACCCGAAGACCGCCGTGACCAGCGTTCCCGGGAGGGTGAAGGAGGCGTACGCGGCGGCCGCGCCCAGCACCACCGAGGCGGGCGGCACCGGCAGGGTGGCGTAGTGGTCGAGCCCGCCGCCCGCCCGCAGCTGCCCGAAGTACTGCGCGAGCAGGTTCAGCGCTACGAAGGCGACGACGAGCACCGAGGAGCCGGCCACGACGGCACGGGCCTCCGAGCCGCCGTCGACCACACCCCGCATCAGGATCATGATGCCGACGGACTGGAAGGTGGCCACGAAGAGCAGCGGGATGCGTGCCACGCGGGCCCGGGAGAGCTGCGCCCGGTACACGGCGGCCAGCGCCGGCAGGAACCCGGCCCTCGCGGCCAGCGGCGCGGCGGCGGCCTGCCGGAGGGAGCCCGGCACGGACTCGGCCTGTGCGGCGGAGGCCGGAGGGCTCGTGACCGGCTCGGCGGCCGGCGGGGCGGTGATCGGAGAGGCAGTGCCTGCCGGACTGTCGCTCACTGCTTCACCAGCCCTTTCGTCTTCCCGCCGAGCGCGAGGTACACGTCCTCGAGGCTCGGCGTGGCCAGCGTGAAGTCGTCCAGCGAGGCGAAGGCCGGCCCGCCGGTCACCGCGGCGACGGCCGCCCGCGCCTCGTCCGGGCCGAGCCGCAGCACCCAGCGCCGCCCGGACTCGGCCGCGTGCTCGCGCAGCGCCGCGACCTCCGGCACTCCCAGCGGAGCGGATTCGCGCCACACCAGTTCGAGGCGGACCTCGCCCGAGACGGTGGCCTTCAGCCCGGCCGGGGAGTCGCAGGCGATGACCCTGCCCTGGTCGATGACGGCGACCCGGTCGAGGACGGTCTCGGCCTCGATGACGTTGTGGGTGACCAGCAGGACCGTCGCGCCGTGCTGCGCGCGCCGCCGGTCGACGGCCGCCCAGACGGCCCGCCGGGCCACGGGGTCCATCCCGGTGGTGGGTTCGTCGAGCACGAGCACCGGCCGCTCCCCCACCAGTGCGGCGGCGAAGCAGGCGAGGCGCCGCTGCCCGCCGGAGAGCTTCTTCAGGGGCCGGCCGGCGATCCCGGTCAGCCCGAGCTCCTCGAGGACCTCGTCGCGGGCGGCGCGCGCCGCCCGCAGCGGCAGTCCGCGCAGCCGCCCGGTGGTCTCGGCGGCCAGGGACACCGTGAGCTCGTCGAGGGCGGTGGACTCCTGCCCCAGGTAGGCGAGGAGCCGGGCCGCGCGCTCGGGGTGGCGCACCACGTCGTGGCCCAGGAGGGTGACGCCGCCCGCGTCGGGGCGCATCAGTCCGGTGAGCTGGCGTACCAGGGTGGACTTGCCGGCGCCGTTGGGGCCGAGCAGCCCGAAGACCTCGCCGCGCCGCACGTCCAGGGTGATCCCGTCGTTGGCGCGGGTCTCGGGCAGGGCGGGGGCCCCGCGCCGGCCTCGTACCGCCGGATACGTCTTGACGAGGTCACGTACCGCGCACACGACGTCGGCGGGCCCTCCCGCGGCTGCCGCCGTACTGCTCTGGTGTTGCGCCGTGCCCGTACTCACGAGGGAGCAGCCTACGCGGCTTCCGGCGCTACTCGGCGGCGGGGGTCGCCGCGCCCGCGGGTCCCAGGGTGAGTCCGACCGGTCCCGCCGCGGGTACGGCGACCACGTGTTCGGCCGCCGCACGCACGTCGATCTCCCGCCAGAACCCGGCCCGGATGGCGTAACGGTCGTGTTCGTCGATCTGGTCGTCCTTGTGCGCGAGCAGCCCGAACCGGGCGGCGTAGCGCAGCAGCTCGCCGTCGATGCGGTGCGGGATGCGCGGGTACATGGTGGCGAGCTTCTGCAGGTGCACGGTCTCGGGGAGGCGCTCCATCCAGCGCCGGGCGAAGACCTGTCCCACCTCGAACGGGTCACCGCCGACGGTGGTGATGTCCTCCTCGCGGTCCGCCCAGCGCTGCTCGGCGCTGGTGAGCTGGGCGAGGGTGGGGAGCGAGGCGGTTTCGGCGGGCTCGCCGAGGGGTCCGGCGCGGTCGATCCAGCCCTTGTCGGAGGACCAGCGCAGGGCGCTGCCGGCCGGCTGTGCGACGCCGGGGTGGGCGGCCGCGACCGGCGGCGGCCCGCCCTGCTGGCCGGGGGCCCGCAGGGCGCCGGCGAGGTCCTTGGGCGTGGGTACGGTCTTGCCGCCGGTGGCCGGCGCCGGTACGGGAACCCCTTCGGCCTCCTCGTCCCCGGCGGCGGTGCCGTTGCGCGCGGCTTCGGCGAGGGCGGCCTCGGGCAGCGGGGCGGAGAGGATCGCGGCGATGTCGGGGCGCGGGGCGGTCGGCGGGGCGCAGAGCCCGGCGAGGTCCTTGGCGCGGACGGCCCGGGTGATCCAGGCCCGGTCGAGGACGCGGCGTTCGTCGGCCTCGGCCACGAGGTCCTCGGACTGGTTGTAGTCCCCGTCGGCGGCCTGTACGGCCCACAGGTGGACGGCGACCCCGTGTTCCTTGGCGGACATCAGGCCGGGCAGCAGGTCTCCGTCGCCGGTGACCAGGACCACGTCGGAACAGGCCCGGTTGCGGGCGAGTTCGGTGAGCTCGGCGTGCATGGCCGCGTCGACGCCCTTCTGCGCCCAGCGGCCGTCGCTGCGGGTCAGGGCGCCGAGCCGGACGGTCACGCGGGGCATGACGCGCAGCCGCCGGTGCTCGGGCTGCGGCACCCGGTCGGGTGCACCGTCGAACCAGTAGATGCGCAGCAGGGGCTGCTCCGTGTCGGCTTCGGCGCGTTCGCGCAGTCCCTGGATGAGGGCGGCGTGGTCGACGGTGATGCGGGAGCGCGAGGGCTCCCCTGCGAGAAGGCTCGCGGCGGCGCCCAGCAGATAGCCGGCGTCCACCAGGACGACGCAGCGGTCCACGCGTTCCACCTCTTCCCTGGGGAATCCTCTGTGTTCTTCGGCGGGTCCCCCGAGTCTGCCCGACTGCAAGGGTGTTGACGGCCGGAACTCGATCATCGGCGTGGCGGAAGTTTTGGTTCTACCGGCTACGCGCAGTAATGATCCAAAATGCGCGGTTTCTGGCGCTGTGTGAGTGTGAAGGCGGTCCTGGCCCCTAGACCCTCACGGAGGCTCCCCCCATGGCCAAGAACAAGAACCAGAAGCAGCCGTCGAAGCAGCAGGCCCGCTCTTCGCAGGACCCGTCGAAGAGCTCCATGGAGTCCGGCGAGTCGGTGAATCCGTCGCCGAGTCCGATGGACATGGCCCACAAGAGCAAGCAGAAGAAGTTCGGCCACAACTGACGCCCGGCCGGCGCGCACACGGCGCGTTCGGCGCGCTCAGTGACGGAAAAGGGCCTGCCCGGGCGACCGGGCAGGCCCTCGCGCGTGTGCGCCTACGGCCTCATCCGGCCAGGCAGGACGGTCCGAGCAGCACCTTGAGGTCGCCGAAGAGGGCCGGGTCGGGCTGGACGCGGTGCCGGTCGAGGCGCAGCACGGTGGTGGTGCGCGGCCCCTGGAGCTTGATCCGCACCTCGGTGTTGCCCTTGTGGTGGCGCAGGATCTCGCCCAGACGGGTCACCATCGGCGGGGTGACCTTGACGGTCGGGATGGTGAGGACCACGGGTGCGTTGGTGCCGGCCGAGGAGAGGTCGGGGACCATCATCTCCATCGCGACGAGGCGCGGGACGTCCTCGCGCTTGTCGAGGCGGCCCTTGACGAAGACGACGGTGTCCTCGACCAGCTGGGTGGAGACGAGCTGGTAGGTCGCGGGGAAGAACATGCACTCGATGGAGCCGGCCAGGTCCTCGACGGTGGCGATGGCCCAGGCGTTGCCCTGCTTGGTCATCTTGCGCTGGAGGCCGGAGATGATGCCGCCGATGGTGACGACGGCGCCGTCGGAGTGCTCGCCGCCGGTGAGCTGGGAGATGCCGGCGTCGGTCTTGTCGGAGAGCACGTGCTCCAGGCCGAAGAGCGGGTGGTCGGAGACGTAGAGGCCGAGCATCTCGCGCTCCTGGGCGAGCAGGTAGGACTTCTCCCACTCGACGTCGGAGAACTCCACGTCGAGCCCGAAGCCGGGCTCGTCGCTGCCGTCCTCGTCACCCATTCCGCCGAACAGGTCGAACTGGCCCTCGGCCTCCTTGCGCTTGACCGCCACCACGTTGTCGATCATGGATTCGTGGTGGGCGACGAGGCCCTTGCGGGTGTGGCCCATCTCGTCGAAGGCGCCGGCCTTGATCAGCGACTCGACGGTCCGCTTGTTGCAGACCACGGCCTCGACCTTGTCGAGGAAGTCGGGGAAGGAGGAGAACTTCCCCTTGGCCTTCCTGGTCTTGATGATCGACTCGACGACGTTCTGGCCGACGTTGCGGACGGCGGTGAGGCCGAAGAGGATCACGTCGTCGCCCTGGGCGGCGAAGTTGGGCTCCGACTCGTTCACGTTCGGCGGGAGCACCTTGATGCCCATGCGGCGGCACTCGTTCAGGTAGATCGCGGACTTGTCCTTGTCGTCCTTGACCGAGGTGAGGAGCCCTGCCATGTACTCGGCGGGGTAGTTCGCCTTGAGGTAGGCGGTCCAGTAGGAGACCAGGCCGTACGCGGCGGAGTGCGCCTTGTTGAAGGCGTAGCCGGCGAAGGGCACCAGGACGTCCCAGAGGGCCTGGATGGCCTGGTCGGTGTACCCGTTCTTACGGGCGCCCTCCTGGAAGATGGTGAAGTTCTTCGCCAGCTCCTCGGGCTTCTTCTTGCCCATCACGCGGCGCAGGATGTCGGCCTCGCCGAGCGAGTAGCCGGCGATGATCTGGGCGGCCTTCTGCACCTGCTCCTGGTAGACGATCAGGCCGTAGGTGACCGCGAGCACCTCTTCGAGGGGCTTCTCCAGATCCGGGTGGATCGGGGTGATCTCCTGCTGCTTGTTCTTGCGCAGGGCGTAGTTCGTGTGCGAGTTCATGCCCATCGGGCCCGGCCGGTAGAGGGCCGACACGGCGGAGATGTCTTCGAAGTTGTCGGGCTTCATCAGGCGCAGCAGGGAGCGCATGGGGCCGCCGTCGAACTGGAAGACGCCGAGGGTGTCGCCGCGGCCGAGCAGCTCGAAGGTCTTGGGGTCGTCGAGCGGCAGGGCCAGGAGGTCGATGTCGATCCCCTTGTTGGCCTTCACCATCTTGACGGCGTCGTCCATGATCGTGAGGTTGCGCAGGCCGAGGAAGTCCATCTTCAGCAGGCCGAGCGACTCGCAGCTCGGGTAGTCCCACTGGGTGATGGTGACGCCGTCGGTGTGCCGCACCCAGACGGGCACGTGGTCGGTGATCGTCTCGCTGGACATGATCACGCCGGCGGCGTGGACGCCCATCTGGCGGACCAGGCCCTCGACGCCGCGGGCGGTGTCGATGACCTTCTTCACGTCGGGCTCGTTCTCGTACATCCCGCGGATCTCGCCGGCCTCGCCGTAGCGGGGGTGCGAGGGGTCGAGGATGCCGGAGAGCGGGATGCCCTTGCCGAGGACGTCGGCGGGCATGGCCTTGGTGAGGCGGTCGCCCATGGCGTACGGGTAGCCGAGGACCCGCGCGGAGTCCTTGATCGCGTTCTTGGCCTTGATGGTGCCGTAGGTACCGATCATGGCGACCTTGTCCTGGCCGTACTTCTCGGTCACGTACCGGATCACTTCGACGCGCCTGCGCTCGTCGAAGTCGATGTCGACGTCGGGCATGGAGACGCGCTCGGGGTTCAGGAAGCGCTCGAAGATCAGACCGTGGGTGAGGGGGTCGAGGTCGGTGATGCCCATGGCGTACGCGACGATCGAGCCGGCCGCGGAGCCTCGGCCGGGGCCCACTGCGATGCCCTGGTTCTTGGCCCACATGATGAAGTCGGCGACCACGAGGAAGTAGCCGGGGAAGCCCATCGAGATGATCGTGTCCATCTCGTACTCGGCCTGCTTCATCCGGTCGTCCGGGATGCCTCCCGGGTAGCGGCGGTGCATGCCGCGCATGGTCTCCTCGCGGAACCAGCTGACCTCGGTGTGGCCCTCCGGGATGTCGAACTTCGGCATCAGGTTCCGGAACTTGAACATGCCCTCGGTGTCGATCTGGTCCGCGACCAGCTTCGTGTTGGCGCAGCCCTCCTGCCAGGCGTCCGAGGAGTCGATGGCGTACATCTCGTCCGTGGACTTCAGGTAGTAGCCGGAGCCGTCGAAGCGGAAGCGGTCCGGGTCCGAGAGGTTCTTGCCGGTCTGGATGCAGAGCAGGGCGTCGTGGGCGCCGGCCTCGCTCGCGTAGGTGTAGTGCGAGTCGTTCGTCACCAGCGGCGGGATGCCGAGCTTCTTGCCGATCTCCAGCAGGCCGTCGCGGACCCGGCGCTCGATCTCGATGCCGTGGTCCATCAGCTCCAGGAAGTACCGGTCCTTGCCGAAGATGTCCTGGTACTCGGAGGCCGACTTCAGGGCCTCGTCGAACTGGCCGAGGCGCAGCCGGGTCTGGAGCTCGCCCGAGGGGCAGCCGGTGGAGGCGATCAGGCCCTCCGACCACTTGGAGATGGTCTCCTTGTCCATGCGCGGCCACTTGGTGAGCCAGCCCTCGGCGTAGGCGTCGGAGGACAGCCGGAAGAGGTTGTGGAGCCCGGTGGCGTTCGCCGCCCAGATCGTCTTGTGCGTGTAACCGCCGGAACCGGAGACGTCGTCCCGCTTCTGGTGCGGCTGGCCCCACTGGATGCGCCGCTTGTTGCGCCGGGACTCGGGAGCCACGTACGCCTCGATGCCGATGATCGGCGTGATCCCGGACTTCTGCGCGGTGTGGAAGAAGTCATAGGCCCCGTGCAGGTTGCCGTGGTCGGACATGGCGATGTGCGTCATGCCCATCTCGTTGCAGGCCGCGAACATGTCCTTGAGCCGCGCGGCACCGTCCAGCAGCGAGTACTGGGTGTGGACGTGCAGGTGCGTGAACGGCGTCTTTGACACGGTGGGGGCCTCCGGGGGCGAGAGGGGCGGCAGCTATGAATCCTACGTCCCACGGGTGACACTTCCGGGGCACGGAAAGATACGGTCGGGCGTTGCAGAACCAGGAACACGTGATCGACGTCCAGTCGGTCAGAACCCGTACCACCCCGTGCACCAGGAGGCATCCGCCATGGCGGTTCCCGAGACGACCGACGAGCAGCGCGCCGAGCAGATACTCGATGTGTTCGACACCGCGTTCGGTGAGCTGCTCGCCGCCGACCCCGCCGCCTTCCAGGTCAAATTCCGCAAGATGGCGGCCTCGGCCTTCGCCTTCTACCGGGGCACGGCCTGCCTCTTCTACTCCGACCTGGAGCGGGAGCGGCACGGCGGGCCCTACCTGGACGACCGCACGGGCCGGGTGTGGATCCACGGCGATCTGCACGCCGAGAACTTCGGCACGTACATGGACTCCAACGGCCGGCTGATCTTCAACGTCAACGATTTCGACGAGGCCTACGTCGGTCCCTTCACCTGGGACCTCAAGCGCTTCGCCGCCTCCGTCGCCCTGATCGGCTACACCAAGGCGCTCAGCGACGAGCAGATCGGCGCCCTCGTGCGGACCTACGCGGCCGCCTACCGCGAGCGCATCCACCAGCTGGCCGCGGGCGCCAAGCACGAGGAGGTGCCCTCCTTCACCCTGGACACCGCCGAGGGCCCGCTGCTGACCGCCCTGCGCGACGCCCGCTCCCGCACCCGCTTCTCCCTGCTGGACTCGATGACCGAGATCCGCGACCACGAGCGCCGCTTCTCCGAGGGCGGCGGGGCCATCGAGCTGGACGCGGCCACCCGCTACAAGGTGCTGGCCGCCTTCGACGGGTACCTGGAGACCCTCCCCGAGGAGTCCCTGGTCCGCCCGGACTCCTACCGGGTCAAGGACGTCGTGGGCCGCCGGGGCGTGGGCATCGGCTCGGCCGGGCTGCCCTCCTACAACATCCTGCTGGAGGGGCACAGCGACGCCCTGGAGAACGACGTCGTGATCTACCTCAAGCAGGCGCAGACCCCGGCCGTCTCCCGGCACATCACCGACCGGGCGGTGCGGGAGTACTTCCGGCACGAGGGCCACCGCACGGTGATCTCCCAGCGGGCCCTGCAGGCGCACGCCGACCCGTGGCTCGGCTGGACGGAGCTGGACGGCGCAGGGCAGCTGGTGGCCGAGGTCTCCCCGTACGCGGTGGACCTGGACTGGTCCGACCTGGACGACCCGGAGGAGATCGCGGCGGTCGTCGCGGACCTCGGCCGGGCCACCGCCACCATGCACGCCTCGGCCGACGAGGCCGAGAGCGGCCAGTCGCTGGTGCCCTTCTCCACCGAGCGGGCCATCGACGCGGCGATCGCCGCCGACGAGGAGGGCTTCGCCGAGCTGCTCGTCGACTTCGCCCACGCCTACGGGGCCCGGGCGCGCTCGGACCACCAGATCTTCGTGGACCTCTTCCGCAACGGCCGTATCACGCCGTAGTGCCCACCTGCGGCCCGCTTTCACAGACTCACGTGACAGACTCGCGGCGATGGACATATCAGGGGTGAGACTCCGGGGGCTGCGGGCCGCGCTGTTCAGCGCGCTCGTCGTGCTGCTCTCGGCCGGCTCGCACGTCCTCATGTCCCGGGTCCCGCTGCCGCCCGTGCTGGTGGGCGGGGCCTTCGCCGCCGTCTTCGCGATCGCCTACGCGCTCGCGGGGCGCCGGCGTGGCTTCGGCCCCATCGCCGGGCTGCTCGTGCCGCTGGAGCTGGCCGCGGACACCGTCTTCACCTCCGGGCAGCACGTCTGCTACGGCCCCGCGGGTGGCCCGGTCGCGGGCCCGCTGCGCGCGCTGGGCCTGGACGCGTTGTGCGGCGGCGCCCCGGTGGGCGGGCCGCTGACCGAGATGACCGGGCCCGCCGCCGATCCGGCCGCGCTGCTCGCGTCGCCCGGTCCGTGGGCCCCCTGGGTGCTGCTCGGCGCGCACGTCTCGGTCGGGCTGCTGGCCGCCGCGTGGCTGCACCGCGGTGAGCGGGCGCTGGGCCGGATGCTGCGGGCGGTGGCCGCCTTCGCGTTCCGGCCGCTGCTCCTGACCGGGGCCGGGGCGGCGGCGTCGGGGCGGGCGAAGCCGCGGCAGGGGCGGCCGGCGCTCCCGGGCGCGGTGGCCCGTACGCGGTTCCCCGCGCACTCCGTGGGACGGCGGGGGCCTCCCGTACCGGGCGCGTTCGCACGCGCCTGACGTAGGTACGGCAGTCCACCCCTTCCCATGTCACACCCCACGGAGATCACGATGAGTGCACGCAACAGCCAGGCGAACAAGGCAGCGGCCCGCGAGAAGCTGCGCATCGAGCGCGAGAAGCAGGCCAAGAAGGACAAGGCGCGCCGCCAGGTGATCGTGGCGGGCGCCGTCGTCGCCACCCTCGCGCTGGCCGGCGGCATCGGCTACGCGGTCGTCAAGGCGAACCAGCCCTCGGAGTGGGAGAAGGCCGCCGACGCGGCGCTGGTCGCGCCGAAGAACACCACCGGGGACAACGGCACGACCGTCGTCATCGGCAAGGCGGACGCCAAGAAGACCCTGGAGCTCTACGAGGACGCGCGCTGCCCCGTCTGCGCGCAGTTCGAGCAGACCTCCGGCGCGCAGATCAAGAAGGACGTCGACGCCGGCAAGTACAAGATCCAGTTCATCGGCGCCACCTTCCTGGACAAGGGCTTCGGCGGCACCGGCGCGAAGAACGCCCTGAGCGCGCTGGGCGCGGCCCTGAACGTCAGCCCCGAGGCGTTCCTCGAGTACAAGTCGGCCCTGTACTCCGCGGCGAACCACCCGGAGGAGAAGGACGACAAGTTCGCGAAGGACGACTACCTGCTGAAGGTCGCGGACCAGGTCCCGGCGCTCAAGGGCAACGCCGAGTTCAAGAAGGCCGTCGAGGGCGGCACCTACGACCGGTGGGCGATCGAGATGTCCAAGGTCTTCGACAAGAGCGGCGTCCAGGGCACTCCGACCCTGAAGATGGACGGAAAGAAGATCGAGACCCCGCAGACGGCGGACCAGTTCACGGCGGCGATCGACAAGGCCATCGCCGGCTGATCCGGATCATTTTGCGGATGATTTCCGGATGATCTCCGGCAAGACGGGCGGGTGAACTCCCGGAGTTCGCCCGTCCGTTGCCTTTCGGGGGATGGTCCAGACGGTCTACCCGTCAGTAATGTGATCATCCGTGACCAGTCTTCTCGATTCCTCCTCCGAGCGCTCCGCCGGCGCGGCAAACCCCCGCCGCCGAACGGTCGTTCTCGCCGCGGCCGCCACGGCCGCCCTCGCCCCGGTGGCCGCCGCGCTGGGCGCCCCCGCCGCCCACGCCGCCGCGAACGCACCCGCGTTCCTGCACGGCGTCGCCTCCGGCGACCCGCTGCCCGACGGGGTCCTGCTGTGGACCCGCGTCACCCCGACGCCGGAGGCCGTGCCCGGCTCCGGGCTCGGCCCGGCCACGTCGGTGAGCTGGGAGGTGGCCGCGGACAAGGCCTTCTCCCGGATCGTCGCCGGCGGCGAGGTCTCCACGAGCGCGGCCACGGACCACACGGTCAAGGTGGACGTGCGCGGGCTCCAGCCGCAGACCGCGTACTGGTACCGGTTCACCGCCGGCACCGCCGTCTCGCCGGCCGGCCGCACCCGGACCGCCCCGGGGCACGACGTCACCACGGCCGGGGTCCGCTTCGGCGTGGTCTCCTGCGCCAACTGGGAGTCCGGCTACTTCTCCGCGTACCGCCACCTGGCCGCCCGGACCGACCTGGACGCGATCCTGCACCTGGGCGACTACATCTACGAGTACCAGACCGGGGGTTACCCCGAGGCGAAGTACGTCGTGCGCCAGCACGAGCCGAAGCACGAGATCGTCTCGCTCGCCGACTACCGCACCCGGCACGGCAACTACAAGACGGACGCCGACCTCCAGGCCCTGCACCACGCGCACCCGATCGTCGCCATCTGGGACGACCACGAGTTCGCGAACGACGCCTGGGCGGGCGGCGCCGAGAACCACGCGCCCGGCGCCGAGGGCGAATGGGCGGCCCGCGCGGCCGCCGCCAAGCAGGCGTACTTCGAGTGGATGCCCGTACGCGCCTCCATCGCGGGCACCGTCTACCGGCGGCTGCGCTTCGGCACCCTCGCCGACCTGCACCTGCTCGACCTGCGCTCGTTCCGCTCGCAGCAGGTCAAGGTCGGCAGCGGTTCGGTGGACGACCCGGAGCGCACCATCACCGGGCGCGCCCAGCTGGACTGGCTGAAGGCGGGTCTCGCGGGTTCGAACGCGACCTGGAAGCTGGTCGGCACCTCGGTGATGATCTCGCCGGTGGCCTTCGCCTCGCTGCCCGCGCACCTGCTGGGGCCCCTGACGAAGCTCCTGGGCCTGCCCGAAGGCGGCATAGCGATCAACGTGGACCAGTGGGACGGGTACACGGACGACCGCAAGGAACTGCTCGGCCACCTGAAGGACCGGAACATCAAGAACACGGTGTTCCTGACCGGCGACATCCACATGGCGTGGGCGAACGAGGTGCCGGTCAACATGGCCACGTACCCGGGTTCGGGCACGGCCGCCACGGAGTTCGTCGTCACCTCGGTGACCTCCGACAACATCGACGACATCCTGCACGTACCGGCGGACACCGCCTCGCTGGTGGCGGAGACGGCCATCAAGGCCGCCAACTGGCACGTGAAGTGGCTGGACATGGACTCCCACGGCTACGGCGTCCTCGACGTGACGGCCGAGCGCTCGCAGATGGACTACTACGCCGTTTCGGACAAGCGGCGCCAGGACGCCACGTCCGCGTGGGAGCGCTCGTACCGGACGCTCAACGGGACCCAGAAGGTGGAGCGGGTGTGGCAGCCGGTCCGCTGATCCGGCCGGCTCCACAGACTTTCCGGACAAATTAACTGACTGACCGTCAATTTTACGCCACAGAGGGGCGTCTGGTGCAGACCAGGCGCCCCCCTGTCATGACAAGCAACAAATCTTTTACGTAAGGGTCTTGACCCCTGCATGTCATGAACACATAAGCTTCCCGCCAACGTGGAGAGATCGTCTTCACGCCAAACCCCCCACGCGAGGAGCACACGTGCGCGCTGTTGCCCGCATATCCCCCCTTCTTCGCCGCCGCCTGATGGGCACGGCGGTGCTGGCCGGAACCCTGGCGTTCACCCCGCTCGCCGCCCCCACCACCCTGGCCGCCGCCAAGACCCCCGCCGAGGCGTGCGCCCAGGATTCCGGCGTCGCCGCCAACGCCCGTACCGCCCGCCCCAAGGAGCAGCACGCGGCCGAGCCCAACGAGCTCACCGACGCCCAGGCCAAGGCCATGGACGCCGACCTCAAGGCGAAGCTCGACAAGGCCCTGAAGAACCAGCCGCAGCGCGGCCTGGCCGGCGCCGAGGCCGCCGTCACGACCATCCCGGTGTACTTCCACGTGGTGCACTCCGGCACCACCGGAAAGCTGACGTCCACCCAGATCAACAACCAGCTGGCGGTCCTCAACGCCGCCTACGGCGGCCAGGGCACCGGGAACGTGAACACGAACTTCCAGTTCACCCTGGCGGCCACCGACTACACGGACAACGCCACCTGGTACAACCTGACCTCCGGCTCCCAGGCCGAGAAGGACATGAAGACCACCCTGCGCAAGGGCGGCGCCGGCGCGCTGAACTTCTACACCGCCAACCTCGGCGGCGGACTGCTCGGCTGGGCGACCTTCCCGAGCTCCTACAACTCCGCCCCCAACATGGACGGCGTGGTCGTGCTCGACACCTCCCTGCCGGGCGGCTCCGCGACCAACTACAACGAGGGCGACACCGCGACCCACGAGGTCGGCCACTGGATGGGGCTCTACCACACCTTCCAGGGCGGCTGTAACGGCAACGGCGACTACGTCTCCGACACCCCGGCCGAGAAGAGCGCGGCCTACGAGTGCCCGACCGGCCGTGACAGCTGCGCCAGCAAGCCCGGCGCGGACCCGATCCACAACTTCATGGACTACACGTACGACTCCTGCATGTACCAGTTCACCGCCGGCCAGGTGGCCCGCATGAGCAGCAGCTGGACCGCCTACCGGGCGGGCTGAACCCCAGCCGCGTAACACGGTGCGGGGCACGGACCGGCGAACGCCGGCCCGTGCCCCGCACCCTCTTTCCTACAGGGAATCCAGGAACGCCAGCGCGACCTTCCAGGTCTGCTCGGCGGCCTCGGCGTCGTAGTCGTCCAGCCCCGGGTCGGTGAACAGGTGCCCGGCGCCCGGGTAGCTGTGGACCTCCACGTCGGCCCCGGCCCGCTGCATCCGCAGGTACCAGGCGGTCAGCCAGTCGTGCGGCTCGAAGGGGTCCGGGTCCGCGATGTGCAGCTGGACGGGCAGTTCGTCCACCGCCGCGTCCTCCTCCAGGTCCGCCGTCCCGTGCAGGAGCAGCAGGCCGCGCGCCTTCTCGTCGGCCATCGCCAGGTGCTGGGCGACGGAACCGCCGAAGGAGAAGCCCGCGTACACCAGACCCTGGTCGGAGTGGGGCGCGGAGGCCAGCACCGCGCGCTTGAGCAGCTCGTCACGGCCGATCTCGTCCCGGTGGGCCATGCCCTCCTCGACGGTCTCGAAGGTGCGCCCCTCGAACAGGTCCGGCACCTGGACCTGGTGCCCGGCCGCGCGCAGCCGGTCGGCCGCCGCGTGCACCGCGGGCCGCAGCCCGTACGTCGAGTGGAAAAGCATGATGTTCATGCCCCCATCGTGCCAGTTCGCCGGGGTGCCTTCCCGATACGTTCTCCCCCATGGAGATCGAGAGCGTTCTGCGTCCCGCGGCGGTCATCGGCGGCTCGCTGGCGGTCACCCTGATCGCGGGCTGGGCGGCCGACCTGGTGCTCCGGCGGATGGCCGCCCGGCACCCCGAGACCCCGCTCTGGGGCCTGCTGCGCCACTGCCGCCTGCCCTTCCAGGTGGTGCTCTGCGCCTCGCTGCTCAGGGGTGCCTACCGGCAGGCCGGGATCCTTCCCGACCACGCCTTCGCCGTCGGCAGCTTCCTCAACCTGGTGCTGATCGCCTCGGTGGCCTGGCTGGCGGTCCGCGTCGTGACGGCCGCCGTCGACTCGGTGTACGCGCGGTACGCCGCGGCGACCGCGGACGAGGCCCGGGTCCGCCGGGTACGCACCCAGGTCACGCTGATCCACCGGGTGGTCAGCGCGGTGGTGATCGTGGTCGCCGTCGCGAGCATGCTGCTGACCTTCCCCCAGATGCGGGCGGTCGGCGCCTCGATGCTGGCCTCGGCGGGCGTCCTCGGCATCGTGGCGGGCATCGCGGCGCAGTCCTCGCTGGGCAACATCTTCGCCGGCCTCCAGATCGCCTTCGGCGACACCGTCCGCATCGGCGACACGGTGGTGGTCGACAAGGAATGGGGCACGGTCGAGGAGATCACCCTGACCTTCCTCACCGTCCGCACCTGGGACGAGCGCCGCATCACGATGCCTGTGTCGTACTTCACGAGCAAGCCGTACGAGAACTGGTCCCGCGGCGGCGCGGAGATGACCGGGACGGTCTTCCTCCACCTCGACCACAGCGCGCCGGTGCCGCTGTTGCGGGACCACCTGGAGGCGCTCCTGCCCGGCATCCCGGAGTGGGACGGCCGCGCCTGGGCCCTGGTGGTGACGGACACCACACCCCACACCATCCAGATCCGGGCGACGGCCACCGCGAAGGATGCGGCCGACGTCTGGACGCTGCGCTGCACGATCCGCGAACGCCTGATCTCCTGGCTCGCCACCCACCACCCCGACGCCCTCCCCCGCCTGGCCCCCGACCCCACCCCGGGCACCTGACCCCGCACCGCCGGGGCCGGGTGTGCGGCCGGGCGCCCCCGCAGGGCGTCGAACGCAACCGCCCTCCACCCTCCGACCCCTGGAAACGTTCGACGGCCGAGGAGGTGCCCCGCCGCGCGCCCGGCCCCGGCGGCCCCCTCGCGTGCGGGCCGCCCCGGGGTGCCGCTGCGCGGAGCCGCTCCCCGCCCCGCCCTTCCACCGTTCCCCGGGCTCCGCCCGGACCCGGCGGGGGCTCCGCCCCGGACCCCCGGTCCTCAAACGCCGGACGGGCCGGAGGGCGCAGACGGCAGCAGCCGAAATCCAGCCCCGCCGGCGTTTGAGGCGCGGGGTGCGGGGCGGAGCCCCGGGCGGGGCGCTCAGCCGCCACCCGCACCGAACCGCACGCGGAACAGCGCCCCGCCCCCCGCAGCCGCCTCCGCGACCAGCTCCGCACCGTGCGCCCGCGCGATCTGCCGCGCCATGGCCAGCCCCAGCCCCGACCCCGGCAGGGCCCGCGCCGCCCCCGCCCGGTAGAACCGGTCGAAGACGTACGGCAGGTCCTCCGCCGCGATCCCCGGCCCGTGGTCCCGTACGGTCAGCTCCGGCACGCCGGAGTCGGGGACCACCAGCTCCACCTCCACCGGCAGCCCCCCGGGACTGAACTTCGCCGCGTTGTCGAGCAGGTTCGACAGCAGCCGGCTCAGCCGCGCCGGCACCCCGGCGACGACCACCGCCTCCGTCCGCACGGCGAACGGCACCTCCGGCCAGTGCGCCCGCGCCCCCTCCACGCACCGCTCCACGAGCGCGTCCAGCCGTACCTGCTCGACCAGCGGCGTCGGCTCCTCGTCCCGGGCCAGTTCGATCAGGTCGTTGACCAGCCCCGTCACCTCCCGCAGCTGCCGCCCCAGCGCGGCAGACGCCCGCTCCCGCTGGGCGTCGGTCAGCCGGTCGGCCCGCGCCAGCAGTTCCGCGTTGGTCCGCAGGGCCGTCAGCGGGGTCCGCAGTTCGTGCGAGGCGTCGGCGACCAGCCGCCGCTGCGCGGTGACGGACTGTTCCAGCTCGCCGAGCATGGTGTTGAAGCTCCCGGCCAGCCTCGTGATCTCGTCCTCCCTCCCGAGGGCCCCGGGCAGGGGCGGGGGGAGTTCGATCCGGTGCCGGGGATCCCTGGTCGCGGCGATCCGCTCGGCCGTCGCGGTCAGCCGGGTCACCGGGGCGAGCCCCGTCCGGGACACCCAGTACCCCAGGACCGCGGCCAGCAGCACCCCGGCCGCCGCGGTCAGCAGCAGCCACCAGGAGGCCTCTTCGATCCCCGCCCGGACGGTGTCCGCCCGCAGGGCCACCTGCAGGGCCCGGCCCTTGGCGTAGTCGGTGGTGAGCATCCGCGCGGGGTGCCCGGCGACCGTGATGTCCGTGTAGTACGGGGCCCGCTTCCCGGCCGCGACCTCCCGCGCGGCGGGGGCCACGGGGAGCTGCCCCGGCGGACGCGGGTCCTGGGCCGGGTCGGCCGGCACCACCTCCGCGCAGGCGGGGGCGGCCAGGAACCGGCACTCCCCCGCGAGGGTGCCCGGCGGTTCGCCCGGGTTGCGCTGGGCGGCGAGCCGGGCGGACTGGGTCAGGCTGAGGTCGAGCTGCTCGTACAGCGCGGACCGTACGACGAGGTACGCGGCCGCGCACACCCCGACGGCCACCAGGGCCACCGCCGCGGTGACGGCCAGCGCCAGCCTCGTCCGCAGCGGCCGCCGCCTGCGCCAGACGCCCCCGAGCCGCCGCCGGCCCCCGCTCACACCGCGTCCAGCCGGTAGCCGACCCCGTGCACGGTGTGGACCAGCCGCGGCTCGCCCGCCGCCTCCAGCTTCCGGCGCAGGTAGCCGACGTACACGGCGAGGGAGTTGGAGTCCGGTCCGAAGTCCCGCCCCCACACCAGTTCCAGGATCAGCTCGCGCGGCAGCACCTGTCCGGGGTGCCGCAGCAGCAGCTCCAGCAGCGCGGCCTCGGTGCGGCTGAACTCCAGCGGCCGCCCGCCCCGCCGCCCGGTGCGGGTCGCCGGGTCCAGTTCGAGGTCCCCGAAGGCGAGCGGGGCGGCGCCGGCCGGCTCGGGCGCGGCCCGCCGCAGCAGCGCCCGCACCCGGGCGACCAGCTCGTCCAGCGCGAACGGCTTGACGAGGTAGTCGTCGGCCCCGGCCTCCAGCCCGTCGACCCGTTCGCTGACGGAATCGAGCGCGGTCAGGACGAGTACGGGCGTACGGTCCCCCATCGCGCGCAGCTGCCGGCACACCCCGAGCCCGTCGAGCACCGGCATCATCACGTCCAGGACGACGGCGTCCGGCTCCCAGGCCGCCACCTCGGACAGCGCGGCCAGCCCGTCCGCCGCGCCCCTCACCTCGTACCCCTCGACGGCGAGGCCGTCCTCCACGGCGGCCCGTACCTCGGGCTCGTCGTCGACCACCAGAATCCGCTGCGCGCTCATGAGGCAAAGCCTGCCAAACCCGCTGATGTGAACCTCTTAGAACCTTCTTAGGGCACACCGGGAGTGTGCGGCCATGACCACTCGAACCACACTCTCCGTCGTGATCGGTGCGGGCGGCACCGGTGGCCACATCTATCCGGGGCTCGCCCTCGCCGAGGCGCTGCGCGCGGCCGTCCCGGGCGCCGCGGTCTCGTTCATCGGGACCGAGCGGGGTCTGGAGACCGAGCTGATCCCGGGCGCCGGCTACCGCCTGCACACCGTCGACATGATCCCCTTCGACCCGGCTCTGGGCGCGAAGCGGTACCTGCTGCCCGCCGCGCTGCTGCGTTCGGCGCAGCAGGCCCGGGCCGTGATCCGGGCTCAGGGTGCGCACGCCGTCGTCGGCATGGGCGGCTATCCGAGCGCGCCCGCCGTGCTGGGCGCCCGGCTGGCGGGCCTGCCGGCGGTGATCCACGAGTCGAACGCGGTGCCGGGGCGGGCCAACCGGTTCGCGGCCCGGCTCACGCCGCACGTGGCGGTGGCCTTCGACCGCAGCCGGGAGGACCTGGCGGGCGGGGCGGGGGCGGTGACCACGGGGATGCCGATCTCCGCGGCCCTGTCCGGGCTCGCGGAGCTGTCCCGGCCGCAGCGGGCCGCGCTGCGCACCGAGGCGCGGCGGGCGCTGCGGGTGCCCGACGGGCGCCGCCTGGTCGTCTTCAACGGCGGCAGCCTCGGGGCGGTCCGGCTGACCAGGGCCGCGGCCGGGCTGGCCGGGCTCTGGCAGCAGCGGGACGACGTACAGCTGCTGGTCAAGACGGGCCCGGCGGCCCTGCCGGACACGGTGGCCGGCCTCGCCGCGTCCGGCGGGCAGCGGATCGCGCGGGCCGTGCCGTACCTGGACCGGATGGACCTGGTGTACGCGGCCGCCGACCTGGTGGTGTGCCGGGCGGGTTCGGCGACGGTGGCGGAGCTGGCGGCGACGGGCGTCCCTGCCGTCCTCGTCCCCTACCCGTACGCCCCGGGTGACCACCAGACCCACAACGCGCGGGTGCTGTCCGATGCGGGCGCCGGGCTGCTGCTGCCCGACGCGGAGACCACCGCCGAACGCCTCGCCGGGCTCATCGGCGCGCTGCTGGCCGACCCGGCCCGGCTGTCGGCGATGGCCGGCGCCGCCGACCCCGGCCCGCACGCGCGGGCCGCCGAACTGCTGGCCGCGGAGGTCCTCCGCGTGGCCGGCTTCCCCCTCCCCCTCCCGACCCTGGAGCACGCATGAACACCTGGACCGACCGCACCGTCCTCGTCACCGGAGCCGAGGGCTTCATCGGTTCCACCCTCGTCGACCTGCTGGTGGCGCGCGGCGCGCGGGTGCGCGCCTTCGTGCACTACAAGCCGTACGCCGAGAAGGGCCACCTGGCCCGCTACCTCGGCGACCCCGACGGCCCGGTGGAGATGTGGGCGGGCGACGTCCGCGACGCGGGCCGGGTCAGCGACGCGGTGGCGGGCTGCGACACCGTCTTCCACCTGGCGGCCCTGATCGGCATCCCGTACAGCTACGCCTCGCCGGGCGCGTACGTGCAGACGAACGTGACGGGCACGCAGAACGTGGCGGAGGCCTGCCGCCGCCACGGCGTGCGCCGCCTGGTCCACACCTCCACCAGCGAGGTCTACGGCACGGCCCTCACCGCGCCCATCTCCGAGAGCCACCCGCTGCAGCCGCAGTCCCCGTACTCCGCTTCGAAG
Source organism: Streptomyces sp. NPDC085524 (assembly GCF_044541755.1). NCBI lineage: Bacteria > Bacillati > Actinomycetota > Actinomycetes > Kitasatosporales > Streptomycetaceae > Streptomyces > Streptomyces sp. NPDC085524. The sequence continues at coordinate 324,605 of NZ_JBITTH010000005.1, forward strand.
ATCGGCGCGGACATGATGGCGCTCTCGTTCCACCACGCCTTCGAACTCCCGGTGACGGTGGTGCGCCCCTTCAACACCTACGGGCCGCGCCAGTCGGCCCGCGCGGTCGTCCCCGCGATCCTGGCGCAGCTGCACGCGGGGGCCCGGGAGGTCCGCCTCGGCTCGACCACCCCCACCCGGGACTTCACGTACGTGACGGACACGGCCGAGGGCTTCCTCGCGGTGGCGGAGTGCGACCGGGCGCTGGGCGAGGTGGTCAACCTCGGTACGGGTCAGGAGATCTCCATCGGCGACCTGGCCCGGGCACTGATCACGGCCTCCGGCCGGGAGGCGGAGGTGGTGGTGGACCCGGCCCGCCTGCGCCCCTCCGGCAGTGAGGTCCACCGGCTCCTCTCGGACAACTCGCGCGCCCTCGACTGGGCGGGGTGGAAGCCGCAGGTCTCCCTCCCCGAGGGCCTGCGCCGGACCTCGGACTGGATCGCGGCGAACCTCCACCTCTTCGCCCCGGACCGCTACCAGGTCTAGGGCTTCGGGCCCACCTCGATCAGCCCGTCGGCGCACTCCTCCGCGAGCTGCTCGGCGTACGCGGGCATCGCGTCGTCCGCCCGCAGGTGCCGGCGGACCAGGGAGAGCGGCAGGTCGATCACGGCCAGGGCGACCCGCTCCCGGTCCACGGCCCCGGCGGCGCCGAGGGCCGTGCCGAGTCCGCGCAGGGCGGCGAAGGCCCGGGCATTGCCGGCGTCCGCCCGGGCGCGGTGCTCCTCGGACCACTCGGAGCGGCCGAACTCCTCGGGCCCGTGGAGGAGGAGCGAGGCCTCCTGCGGATGGGCGCGGCTCCAGGAGACCACGTGCCGGGCAGCGGCACGGGCGGCCCGGCGCGGGTCGGGATCGCCGTCGACCGCCGAGAACCAGCCCTCCTGGAACCGCTCGACGGTCCGCAGCCACACCTCGGCGAGGAGGGCGGGGCGTCCGGAGAAGCGGTGGTACACGGATCCGCTGGGCGCGCCGACCGCCTGGGCGACGGCGGACATGGTCACGCCGCCCGGTCCGGAGGCGGCCGCGAGGCGGACGGCGGCATCGAGGATCTGGTCGCTGTCGAAGCGGGGTGGTCTGGCCATGAATCAGAGAGTACTCTCCAAATTATTGGAGGACAATCTCCAATAACCCGGGGAGGGAGGCCGCATGGCCGTCCACAACGTGCACGAACGCCTGCTCACGGCCAAGAGCAGCGAGGTGGGGACCTTGATCGACACGATCTCCGCAGGCCCGGCGGACCGGCTCTGGCCGCATGCGGACTGGCCCGCGGTGCGCTTCGACCGCGGCCTGACGGTCGGTTCGGCCGGCGGCCACGGCCCGGTCCGCTACACGATCACCGCGTACGTCCCCGGCACCTGGATCCGCTGCGCCTTCACCGGGCCGCGCGGTTTCCACGGCTTCCACGAGCTCGCCGTGCTGCCGGTCGACGGGGACCGCACCGTGCTGCACCACACCATCGCGATGCGCGTCACCGGCCCGGCCCGCCTGACCTGGCCGCTCGTCTACCGCCCGCTGCACGACGCCCTGCTGGAGGACTGCCTGGACCGCGCGGAACTCGCCTGCTCCGGCACCCTCGCCCGCCCCGCCCGCTGGAGCCCCTACGTCCGACTCCTGCGCGCACTGCTGCGCCGGAGCTGAGCGGAACGCGAGGCCTACGGGCTGCGCAGACTCCGTACGTCGAGGTGGCGCAGCACCCGGTCGACGATCTCCGGGTCGGCGCCGGGCTCGCTGCGCGCGGACAGCACTTCGTGCCGGGCGGCCGACATCATCTCGCGCTGGATCCGCTGGATGTCCCGGAGCCGCTCCACCCGCTTCGCGTACGCCTCCCGCCGCTCCTCGTCGACCATGTCGGGGCTGATCCGGGCCCCCACGTCGTACGCACGGCGCTGCAGCAGCTCGACCAGGTCCTCCGGCAGCTCCTCGACCTCCTGGATCTCCTTCAGCCGCCGCTTCGCGGCCTTCGCGGCGCGGATCGCGAGGCGCCGCCGGCTCTCCGCCTCCGCGTCCGCGTCGGCCTCCACCCCCAGCCGCCGCACCAGCCACGGCAGGGTGAGCCCCTGGCAGACCAGGGTCGTCATGATCACCGCGAAGGCGATGAAGACGATCTCGTCCCGTGCCGGGAAGGGGTCACCGGCATCCGTCTTGAACGGGATCGCGAGCGCGAGCGCCACCGAGGCCACCCCGCGCATCCCGGCCCACCACATCACCACGCTCTCCCGCCAGCTCAGCGGGATCTCCTCGTCGAGGTCGCGCAGCGAGTGCAGCCGCTTGGCGAGCCAGCCGGCCGGCAGCAGCCACAGCAGCCGCACCCCGACCACCACCCCGACGACGGCGGCGGCCCACCCGGCCAGCTCCCGCGGACGGCCCGTCGCCGCGGTGATGACGTTGTGCAGCTCCAGCCCGATCAGCCCGAACGCCACCCCGGTGACCAGCATGTCGACGACCTCCCAGAAGGTGTGCCCGGCCAGCCGCCCCAGCACGTCATCGGCGTCGGACGCGTACTCAGCGAGGAACAGGGCCGTCGTCAGCACGGCCAGCACCCCCGAACCCCGCAGCTCCTCGGCGACCACGTACGAGACGAACGGCACGAGCAGCGTCAGACCGATCTGCAGCGTGGCGTCGTCGAGCCGCCCCATGAGCCGGTTGGTGGCCCATCCCAGGGCCAGCCCCACGGCCACGGCGACCACGGCCGACAGCACGAACTCCCCGAGCGCGTCCGACCAGGAGAAGCTCCCGCTGACCGCGGCGGCGATGGCCACGTGGTACAGCACGATGGCGGTCACGTCGTTGAAGAGCCCCTCGCCCTCCAGGATCGACACCATCCGGCGGGGCAGCCCGAGCGATCCGGCCACGGCGGTGGCGGCGACCGGGTCGGGCGGCGCGACGAGCGCGCCGAGCGCGATGGCGGCGGCGATCGGGAGCCCGGGCACGACGGCGTGCGCGACGAAGCCGACGGCCGCGGTGGTCACGAAGACCAGGGCCACGGCCAGCAGGAAGATGGGCCGCTTGTTGGCGGCGAACTGCCGCCAGGAGGTGCGCTGCGCGGAGGCGTAGAGCAGGGGCGGCAGCAGGAGCGGCAGGATGTACTCGGGCGGGATGTCGACGTTGGGCACGGCGGGCACCAGCGCGAGGACGGCTCCGCCGATGGTCATCAGGACGGGCGCGGGCAGCCCGAGCCGGTCCCCGAACGGCACGGTGACGACGGCCCCGAGCAGCAGCACGAACAGCAGGGCAAGCTGATCCATCCCCCACACCCTGCCGCACCGCTCGCCGCGGGAGACTGAGCCCCGCCGCGCAAGCCCCCTGGGCTCCGCCCCGGCCCCCGCGCCTCAATCACCAGGCGGGGCTCGGGTTTGCCTCCGGTTGGGCCTCGAACGCCGGCGTTCGAGGCGACGGGCGCGCAGCGCCCGTGCGGGGTCCGGGGCGGTGCCCCGGGGAACGGTGGAAGGGCGGGTAGGGGACGAGCCCCGCAGGGCACCCGCAGGGTTACGGCAGGGCGCGCCGCATCGCCCGGTGCGGCATGCCCGCGTCCTCGAACTCCGGCCCGTAGGCCACGTACCCGAGCCGCTCGTAGAAGCCGAGCGCATGCGTCTGCGCACCAAGATCCACCGCAGCCAGCCCCAGGACAACGGCCTCCGCCTCGACGGCCCGTACCAGCGCCACCCCCACGCCCAGCCCGCGCGCAGCCTTCCGCACGGCCAGCCGCCCCAGCGAACCGACGTCCGCCGAACCGGTCTTGGCGAGGACCTCGGGACCGTGCAGCAGCCGCCCGGTGCCCAGCGGGAGCCCGTCCGCGCCCACGGCCAGCACGTGCACCGCGCCCGCGTCGTAGGCGTCGTACTCGATCGACTCCGGCACGGACTGCTCGACCACGAACACCTCGGTCCGCACCGCGAAGCAGGCCGCCATGTCGGCCTCCCCGGAGGCGACCCGCACCTCGAAGCCGACCGACGACGACGCCGACGCCGAGGTCACTCGCTCTCCGCGCGGATCAAGTCCAGCGCGTGCTGCAGGTCCGCCGGGTAGCGGCTCTCGAACTCCACCCACTGCCCGTCGGCCGGGTGCTCGAAGCCGAGCCGCACCGCGTGCAGCCACTGCCGGGTCAGGCCCAGCCGCTTCGCCACCGTCGGGTCCGCGCCGTACGTCAGGTCGCCGACGCAGGGGTGCCGGTGCGCGGACATGTGCACGCGGATCTGGTGCGTGCGGCCGGTCTCCAGCTTGATGTCGAGCAGCGAGGCCGCGCGGAACGCCTCGATCAGGTCGTAGTGGGTGACCGAGGCCTTGCCGTCCTGGGTCACGGCCCACTTGTAGTCCGCGCTGGGGTGCCGGCCGATCGGCGCGTCGATCGTGCCGCTCATCGGGTCCGGGTGGCCCTGCACCAGAGCGTGGTAGCGCTTGTCCACGACCCGCTCGCGGAACTGGTTCTTCAGCGAGGTGTACGCCCGCTCCGACTTGGCGACGGCCATCAGGCCGGACGTGCCGACGTCGAGGCGGTGGACGATGCCCTGGCGCTCGGACGCGCCGGAGGTGGAGATCCGGTAGCCGGCCGCGGCGAGCCCGCCGATGACGGTGGTGCCGGTCCAGCCGGGGCTCGGGTGGGCGGCGACGCCCACCGGCTTCATGATGACGACGATGTCGTCGTCGTCGTGGACGATCTCCATGCCCGGGACCGGCTCGGCGACGACCTCGACGGGGCGCGGCGGCGCGGGCATCTCGACCTCGAGCCAGGCGCCGCCGTGCACGCGCTCGGACTTCCCGACGACGCTTCCGTCGACCGCCACCTTCCCCTCGGCCGCGAGTTCGGCCGCCTTCGTTCGGGAAAATCCGAACATACGGGCGATGGCGGCGTCGACGCGCTCGCCTTCGAGGCCATCGGGAACGGGCAGGGTGCGGATCTCGGGATTGGTACTCACCCGTCGAGTATGCCTTGTCAGTCCTTGTGGACGGTGCCGTCCGGGTCCAGGCCCTTGAACGACAGCAGCACGATCAGGATGCCGCCGCACACGATCGCCGTGTCGGCGAGGTTGAACACCGCGAAGTGGGCCGGGGCGATGAAGTCGACGACGGCACCCCGGAAGACACCCGGCGAGCGGAAGATCCGGTCGGTCAGATTGCCCAGCGCACCGCCGAGCAGCAGGCCCAGCGCGATCGCCCACGGCAGGCTGTAGAGCTTGCGCGCCAACCGCACGATCACCACGATCACGGTGGCCGCGATGCAGGTGAAGATGATCGTGAAGGCCTCGCCGAAGCCGAAGGCGGCCCCCGCGTTGCGGACGGCCTCGAACTTCAGCAGGTCGCCGATGATCTCGATCGGCGGCTGGTGCTCCAGCTTCGCCACGACCACCATCTTGCTGCCGAGGTCCAGCAGGTAGGCGAGGACCGCCACGACGAGCAGCGCGACGATCCGCCGGCGCCCCCTGGGCTCCGCGGTCTCCGGCTGGGCATCGTCCCCGACCTCCGGCGTACCGATGATGCTCTCCGCCTCTGCCACGTGAGTCCCTCGAACTAGCTCGAACCAGGTTGCTGACCAGACACGAGGGTACGTCAGGCCGCCGTCGGGCCGCCCTCCGCGGCCCGCCCCGATTCCGGCCGCCCGCCCCGGCCCGGCGGCCGCCCTCCGGGCGACGACGGGAGTTCGACGACAGCCCCTAGTGCCTCCGCTCCTGCTTCTGCTTGCAGTCCACGCACAGCGTGGCCCGCGGGAAGGCCTGCATCCTCGCCTTGCCGATGGGCTTCCCGCAGTTCTCGCAGAGCCCGTAGGTGCCCGCGTCCATGCGTTCCAGGGCCCGCTCGGTCTGCTCCAGCATCGAGGTCGCGTTGGCCGCGAGGGCCAGCTCGGACTCCCGGGTGATGTTCTTGGTGCCCGTGTCGGCCTGGTCGTCGCCCGCGCCGTCGCCCGAGTCCCGCATGAGGCCCGAGATGGCCACCTCCGAGGCGTCCAGTTCCGCGCGCAGCCTCAGGATCTCCGCCGACAGCTCGCTGCGGGCCTCCGCGACCTCCTCCGGCGTCCAGGGGTCCTCCCCTGGCCGTACGGCGAGCCCGCCCGGTTCGGTGACCGCGGCGACCTTCACCTTGGGCAGTCCGCTCGTGGCGGCCGCGGCCGTCTTCCTGGCCGCACCGGTGCTCTTCTTGGCAACCACTTTCCGGACTCCCGTCTTCTTCGCGGCCTGCGCCGCCCCCTCGGCTCCGGCCTTCTTGGCCGGGGCCTTCCGCGTCGTCTTGACGGCGCGCGTGTTCCTGGCGGTGGCAGCCGCCGCCTTGCCGGCGGAAGCCGTCTTCGCGGCCACGGTCTTCTTGGCCGCGGCCTTCCCGGCCGCAGCGCTCTTCTTCGCGGCCTTCCTGGCCGGCGCCTCCCCGGCGGCGGCCGTCGCGGCAGCCGTCCCGGCAGTGCTCCCGGCGGTACTCCCGGCGGTCTTTTTCGCCACCATGGCCGCGGCCCCTTCACATACTGTGATCTTTGCTCGCGAGTCGTGCCGGAACGATAAATCGACTCCAGTCCCGCGGCAACGGGGCACGCTTCCGTCAAGGCCAACCTGCATCCGTTGTGCCCAGCAGGCGGCCCGGTAATCCGCCCCACCCGCCCCACCTGGATCCCCTCGGACGCGTCAGCCCGTTCGGGGCATCCCCGGCGCCTGCGCGGGCCGCGCGGGCGGGTCCGTACGAACCTCCCGGCGGACCCCCGCGCAGACACCCGCGCGGACCCCCGTAAACCGGTCTGCCGACGGCCCCCCGGGCCCGTACACTGGGCCCAGCGAGAGGCATGGATGGGGACGAGTAGCGTCGGACGCAGCCAGGAGCGACCCGGGGACGGTGAGAGCCCGGGGGCGAGCGCGATGTGAAGGATCACCCCGGAGCCGCCGGAAGAAAGCCCGCACGGATCCCGCAGGGAGCCGCCGGGCCGGTAGAACCGGCTTCGCACCCCAATGAGGGGGTCGCCGGCGCGTTCGGGGGCCAAGGAGGGTGGTACCGCGGGAGCACTCGGTGTTCTCGTCCCTCCGGACGGAAGTGACACACCGCCGGAGGAAGAGTTCAGCCTCATGACCACACCGCCGCAGTACCGCCCGGTACCCGCCCAGGTCGACCTGTCCGCCCTTGAGCACGGGGTCCTCGACTTCTGGCGCGAGAGCAAGATCTTCGCCAAGACCCTGGAGCAGTCCGAGGGCCGCCCCGAGTGGGTCTTCTACGAGGGCCCGCCCACCGCGAACGGCATGCCCGGTGCCCACCACATCGAGGCCCGCGTCTTCAAGGACGTCTTCCCCCGCTTCCGCACCATGCGCGGCTACCACGTGGCCCGCAAGGCCGGCTGGGACTGCCACGGCCTGCCCGTCGAGCTCGCCGTCGAGAAGGAGCTCGGCTTCAACGGCAAGCAGGACATCGAGGCGTACGGCATCGCCGAGTTCAACGCCAAGTGCCGCGAGTCCGTGACCCGCCACACCGACGCGTTCACCGAGCTCACGACCCGGATGGGCTACTGGGTCGACCTGGACGACGCCTACCGGACGATGGACCCCGAGTACATCGAGTCCGTGTGGTGGTCGCTGAAGGAGATCTTCAACAAGGGCCTGCTGACCCAGGACCACCGCGTCGCCCCCTGGTGCCCGCGCTGCGGCACCGGCCTCTCCGACCACGAGCTGGCCCAGGGCTACGAGACCGTCGTCGACCCCTCGGTCTACGTCCGCTTCCCGCTGACCTCCGGCCCGCTCGCCGGCGAGGCCGCGCTGCTGGTGTGGACGACGACCCCCTGGACCCTGGTGTCCAACACGGCGGTCGCCGCGCACCCCGAGGTCACCTACGTCGTCGTCCGCCGCACCGGCGGCGAGGACTCCGAGAAGCTGGTCGTCGCCCAGCCGCTGCTGGAGAAGTCCCTCGGCGAGGGCTGGGAGGCCACCGGGCAGACCTTCACCGGCAAGGAGATGGAGCGCTGGACGTACGAGCGTCCGTTCTCCCTGGTCGAGTTCCCCGAGCCCGCCCACTACGTCGTCAACGCCGAGTACGTCACCACCGAGGACGGCACCGGTCTGGTCCACCAGTCCCCCGCCTTCGGCGCCGACGACCTCGCGGTCTGCCGCGCGTACGGCCTGCCCGTCGTGAACCCGGTCCGCCCCGACGGCACCTTCGAGGAGGAGGTCCCGCTGGTCGGCGGCGTCTTCTTCAAGAAGGCCGACGAGAAGCTGACCGCCGACCTCGACGCCCGCGGCCTGCTCTTCAAGCACATCGCCTACGAGCACAGCTACCCGCACTGCTGGCGCTGCCACACGGCCCTGCTCTACTACGCGCAGCCGTCCTGGTACATCCGCACCACCGCCGTCAAGGACGCGATGCTGCGGGAGAACGAGAAGACGAACTGGTTCCCGGACTCGGTCAAGCAGGGCCGCTTCGGCGACTGGCTGAACAACAACATCGACTGGGCGCTGTCCCGCAACCGCTACTGGGGCACCCCGCTCCCGATCTGGCGCTGCGAGGAGAACCACCTCACCTGCGTCGGCTCGCGCGCCGAGCTGTCCGAGCTGACGGGCACGGACCTGTCCGCCCTGGACCCGCACCGCCCGTACATCGACGACGTGACCTTCCCCTGCACGGCGGAAGGCTGCACGCACACGGCGGTCCGCGTGCCGGAGGTCATCGACGCCTGGTACGACTCGGGCTCGATGCCGTTCGCGCAGTGGGGCTACCCGTACAAGAACAAGGAGATCTTCGAGAAGCGCTACCCGGCGCAGTTCATCTCGGAGGCCATCGACCAGACCCGCGGCTGGTTCTACACGCTGATGGCGGTCGGCACCCTCGTCTTCGACAAGTCGTCCTACGAGAACGTGGTCTGCCTCGGCCACATCCTCGCCGAGGACGGCCGCAAGATGTCCAAGCACCTGGGCAACATCCTCCAGCCGATCCCGCTCATGGACCAGCACGGCGCGGACGCGGTGCGCTGGTTCATGGCGGCCGGCGGCTCCCCGTGGGCGGCGCGCCGCGTCGGCCACGGCACGATCCAGGAGGTCGTCCGCAAGACCCTCCTCACGTACTGGAACACGGTCGCCTTCCAGGCCCTGTACGCCCGTACGTCGAACTGGGCGCCCTCCGCCTCCGACCCGGCGCCGGCCGACCGCACGGTCCTGGACCGCTGGCTGCTCTCCGAGCTCCACACCCTCGTCGCCGAGGTCACGGACGCCATGGAGGCCTACGACACCCAGCGCGCGGGCAAGCTCCTCTCCGCCTTCGTGGACGACCTGTCCAACTGGTACGTCCGCCGTTCGCGCCGCCGCTTCTGGCAGGGCGACGCGGCCGCGCTGCGCACGCTGCACGACGTGGTCGAGACGGTGACCCGCCTGATGGCCCCGCTGACCCCGTTCATCACGGAGCGGGTCTGGCAGGACATGATCGCCCCGGTCACCCCGGAGGCCCCGGAGTCGGTGCACCTGTCCTCCTGGCCCGAGGCGGACGCCTCCCAGGTGGACCGGACCCTGTCCCAGCAGATGCTGCTGGTGCGCCGCCTCGTGGAGCTGGGACGCGCGACGCGTGCGGAGTCCGGGGTCAAGACCCGCCAGCCCCTCTCGCGGGCGCTGGTCGGCGCGGTGGGCTTCGAGGCCCTCTCCCCCGAACTGCAGGCGCAGATCACGGAGGAGCTGAACGTCTCCTCGCTGGCCTCCCTCTCCGAGGTCGGCGGCTCCCTCGTCGACACGACGGCGAAGGCCAACTTCAGGGCGCTGGGCAAGCGCTTCGGCAAGGGCGTCCAGGACGTGGCGAAGGCCGTGGCCGCGGCCGACGCCGCCGCCCTCTCCCTGGCCCTGCGCGCGGGCTCCGCGGCCGTGACGGTCAACGGCGAGGAGGTCACGCTCACGCCCGAGGAGGTCATCATCACGGAGACCCCGCGCGAGGGCTGGTCGGTGGCGTCCGACTCGGGCGCGACGGTCGCCCTGGACCTGGAGATCACCCCGGAGCTGCGGCTGGCGGGCCTGGCGCGTGACGCGATCCGCCTGATCCAGGAGGCCCGCAAAAACTCCGGCCTCGACGTGGCGGACCGCATCGCCCTGCGCTGGTCGTCCGACTCGCCCGAGGTCGCGCAGGCCCTGACGGACCACGCGGAGCTCATCGCGGACGAGGTCCTGTCGACGGACTTTGCGACCGGCGAGCCGGACTCCACGTACGGCGACGCGTTCACGGACGAGTCCCTGGCCCTGACGTTCCGCCTCCGCAAGGCGTAACGCTCCGGCCCTCTGTGGCCCGGCCCCCGCACAGGGGTCCGGGCCACACCCTTTTCTCCTCCCCGCCCCGCCCTTCCACCGTTCCCGCCTCAGACGCCGGCGGGGCTGAAATGCAGCCCGGCCGGCGTCTGAGGCGCGGGGGTCCGGGGCGGAGCCCCGGGAAACGGAGAAAGGGCGGGGCGGGGAGCAGCTCCGCGCAGCGGCACCCGCCTCCCCGGCCCGCCCGCACGCGGCACACGCCCCCGCACGGCACTCGGCGTACGGGTACGCGAAACGGGCCGGGCCCGGTGCCCCCGAAGGGGAACCGGGCCCGGCCCGCAAAGGCGACTGCCGACAGACGCGGCGGCGGCGCTTAGTTGTCGTCCTCGTCGATCAGGAAGCCCCGCATCGGCGACGGCGCCTGCATCGGCTGCGGAGCCGCCGGCCGGACCGGAGCCATCGGCTGGGTCATCGCCGGGGACATCTGCTGCTGGCCGCCGTAGGAGGGCCCGCCCATCGGGGAGGGACCGCCCATGGGGGACGGGCCGCTGCCCATCGACGGGCCGCCCATGGAGTGACCCATGGCGCCGGCCGGAGCCATCGACGGGGACGGCGACGGCGGCAGCGCGGGACCGGCCGGGTTGCGCGGCGGGGCCAGCGAGTCGTCGGCCTGGGTCTCCAGCTGGCGCAGCTGCGACTCCAGGTAGGACTTCAGACGCGTGCGGTACTCACGCTCGAAGCCCCGCAGGTCCTCGACCTTGCGCTCCAGCGTGGCGCGGGCGGACTCCAGGGAGCCCATCGCGACGCGGTGCTTCTCCTGCGCGTCCCGCTCCAGCGCGTCGGCCTTGGCGCGGGCGTCCCGCTCCAGGCCCTCGGCGCGGCTGCGTGCCTCGCCGACGATCTTGTTGGCCTCGGAACGGGCCTCCGCGATCGCCTGGTCGGCGGTCTGCTGCGCCAGCGACAGGACGCGGGCGGCGCTGTCGCCACCGGGGCCCTGCTGCGGGAGCTGCTGCTGCGGCTGACCCATCGGCTGCATCTGCTGCCCCATGGGCTGCATCGGCTGGCCCATCGGCTGCATCTGCTGACCCATGGGCTGCATCTGCTGGCCGAGCGGGTTCTGGCCGCCCATGGAGGGCTGGCCCATGCCCTGCTGGCCCATGCCCTGCTGACCCATCCCCTGCTGGCCCATGCCCTGCGGTCCACCCATGGGGTGCTGCTGCATGGGGCCGCCCATCGGGCCCGGACCCTGCGGTCCGTGTCCGCCGGGGCCGGCCGGGAGCTGCGGCGGGCCGCCCGGCAGCTGCGGCGGGCCCATCTGGGGCTGCTGCGGCGGGCCGGATATGGCCGCGGGCACGGGGGCGCCCGGGCCACGCTGGTCCTGGGGTTCCGGCTTGCGCATGCCCTGCTGCTGCTGGTTCTGCGCCGCGGCACGCGTGGCGGCAGCCAGCTTGGCGCGCAGGTCCTCGTTCTCGCGCAGCAGGCGCGTCAGCTCGGACTCGACCTCGTCGAGGAAGGCGTCGACCTCGTCCTCGTCATAGCCTTCTCGGAGGCGGACGGTCGTGAACTGCTTGTTCCGCACGTCCTCGGGAGTCAGCGGCATGTCTTCTTCACCTCTACGTAGTCGTCGGCAGTCGGCAAGACCGTATCGGGACTGTCCCCGCGCGCGCGGAGAAGCTCATCGTTCACACGCTTCTCGCAGCGGTGCTCACGAAACTGATGAGGATGTAAACGATGATCATCAGAACGAAGAAGGACAGGTCGAGTGCCACGCCCCCGAGACGCAACGGCGGGATGAACCGCCGAAGAAGCTTGAGCGGTGGATCGGTAAGAGTGTAGGTGGCCTCCAGGACGACCACCATCGCCTTGCCGGGTGCCCATGAACGTGCGAACTGGAACACGTAGTCCATGACCAGTCGGAAGATCAGCACGATGAGGAAGCACATCAGCGCGATGTAGACCACCTGTAGTGCGACGCCCATCCCGCGCTTCCCTCTCCCCGTTTCCCGCTCTGTTCCCGGTCCCGTATCTGACGGATCGGTCTAGCTTTGGTTGAAGAACCCGCCCTCCGCGATGCGGGCCTTGTCCTCCGCCGTGACATCGACGTTAGCAGGCGACAGCAGGAACACCTTCTGTGTCACGCGTTCAATGCTGCCGTGCAGACCGAAGACGAGTCCGGCGGCGAAGTCCACGAGACGCTTCGCGTCAGTGTCGTCCATCTCCGTCAGATTCATGATCACCGGAGTGCCCTCACGGAAGTGTTCCCCGATGGTACGGGCCTCGTTGTAGGTCCGGGGGTGCAGCGTCGTGATGCGGTACGGCTCCCGCTCGGAGACGACCTTGGGCATGATCACGGGGGCGTTCTTCTCCAGGTTCGAACGGTCGGGTGTGATAGACGCCACGGGGGCGATTCGCGCAGGACGTCCATTTTCAGCAGGGATTGGGATGGGTTCGCGCTGCGGCGGGGGCTGTACGGCTCGTACCGGTTCGTCCGATACGGGCGTTTGGTGCACGGGCTGCTGTCGGCGATCCCGGTCCCGGGCCACGCGCTCCGGTTCCGGCTCGGGCTCGAACTCGTCGTCGGGGTCGTACCCCGGGTTGTCGTACCGGTCGTCCTCCACGAGGCCGAGGTAGACCGCCATCTTGCGCATCGCGCCGGCCATTCTCTGAGTCCTCCGCTCTGTGGTGGATCGCCCTGTCGCAGGTGCCGCCGTGTCACGAATGTCACCAACTGCCCGCGATCCACGTGGCCTGCCCGCCCATCTGCGGGAATGACCATATTTTCTGCTGTGGTTCGACTTTCTTCGCGACGTTACCCGAGCCGGGGTCTCGCGCCGAGTACCGCAGTGCCGACGCGTACATGTGTCGCACCGGCCGCAACGGCCTGTTCCAGGTCTGCACTCATCCCGGCCGACACCATCGTGGCAGCAGGATGGTCCGCGCGCAGGCGGGATGACAATTCCATCAACCGGCCGAAGGCGGCCTGTTCGCGTCCCGCGTACTCGCCGGACAGCGGAGCGACCGTCATCAGCCCGTCGATCCGCAGCCCCGGCGCCTTCGCGACGAGGTCCGCCAACTCCGCGAGCTGCTCCGGCGCCGCGCCGCCGCGGGACCCGCGCTCCCCCGACTCCGCGTCGAGGGCGATCTGCACGAGACAGCCGAGCTCCCGCCCCGCCGCCTCCGCGGCCGCCGAGAGGGCGGTCACGAGCTTCGGGCGGTCGACCGACTGCACCACGTGCGCGTATCCCGCCACGGAACGGACTTTGTTCGTCTGCAACTGTCCGACGAAGTGCCAGTTGAGCGGCAGATCCGCGCAGGCCGCGGCCTTGGGGGCGGCGTCCTGGTCCCGATTCTCCGCAACATGACGGACGCCCAGCTCCGCCAGCAGTCGTACGTCACTCGCGGGGTAGGTCTTGGTGACCACGATGAGGGTCACCTCGCCCCGCTCGCGCCCCGCCGCCGCGCAGGCGGACGAGATGCGCTCCTCCACCCGCTCCAGGTTCCCGGCGAGTTCCGACTTACGATCCGTCATCAGTCCAACCAGACATATCCGGCAAGCCGCCCGGTCACCCGGTCACGGCGGTACGAGAAGTGGTCCCGCGACTCCAGTGTGCAGACCGGGGATCGGCGGACGTCCACCACCCCCGCCTCCGCGAGCTGCGCGTGCACCCCGGCGACCACGTCGACGGCCGGCGTCCCCCAACTCGTCTCCGCCCGGGCGGCCGGTACCGCCTCGGCGACGGCCTCCCGCATCTCGGCGGGCACTTCGTAGCAGCGTCCGCAGACCGCCGGGCCGGTCCGGGCGACGATCCGGCCCGGTTCGGCGCCGAGGGAGACCATGGCCTCCAGGACGGCGGGCACCACTCCCGCGACCAGTCCGGGCCGCCCGGCGTGGGCGGCGCCCGCGATCCCGGCGACGGGGTCGGCGAGCAGGACGGGCGTGCAGTCCGCGGTGAGCACGGCGAGGGCCAGGCCCCGGCGGTCGGTCACCACCGCGTCCACGGCGGGGACCGCGGAGCCCGCACCCCAGGGTCCGGGGACCACCGCGACGTCCCGGCCGTGCACCTGGTTCATCCAGACCACCTGGTCCGGCTCCAGGCCCAGGGAGTTCGCGGCGAGCGCCCGGTTCGCCAGAACGGCGGCCGGGTCGTCTCCGACCGCGCCGCCGAGGTTGAGCTCTTCGTACGGAACGGCGCTCACTCCGCCCCACCTGTCGGTGAAGGCGAAGTGGGCGCCGCCCACGTGGTGCTGCTCCGGTGTCACTTCAAGAAGTCCGGAACGTCCAGTTCCTCGGCCGGGCTGTCCTGGTACGGACGGGCCGTCGGGACCTGCGGCGCGGGGGCCACGACCTCGACCGGGGCCGGCTCGACCGGGACCGGGGGCTCCTCGCGCGGGGGAACCGTGCCGAGTCCGCCGAAGGCCGGACGGACCGGCTCCGGCGCACGGACGGGGGCCGGGGCCGGCTCGTCGCGCTTCGTGGAAGCGGCGCCGATGACGTTGTCCCGGCGGGCCGGGGGCTGTCCGCCGTCGAACCCGGCCGCGATGACGGTGACCCGCACCTCGTCGCCGAGCGCGTCGTCGATGACGGCACCGAAGATGATGTTCGCCTCGGGGTGCGCGGCCTCGCTCACCAGCTGCGCGGCCTCGTTGATCTCGAAGAGACCGAGGTCCGAGCCGCCGGAGATGGAGAGCAGCACGCCACGGGCGCCGTCGATGGACGCCTCGAGCAGCGGCGAGGAGATGGCCATCTCGGCGGCGGCCACGGCGCGGTCGTCGCCGCGGGCCGAGCCGATGCCCATCAGGGCCGAGCCGGCCTCGGACATCACGGACTTGACGTCGGCGAAGTCGAGGTTGATCAGGCCCGGGGTGGTGATGAGGTCGGTGATGCCCTGGACGCCGGACAGCAGGACCTGGTCGGCCGACTTGAAGGCGTCGAGCACGCTGACCTGGCGGTCCGAGATGGACAGCAGGCGGTCGTTGGGGATGACGATGAGGGTGTCGACCTCTTCGCGGAGCTCGGCGATGCCGTCCTCCGCCTGGTTCGCGCGACGCCGGCCCTCGAAGGTGAACGGCCGGGTGACCACACCGATCGTCAGGGCGCCCAGCGAGCGCGCGATGTTGGCGACGACGGGTGCGCCGCCGGTGCCGGTGCCGCCGCCTTCACCGGCGGTGACGAAGACCATGTCGGCCCCCTTGAGGACCTCCTCGATCTCCTCGCGGTGGTCCTCTGCCGCCTTGCGACCGACGGCCGGATTTGCTCCGGCGCCGAGGCCCCGGGTGAGTTCACGGCCGACGTCGAGCTTGACGTCGGCGTCGCTCATCAACAGCGCCTGGGCGTCCGTGTTGATGGCGATGAACTCGACGCCCTTGAGACCGACCTCGATCATTCGGTTGATGGCATTGACACCACCGCCGCCGACACCGATGACCTTGATGACTGCGAGGTAGTTCTGCGGTGCTGCCACGTCGAAGGCCTCTCGCCTCGATTACGTGTCGTCGCCTCGCGGTCTGCGTTGCGACGACTGATGCCGAAATGGGGACGGTCCGAACGCGCCGACCCGAACCCTCACCCTGAAGTTTAGGGTTAGGGGTGTGTCTGTTCCTTGGACTCTTCCGAACAGGACACTAAGTCGACAAGTAGCGCGTGTTCAACGAACACGCCGAACCTCCCGTTTTTCTTTTCACCCTATGTGATCACCCGTATCGCTGGCCAACCAGGGTGCTCCGCTGTTCGACCGGGAGTCAACTCCCGGACACCGCAGGGGCGGTGGGAACGCTCACGTCGAAGTGAGCGGCCTTGGGCGCGGCCTTGAGCAAAGCGGTCAGCGCGCGCCCCTTGGCTTCGCTCTGTTCACCGCTCCCCCACGTCACGCTCCGCCCCCCGGTGAGCTCCAGAACCACTGAATCGTACGAACCCACCTTGACCTGCACCGTCGCCTTCGAGATCGGCTCCGGGAGCGCTCCCGCGATGAGCACGGCCTCGTGCAGGAGCCGGTCCTCGTCGAAGCGGCGGGCGCTCGGGGAGCCCGCCGCGTTCAATTCGAGGACCGGGACACCGGCCGGCGCTTTCGGAACCGTGTCGAATCGCACACCCGATGCGTCCACTTCTACGAAGTTGGCGTCCTTTTTGATGAGCAGTACGGGTTTGCGTTCCGTCACTTTCAGCCCGATCCCGTGCGGCCAGGCCCGCACCACGTCGACCGAATCGATGCGGGGCAGACGGCCGCGGACGCGGTCGGCGATCTCGTCGGTGTCCACGCCGACGAGGGGTGCGCCGACCGGCACCGCGGCTGCGGCGACGACCTGTTCGGGGGTCAGCACCTCGGTGCCGCCAGTGGTGACCTTCTCGACGCGCAGCCAGGAGGAGCCGTAGAGCACCCAGGTGCCGCCCCCGGCGAGGAGCAGCACGGCGGCGAGGGCGGCCAGCAGCACGGGGCCGCGGCGCACGCGTACGCCGGGGCCCCGCGCGCCGGACCGCTCCGCCGGCTTGGACGCCTTGGGCGGCTTGGGCGGCTTGGGTGACTTGGGGGTCCTGGGCGGCTTCGGAGAGCCGGTGCCGGCCTTGCGGGCGGGCCGGTCAGAGCCCGGGTTGCCACGCTGTGCGGTCGTCGCTCCGGCCACTCCTGTGCCTCCTGCCTCAGCGGCTCCTGTGCGCCGCGATCGCCTCGTACACCATGCCGACCAGCAGCTCGTCGGCGTCCCTGCGGCCGAACTCGCCTGCGGCGCGGGACATCTCGTACAGGCGGTGCGGATCGGACAGCACCGGGAGGACCTGGCCGAGCACCCACTCGGGCGTCAGTTCCGCGTCGTCCACGAGCAGGCCGCCGCCGGCCTTGACCACCGGCTGGGCGTTGAGCCGCTGTTCACCGTTGCCGATCGGCAGCGGGACGTAGGCGGCGGGCAGCCCGACGGCGGAGAGTTCGGCGACGGTCATCGCGCCCGCACGGCACAGCATCATGTCCGCGGCGGCGTACGCGAGGTCCATCCGGTCCACGTACGGTACCGGCACGTAGGGCGGCATCCCGGGCATGTTGTCGACACGCGGCAGTTCGTTCTTCGGCCCGACGGCGTGCAGGATCTGGATCCCGGAGCGCTGGAGGTTCGGAGCGACCTGCTGGATCGTCTCGTTGAGGCGGCGGGCGCCCTGCGAGCCGCCGGAGACCAGCAGCGTCGGCAGGTTGGGGTCCAGGCCGAAGGCGGCGCGCGCCTCGGGGCGCACGGCGGCGCGGTCGAGGGTGGAGATGGAGCGGCGCAGCGGGATGCCCACGTAGCGGGCGCCGCGCAGCTTGCTGTCGGGGGTCGAGACCGCGACGGCGTGCGCGTACCGGGAACCGATCTTGTTGGCCAGTCCGGGCCGGGCGTTGGCCTCGTGGACGATGATCGGCACCCCGAGCCGCTTGGCCGCCAGATAGCCGGGCAGGGCCACGTAGCCGCCGAAGCCGACGACGCAGTCGGCCTTGGTGCGGATCAGGATCTCCTCCGCGGCCTTGATGGTGCCGCGCAGCCGTCCGGGGACGGTGATCAGCTCGGGAGTGGGCTTGCGGGGCAGCGGGACGGCGGGGATCAGGCCCAGCTCGTAGCCGCGTTCCGGCACCAGGCGGGTCTCGAGTCCGCGCTCGGTGCCGAGGGCGGTGATGCCCACTGAAGGGTCCTGCCTGCGCAGGGCGTCCGCGAGGGCGAGCGCCGGCTCGATGTGGCCGGCGGTCCCCCCACCGGCGAGTACGACATGCACCGAAATTCACCGCTCTCCGGACGGACGCTTCTTGACGCGCCGTCTCATCGACTTCCATCTCACCCCGGTCCGCCACCAGCCCGTCTTCGGCTGCCGCATCGCCAGGGCCGCGCGCGCCGCCGGCTCCTCCCGCGCGAAGGCGATGAGCAGTCCGACCGCGAACATGGTCGGCAGCAGGGCCGACCCTCCGTAGGAGAACAGCGGGAGCGGGACACCGGCGATCGGCAGCAGGCCGAGCACCGCACCGATGTTGATCACGGCCTGGGCCGTGATCCAGGTGGTCACGCCTCCCGCGGCAAACCGTACGAAGGAGTCCTCCGTGCGTCCGGCCACGCGGATACCCGCATAGCCTAGAGCCGCGAACAGGGCGAGCACCGACAGCGTCCCCGCCAGACCCAGTTCCTCCCCGGTGATGGCGAAGATGAAGTCGGTGTGGGCTTCGGGTAGTTGGCCCCATTTTTCCACACTGGCACCCAGTCCGGAACCAAACCATCCGCCGGATGCGAGGGCGTAGATTCCGTGGACTGCCTGCCAGCAGAGGTCGTTCCTGCCCGGGTCCGTCGCGCCGATGCACTCCAGCCGGTCCATCCGGTGCGGGCTCGTCTTGATGAGCAGTGCGACGATCGCACCAGCGAAGACGAGCACGCCCACGAACATCCGCGTCGGCGCCCCCGCCAGCCAGAGCAGGCCGAAGAGGATCGCGCCGAGGATCATCGCGGTGCCCATGTCCCCGCCCAGCATGATCAGCCCGAGCAGCAGGAAGGCCACCGGGACCAGCGGCACCAGCAGGTGCTTCCACTGGCTGAGCAGCCCCTTGTCGCCCTTGCGCGCCAACAGGTCGGCGCCCCACAGGATCAGTGCCAGCTTGCCGAACTCACTGGGCTGCAACATGAACGGACCACCAAGGGAGATCCAATTCTGGTTGCCGTTGATGGCCACCCCTATCCCGGGGATCTGGACCAGGACCATCAGGAAGAGCGTGCCGGCGAGCACCGGATAGGACAGCGCCCGGTGGAGTTTGACGGGCATCCGCGAGGCGACGAGCATCAGCCCGGTGCCGATGAGGGCCGCGAGGAACTGCTTCTTGAAGAAGTAGGCGTCGCCCAGGCCGAGCTGGAGCGCCTTGATCATGGAGGCCGAATAGACCATCACCAGGCCGAGCACGGTGATGAGCAGCGAGCTGCCGAAAATCAGGTAATACGCAGTGAGTGGTCGGTCCCAGGCCTTGCGCACCTTCCGCTGCGTGCGCCGGATCCCGGCCAGCGGCCCGCGCCCCGCGGGCCGCTTCGGGCTCGCCGCCGGGCGCTTGCGGCCCTGCGCCCTCACGGCGGAAGGCCGCCGCCCCGGCAGCATCTGCTTGGCCGGCATCTGTGATCTTCCCCTCCACTCGTACGAAGCGAGCAGCCGACCGGAGGGAACCGCTCCCGGAGCCCCCGGCCTAGGCCGTGTTCGCGGCGCTCTCGGCGGCCAGTTCGCGCACCGCGTCGGCGAACGCGTCCCCACGCTCGTTGTAGTTCGCGAACATGTCCATCGAGGCGCAGCCGGGCGCCAGCAGGACCGTGTCGCCGCGCTCGGCGAGCCGGGCCGCTTCCCGGACGGCTGCGAGCATCGCCCCAGTGTCGGTCCGGTCGAGGTCGACGACCGGGACCTCGGGCGCGTGTCGCGCCAACGCCTCGGCGATCAGCGCCCGGTCGGCGCCCATCAGCACGGCGGCGCGCAGCCGCTTCGCCGCCTTCCGGACGAGCTCGTCGAAGGTGGCCCCCTTGGCGAGGCCGCCGGCGATCCAGACGACCGGCTCGAAGGACGCCAGGGAGGCCTCGGTGGCGTGCGTGTTGGTGGCCTTGGAGTCGTCGATGTAGGTGACCCCGTCGACCTCGTCCACGTACGCGACGCGGTGGGCGTCCGGGCGGAAGTCGCGCAGCCCGTCGCGGACGGCACGCGGCTCGACGCCGAAGGCGCGGGCCAGGGCCGCGGCGGCGAGCGCGTTGGCGATGTTGTGCGGGGCGGGCGGGTTGACGTCCTCGACCTGCGCGAGTTCCTGGGCGTTCTTCTGCCGGTTCTCGACGAAGGCGCGGTCGACGAGGATGCCGTCGACCACGCCGAGCATGGAGGGGCCGGGGGCGCCGAGGGTGAAGCCGATGGCCCGGCAGCCCTCTTCCACGTCGGCCAGGGCGACCAGGTCCTCGGTGGCCTTGTCCGCCACGTTGTAGACGCAGGCCACCGTGTTGCCCTCGTAGATCCGGCCCTTGTCGGCGGCGTACGCCTCCATCGAACCGTGCCAGTCGAGGTGGTCCGGGGCCAGGTTGAGCACGGCCGCGGAGTGGACGCGCAGCGAGGGCGCCCAGTGGAGCTGGTAGCTGGAGAGCTCGACGGCGAGTACGTCGTACTCCTGCTCGCCGAGGACCACGTCGATGATGGGCGTGCCGATGTTGCCGACGGCCGCGGTGCGGAGCCCCGCTGCCTTCAGGATCGACGCCAGCATCTGCGTGGTGGTGGTCTTGCCGTTCGTCCCGGTGATGGCGAGCCATTCGGCTGCGCCGCGTACCGGGCCCTCGGCGGAGTCGGCGGGCCCGGCCGCATCCGGCTCGGCGGCCGCGGCGGCGCGGGCGGCCCGGAGTTCGACTCCGGCCCCGCGCAGGCGCCAGGCGATCTCGACGTCGCCGACGACGTCCACACCGGCCTTCTCGGCCTCCAGGAAGAGCGGGCTGTCCGGCTTCCAGCCGGGCGAGGTGACGACCAGCTCGGTGCCCTCCGGCAGACCCTCCCCGGCCCGGACGCCGTCGGGCAGACGGCCCAGGCGGACCTCGATGCCCAGTTCCGCGAGCTCGGCGGCCTTCGCGCGGTGCGCGTCGCCGTCGCCGTTGTCGACGACGGTCACGTGGGCACCGAGCCGGGCCAGGGCCCGGGCGGCGCTGATGCCGCTGATGCCCAGGCCCGCCACGGTGATCCGGCCGGGCAGACCGAACCGGCCCAGGGCATCGGGGCCGAGTGCGTCGGCCAGATCGGTGGTGCTCACTTGTCGGCTGCCCATCCCGCGTAGAAGAGACCGAGGCCCACGATGACGCACATGCCCTGGATGATCCAGAACCGCACGACGACGAGGACTTCGGACCAGCCCTTGAGTTCGAAGTGGTGCTGCAGCGGGGCCATCCGGAAGACGCGCTTGCCGGTCAGCTTGAAGGAGCCGACCTGGATGACGACCGACATGGTGATGAGGACGAAGAGGCCGCCGAGCAGGGCGATCAGGAACTCCGTGCGGGAGCAGATCGCGAGGCCGGCGAGCGCGCCGCCGAGGGCCAGCGAACCGGTATCACCCATGAAGATCTTGGCGGGCGAGGTGTTCCACCACAGGAAGCCGAAGCAGGCGCCCATGAGGGCCGACGCCACGACCGCCAGGTCGAGCGGGTCGCGCACCTCGAAGCACGCGTTGGGGTTGGTCAGCGTGGCCGCGTTCGCGCAGGACTCCTGGAACTGCCACACACCGATGAAGGTGTACGCGCCGAAGACCATCACCGCGGCGCCGGTGGCCAGGCCGTCGAGGCCGTCGGTCAGGTTCACGCCGTTGGACATCGCGAGGATCATGAACAGCGCCCAGACCACGAACAGCACCGGGCCGATCGACCAGCCGAAGTCCGTGACGAACGACAGCTTGGTGGAGGCCGGGGTGAGCCCGCGCGAGTCCTTGAACTGCAGCGCGAGCACCGCGAAGGCGATGCCGACGATCAGCTGACCGGACATCTTGGCCTTGGCGCGCAGACCCAGCGAGCGCCGCTTGACGATCTTGATGTAGTCGTCCAGGTAGCCGACCAGGCCCATGCCCGCCATCAGGAACAGGACGAGCAGGCCCGAGAAGGTCGGCTCACTGCCCGTGATGACCTTCGTCAGGACGTACGCGACGATCGTGGCCAGGATGAAGGAGATACCGCCCATGGTGGGCGTGCCCTTCTTGCCGGCGTGGCCGCGGGGGCCGTCGTCGCGGATGAACTGGCCGTAGCCCTTGCGGGCCAGCAGCTTGATGAGCAGCGGGGTGCCGATGACCGTGAGGAACATGCCGATGACACCGGCGAACAGGATCTGCCTCATCGGCCGGCGACCTCGCCCTCGAGCAGCGCCAGCGCCACCCGCTCCAGACCGACCGACCTGGAAGCCTTCACCAGCACGACGTCACCCGGGCGCAGTTCCCTGCGCAACAGGTCGACCGCCGCCTGCGCGTCGGACACGACCACCGACTCCTCACCCCACGAACCCTCGTTATATGCGCCCAGTTGCAGCCAGGACGCTTCCCTGCCCCCGACTGCGACGAGCTTGCTCACGTTGAGCCGGACGGCGAGCCGTCCGACCGCGTCGTGCTCGGCGAGCGATTCGTCACCGAGTTCGGCCATGGGACCGAGCACCGCCCACGTGCGCCCCCCGTTCGCCCTGGCCGGGCCGCCCATCGCGACAAGTGCGCGCAGTGCGGCCCGCATGGACTCGGGATTCGCGTTGTAGGCGTCGTTGACGATCGTCACACCGTCCGCCCGCTCGGTGACCTCCATCCGCCACCGGGACAGCGTGCCCGCCCCGGAGAGCGCGGTGGCGATCTCCTCGACGGACATTCCCAGTACATGGGCTACGGCGGCCGCGGCGAGCGCGTTCGACACGTGGTGCTCACCGTACAGCCGCAAGGTCACATCACTGCACCCGGTCGGTGTGTGGAGTGTGAAGGCGGGCTGTCCCGAGGGGGTCATCCGGACCTCGGTGGCCCGGACTTCGGCGTCGTCGGCCTCGCCGAAGAGGACCGTGCGGGCCTTGGTGCGGGAGGACATCGCGCGCACCAGGGGGTCGTCCGAGTTGAGGACGGCGATGCCGCCCTCGGCCTCGGCCGGCAGGGCCTCGACCAGCTCTCCCTTGGCCCGGGCGATCTGCTCGCGACCGCCGAACTCGCCGATGTGGGCGGTGCCGACGTTGAGTACGAGGCCGATCCGGGGCGGGGTCAGGCCGGTGAGGTAGGCGATGTGGCCGATCCCCCGGGCCCCCATCTCCAGTACCAGGTGGCGGGTTTCGGGGGTGGCCTTGAGGGCGGTGAGCGGCAGGCCGATCTCGTTGTTCAGGGAGCCGGGTGTCCACACCGTGGGTGCGTGGGTCTGCAGTACCTGGGCGATGAGGTCCTTGGTGGAGGTCTTTCCGGCAGAACCGGTCAGGGCCACCACGTCGGTGCCGAGCCGCTCGACGACGGCGCGGGCGAGGGCGCCGAGCGCCTTCTCCACGTCGGGGACGACGACGGCGGGCACGCCGACCGGCCGGGCCGCGAGGACGGCCGCGGCTCCGGCGGCGACCGCGCGCTCGGCGTAGTCGTGGCCGTCGACGTGCTCGCCCTCGAAGGCGGCGAACAGGCTGCCGGCCTCCACCTGGCGGGAGTCGATGACCACGGGCCCGCTGATCCGCACCGACGGATCCGGTATGTCGTGGGGCCGCCCGCCGGTGATGTCGGCGATCTCGGCGAGGGAAAGGGCGATCACTGGTTCACCTCGGCCTGTCGGGCGCTGCTCTGCTGGGTCTCGATGGCCGCGCGGAGCACCTCGCGGTCGTCGAAGGGGCGTACGACCCCCGCGGTGTCCTGGCCCTGCTCGTGGCCCTTGCCGGCCACCAGCACGGTGTCCCCCGGCTCGGCGCGCGCGACGGCGGCGGCGATGGCCGCGGCCCGGTCGGCGTCGACGAGGACGGTGCCCCGCTCGGCGGGCGGTACCGACACCGCGCCCTCGAACATCGCGGCGAGGATCCTGAGGGGGTCCTCGGAGCGCGGGTTGTCGGAGGTCAGGACGGCCACGTCGGCGTACCGGGCGGCCGCGGCGCCCATGGGCGCGCGCTTGGTGGTGTCGCGGTCGCCGCCGCAGCCGAGCACGATGTGCAGCTTGCCGGTGGTGACCTCGCGCAGCGCCCGCAGCACCGATTCGACGGCGTCCGTCTTGTGGGCGTAATCGACGACGGCCAGGTACGGCTGCCCCGCGTCCACCCGCTCCAGCCGGCCCGGGACCCCGGGGACCGCGGCGACGCCGTCGGCGGCGGTCTGCGGGTCGAGGCCGGCGGCGGCGAGCGTGACGATCGCGGCGACGGTGTTGGCGACGTTGAACGGGCCGGGCAGCGGGGCGGTGGCCCGTACGCGCTGTCCTTCGGGGCCGACCAGCGTCAGCGTGGAGTCCATGTGGCCGGTGACGACGTCCTCGGCGCGCCAGTCGGCGGCCGGGTCGCCCGCGGCGGAGAAGGTGACGACCGGGATCGCCGCCTCCTTGGCCAGGCGGCGGCCGTACTCGTCGTCGAGGTTGACCACGCCCAGGCGGGCGCGGCGGGGGGTGAAGAGTCCCGCCTTCGCCTGGAAGTAGTCCTCCATGTCGGAGTGGAACTCCATGTGCTCGGGGCTCAGGTTGTTGAAGACGGCGACGTCGAAGACGCAGCCGTCGACCCGGCCGAGCACCAGGGCGTGGCTGGAGACCTCCATGGCGACGGCCTCGACCCCGCGTTCACGCATGACCGCGAAGAGGGCCTGGAGGTCGGTGGCCTCGGGGGTGGTCCGCTCGGACTTGATGCGCTCGTCGCCGATGCGCATCTCGACGGTGCCGACGAGCCCTGTGCGGCGGCCCGCGGCGCGCAGGCCGCCTTCGACGAGGTACGCCGTGGTGGTCTTGCCGGAAGTACCGGTGATCCCGATCTGGAGCAGGTCCTCACCGGGCCGGCCGTAGATCTCGGCGGCGAGCTCGCCCATCCGGCCGCGCGGGTCGTCGACGGTCAGGACGGGCAGTCCGGTGGCGGCGGCGCGCTCCTCCCCCGCGGGGTCGGTCAGCACCGCGGCCGCGCCGAGGCCGGCGGCCTGGGCGGCGAAGTCGGCGCCGTGCGTCCTGGCTCCGGCCAGGGCCGCGTACAGGTCGCCGGGGCGGACCGCACGGGAGTCGTGCGTGATGCCGGTGATCGTCGCGGCGGCCGGTTCGGGCAGCCCCAGCAGGGCTGCCAGCCCGCCGAGCGCGCTCTGGCGGACGGACTCGGGCCGCGGCGCTCCCGGCGGCACTGCCGGGGCGTCCTTCTGGGTGGTTCTGGGCTGATCAGCGTGGGGCACGGCGGTGAGCGTACCGGGCGCGGCGGGCCGCCCGCGAAGTGAGGGCCCGGCCTCCGCGCCGTCGGCCGACTGGTTCCCTGGTTTCGGGGTGATCGTTGTCACTGATGGTGCCTCACGCTTTTCGGGCCGGGACGGCCGGTCACCGGCCCGGCTGCGCAGCGGGCTGCTGGCCGGGTTCGTAGGTGACCGGAAGTCCGGCGGGGGCGGATCCGGTGGGGGCGACTTGGAGGGTCTTGAGGGCGAACTCCATGACCTTCTTGTAGATGGGGCCGCAGATCTGGCCGCCGAAGTAGCTGCCCTTGGTGGGGTTCTGGATGGCGCAGTAGACGGTGATGCGGGGGTTGTCGGCCGGTGCGAAACCGGCGAAGGAGGCGGTGTAGCCCTTGTAGCGGCCGGTGGCCGGATCCACCCGGTTGGAGGTGCCGGTCTTGCCGCCGACGCGGTAGCCGGGGATCTTCGCCTTGGTGCCGGTGCCCTCCTGGTCGTCGACCACGGATTCGAGCATCTCGGCCAGGGTCTTGGCGGTCTCCTTGCTGATGACCTGGTTCTGCTCGGGGGCCGGGGCGGGGGTGAAGCGGCCGTCGGGGCCCTTGGTCCCCCGGACCAGCGTCGGCTCGATGCGGACGCCGCCGTTGGCGATGGTCGAGTACACGGAGGCCGCCTGCATGGCGTTGAGGGACAGGCCCTGGCCGAAAGGAATCGTGTACTGCTGGGAGGTGGACCAGGCCTCGGGCTTGGCGAGGATGCCCCGGGACTCGCCGGGGTAGTTCAGGCCGGTGGGCCTGCCGATGCCGAACTTGGTCAGGTAGGAGTACAGGACCCGGTTGGCCTCGGGCTGGGTGGCGCCGAGCTGGCCGGTGGCCAGGATGGTGCCGATGTTGGAGGACTTGGCGAGGACCCCGTTGAGGGTCAGGTACCAGGTCGGGTGGTCGATGTCGTCCTTGAAGAGCCGGTCGCCGCGGTGCAGCCGGTTGGGGACCTCGACGTGCGTCTCGGGCGTGGCCTTCTTCTCCTCCAGTACGGCGGCCATCGACATCACCTTGGCGGTGGAGCCGGGCTCGTACACGTCCTGGAGTGCGGCGTTGCCCATGGCGGTGGAGCGGGCCCGGGTCAGGTCGTTGGGGTCGAAGCCGGGGGCGTTGGCCATGGCCAGCACCTCGCCGGTGCGGGTGTCCTGGACGACGACGTAGCCGCGGTCGGCGCCGGACTTCTCGACCTGCTCGGCGATGGCGCTCTGCGCGGCCCACTGGATGTCGCGGTCGATGGTCAGCTCGACGTCCTCGCCGGGCACGGCGGGCTTCTCGCTGGAACCGGCCGTGGGGACCTTGCGGCCGCCGGACTGGGCGTAGGTGATCTCCCCGTCTTTGCCGGACAGCTTCTTGTCGAGGGAGGACTCCAGCCCGCCGGCGCCCTTGCCGTCGGCGTTGACGTAACCCAGTATCCCGGCGGCGAGGTCGCCGTTCGGGTACACGCGCTTGCTGCTGTCCTCCTTGAACACGCCCGCCAGGACGTTGGCGCCGGGGCCGTTGTTCCTCTTGTCGGCGGCGGCCTTGTCGGCGAACACGCGCTTGAGGTCCTTGATCTGGTTCCAGACCTGGGGGGTCTGGCGGTGGGCGAGCACCACGTAGCGGGAGTTCTTGGTCTTCAGCTTGGTGGTGAGCGCCTTGGCGTCCGTGCCGAGGATGGGCCCGAGGAGGGCGGCGGCCTGTTCGGGGGCGTCGGGGGCCTTGCTCTCCTGCGGGGTGAACATCTTCGGGTCGGCGGTGATGTCGTACGCGTCGACGCTGGTGGCCAGGGCCACGCCCTTGCGGTCGGTGATCTCCCCGCGCTCGGCGGCCAGCTTGACGCTGGTGTAGCGGTTCTTGGAGGCCTCGGCGGAGAACGCGGAGGCGTCGACGGCCTGCACCTGGAGCAGCCGGACCACGAAGGCGACCATGACGAGGGTCAGCCCGACGCCGACGAGGCGCAGCCGGGGCCGCGGACTGCCGAGCCGGATGGTGTGCGGCTTGCGCTGCGCGGGCGGCCTCCGGGTCGCGGGCCGCGATGCGGGGCGGGCCGTGGCGCCGCCGCGCGGCCTGCCGGGCCCGGGCACCCGCCGCGGGTCGCGCGGCGCGGGGCTCACAGCGCCACCGCCGCTACGGCACACCGCCGCCGTGCAAGCACCCCCGGCCTCCGGCCGGGCCTCCTGGGGCTCCGCCCCGGACCCCGCTCCTCGAACGCCGGAGGGGCTGGATTTCGGCCACTGCCGCCTGCCAGGCGCAGCTGGACCCCACTCGGGTCGATCGCACCGCCGCGGGGGGCAACTTCAACCTCGCCGGCCCTTGAGGCACGGGGGTCCGGGGGCGGAGCCCCCGTCGGGTCCGGGGCGGAGCCCCGGGAGCGGCGGCCGGGGTCGCAAGCCCCGGTTTCGGGAAGGGGCGGGGTGGGGGACAGCCCCGCAGGGTTCCGTGTCACGGCGTCACCTTCCAGGAGTCGGCTGGGGCGCCGGGGAGGATCCCCCCGGGTTCGGGCTCGGAGCAGCGGCGGAAGCCGGAGGCGGGCTCGGCTGGCCAGGGGCGGCCGGGGCGGCGGACGACGGCGACGGGGCCGGCGGCGGCTCCGCTTCGGCGGCGGTGCCCGCGACCTTGCCGTCCGCGCCGATGAAGACCGGGCTGCCGCCCGGCACCAGGCCCAGCTCCTGCGCCCGCCGCTGCAGCGCGTCCGGCGCCGAGTACCCGTCCACGTCCCGCTGGAGCGCCTGCTCCTCGTCCGTCAGGGCGGTGGTCTCCCTCTTCAGCTTCGTCAGCTGGAAGGAGCCCTCGTTCAGGGCCGAGTTGAGCAGCAGCAGGCTGATGAGGCCGCCGGCCAGCAGGGCCACGACCAGCAGGACGAACGGCGTCCGCGCCGCCTGCCCTCCCGGCCGGGCGGGGCGGACAGGGCGGACCGGCCGCCCGCCGAGCGCCCGGCGCGTCAGCGTGGCGAACTTCCCCGGCCCGGCCCCGGCGGCGGCCTTGGTCACAGCAGCGCCTCCCGGATGCGCTCGACCCCGCGGAACCTCGCCGGTGCGGCCCGCCGGTTCTCGGCGACCTCCTCCTCCGTCGGCAGCTCCGCCCCGCGCGTCAGCAGCTTCAGCTTCGGCTGGTACTTCTCCGGCACCACCGGCAGCCCCGGCGGGGCCGTGGAGGCGGCGCCCGCGGCGAAGACCTGCTTCACGAGGCGGTCCTCCAGCGAGTGGTACGAAAGCACGGCGATCCGGCCGCCGACCGCGATCCGGTCCACCGCCGCCGGAATGGCCTTCTCCAGGCCGGACAGCTCCCCGTTGACCTCGATGCGCAGGGCCTGGAAGGTCCGCTTGGCGGGGTTGCCACCGGTCCGCTTCGCCGCCTGCGGCAGCGAGTCGCGGATCAGTTCCACGAGCCGGGCGCTGTTCGTGAACGGCTCCTTCTCCCGTTCCCTGACGATCGCCGACACGATCCGCTTGGCCTGCTTCTCCTCGCCGTACTGGCGCAGGATCCGTACGAGCTCGCCCGGCGCGTAGGTGTTGAGCACCTCGGCGGCGCTGATGCCCGTCGTCTGGTCCATGCGCATGTCGAGCGGGGCGTCCTGCGCGTACGCGAACCCGCGGTCGGCCTCGTCGAGCTGCATGGAGGAGACGCCGAGGTCGAAGAGGATGCCCTGGACCGCGGGGATGCCCAGCCGGTCGAGGACCTCGGCCAGGTCGGCGTAGATCGCGTGGACGAGGGTGACCCGGTCGCCGAAGGGCGCCAGGCGCTCGCCGGAGAGCCGCAGGGCCTCCTTGTCGCGGTCGAGGCCGATCAGGTGCGCCTCGGGGAATCGGGTCAGCAGGGCCTCGCTGTGGCCGCCGAGGCCGAGGGTGCAGTCGACGACGACGGCCCCCGGCTTCTGCAGCGCCGGGGCCAACAGGTCCAGGCACCGCTGGAGCATCACCGGGACATGTCGGGACTCGCTGGTCAAAGCGCCCTCTCAGATAACGGCGCGGCAGGCATACGCCGCGCCGCGCACGCGGAGTGTTACCAGGGGGCCGGGCGGCCGGTGAGGGCCGGGCTCCGGCCGGTTCGCGTCACTTTAGTGCAACGGTCGCCGCGGTCAACGAACCGCCCCGCGTGCGGTGCGCCCCTCTCCACGGGAACCCGCAAATGCCGCCAATCACCCGTACGGCCCCCTCCTGCCACCCCTGTGGATTAGCTCACAACAAAGCCGGTTGACCTTCTTTGTCCATCCTCACCCCATGCCCGGACCAGCTGTGACCACTAACGTCGTATCCATGACGACCTCCGCATCCGTGCCCGCCGAGTCCGCACACAAGGCTTCCGGCGGAAGCAGTGTCACCGACCGACTGGTCGAGGCGAACCGTGCCTACTCGTCGGACTTCACCGACCCGGGAATGGACGCGCGCCCCGTCCTCCAGGTGGCGATCGTCGCCTGCATGGACGCCCGTCTCGACCTGCACAAGGCCCTCGGCCTGGAGCTCGGCGACTGCCACACGATCCGCAACGCCGGCGGCGTCGTCACCGACGACACCATCCGCTCCCTCACCATCAGCCAGCGCGCCCTCGGCACCCGCTCGGTCATACTCATCCACCACACCGGCTGCGGCCTCGAAAGCCTGACCGAGGACTTCCGCCACGAGCTGGAGGACGAGGTCGGCCAGCGCCCCGCCTGGGCCGTGGAGGCTTTCCGGGACGTTGACCAGGACGTTCGCCAGTCCATGCAGCGCGTCCGTACGAACCCCTTCCTGCCGCACCGCGACGATGTGCGAGGCTTCGTCTTCGACGTGCACACCGGGCTCCTGCGGGAGATCGATCCCAGCTCTTGAGTGACACAAGGCCGTAACGCCGTCAACAATGCGGGGAGGCGCCACCCGGGACCCCCCGGGCCGGTGTCCGCGTTTTGGGGTGGGCCGGTCATGCGCCAAGGGCGTCGGCCCTGGATTTTGGGCCGAGGAGTACCAAGGTGACGACGTATGACGACCGAGCGAGCCTCGCGGATCTGACGAGCACGGTGGAGCGGGTGCGCCACTCGGTCGAGAGCGTGATCGAGGGCAAGCCCGAGGTCGTCCGCCTCGCGCTGGTCGTGCTCCTCGCCGAAGGGCACCTGCTGATCGAGGACGTCCCCGGCGTCGGCAAGACGATGCTCGCCAAGACGCTGGCCAAGTCCATCGACTGCTCGGTGCAGCGCATCCAGTTCACACCGGACCTGCTGCCCTCCGACATCACCGGTGTCAGCATCTACGACCAGCAGCGCCGCGAGTTCGAGTTCAAGCCGGGCGCGATCTTCGCCCAGATCGTCATCGGCGACGAGATCAACCGCGCCTCCCCCAAGACCCAGTCCGCGCTGCTGGAGTCGATGGAGGAGCGCCAGGTCACCATCGACGGCACCACCTACACGCTG
This sequence comes from Streptomyces sp. NPDC085524, assembly GCF_044541755.1. NCBI lineage: Bacteria > Bacillati > Actinomycetota > Actinomycetes > Kitasatosporales > Streptomycetaceae > Streptomyces > Streptomyces sp. NPDC085524. The sequence goes on from NZ_JBITTH010000005.1 coordinate 355,023, forward strand.
CCGAGCCCCTTCATGGTCGTCGCCACCCAGAACCCGGTGGAGATGGAGGGCACCTACCCGCTGCCCGAGGCCCAGCGCGACCGCTTCATGGCCCGCGTCTCCGTCGGCTACCCCAGCGCCGACGCCGAACTGCAGATGCTCGACGTGCACGGCGGGCTCTCCCCGCTCGACGACCTGACGGCCGTCGCGCACGCCCACGAGATCGTCAAGCTCATCGAGGCCGTCCGCGAGGTGTACGTCGCCGAGCCCGTCAAGCGGTACGTCGTCAACCTGGTCTCCGCCACCCGCAGCCACCCCGACCTGCGCCTGGGCGCCTCGCCCCGCGCCACCCTGCACCTGCTGCGCGCCGTGAAGGCCTCCGCCGCGCTCGCCGGCCGGGACTACGTCCTGCCCGACGACGTCCAGGCGCTCGCCGCACCGGTCCTCGCGCACCGCCTGCTGCCCACCGCGCAGGCCCAGCTGAACCGGCGCACGGCCGAGCAGGTAGTCGCCGACATCCTGCAGCGCACGCCCGTGCCGGCCGCGCACCCCGGCGGCGAGATTCCGCCCGGCGCCGGCATCCGGAGCTTCTGATGAGCGCCGGTGCCCCGCGCGGCGCCGGTGGCGAGGACCGCGGCGGCGTCGGCGGGCTGCGCGCGTCACTGTCCGGTCTGACCACCCGCGGCCGCTCGTTCCTGGCCGCGGGGATCGCCGCGGCCGCGTGCGCCTACGTCCTGGGCCAGGGCGAACTGCTGCGGGTCGGCCTGCTGCTCACCGCCCTGCCGCTGATCTGCGTCGTCGCCCTGCACCGCACCCGCCACCGGGTGTCCGGCAGCCGCCGGCTGAGCCCCGGGCGGGTGCCCGCGGGCGCCGAGGCCCGGGTGCAGCTGCGGATGGACAACGTGTCCCGCATGCCCACCGGACTGCTGATGCTCCAGGACCGGGTGCCCTACGTACTGGGCCCGCGCCCGCGGTTCGTACTGGACCGGGTCGAGCCCGGCGGGCGCCGCGAGGTGTCCTACCGGGTCCGCTCCGACCTGCGCGGCCGCTATCCGCTGGGCCCGCTCCAGCTGCGCCTGAGCGACCCCTTCGGGCTGGTCGAGCTGACCCGCTCGTTCAGCACGTACGACACCCTCACCGTCATCCCCCGCACCGAGCCCCTGCCGCCGGTCCGGCTGACGGGCGACTCCTCCGGCTACGGCGACGGCGGCCGCCGCTCGCTGGCCCTGGCCGGCGACGACGACGTCATCCCGCGCACCTACCGGCGCGGCGACGACCTGCGCCGGGTGCACTGGCGCTCCACCGCCCGCTACGGCGAGCTGATGGTGCGCCGCGAGGAGCAGCCGCAGCGCAGCCGGGCCACCGTCCTGCTGGACACCCGGGCCGTCGCCTTCGAGGGCGCGGGGCCCGACTCCGCCTTCGAGTGGGCCGTGTCCGCGGCCGCTTCCACCCTGGTGCACCTGCTGGAGCAGGGCTTCTCGGTACGGCTGCTCACGGACACCGGCACCTCGGTGCCCGGCGAGGGCGACAGTGCTTTCGGCGGAGTCTCCTCCACCGGCCACGAGTCCGCCGAGGCGGCCGGGCTGATGATGGACACCCTCGCGGTCATCGGGCACTCCGACGGCGCGGGGATCTCCCGTGCCCACGACGCGGTGCGCGGCGCCGGCCAGAGCGGCGGCGGGTTCGGCGGCGACGGGCTCCTCGTCGCGTTCTTCGGGGACCTGGACGACGCACAGACCGAGCTGGCGGCCAAGATGCGCCAGCGTGCCGGGGGCGCGGTGGCCTTCGTACTGGACTCGGCGACCTGGTCCGGGGAACCCGCGTCGGCGTACGGCCTGCCCTCGGTGGAAGAGCGGCTGCACAGGCTGCGCGACGCGGGCTGGACGGCCGTGGCCGTCCCGCCCGGGGTGGCCTTCGGCGAGCTGTGGCGACAGGCCGGGGCCGCTCCCCTCGGCACGGGAACCTCCGGAGGACGCGGATGAGCGGGCGCGCGAGACTGACCCTGTTCGCGGCACTGGCGACGCTGCTGACCTCGTGGTCGCTGACCCCGCTGGTGCAGTCGGCGGGCTGGCTGCTCCAGGCGGCGCTGCTGCTGGCCGTGCAGAGCGCAGTGGGAGCCGGGGCCCGGCGGGTGCCGCTGGCCCGGTCCCTGACCGTGGCCGCGCAGGCGCTCGTCTCCCTGCTCCTGCTCATGTTCCTCTTCCTGGGCAAGGGCGAGCCGACCGGCCAGGGCCCGTTCGCCTACCTGGTCACGGACTTCGGCGCGCTGTTCGCGCAAGGCGCTCAGGACGTGGGCGAGTTCGCGATCCCCGCCCCGCTGACGGACGGCATCCGGCTGCTGCTGCTGTCCGGAGTGCTGCTGATCGGGCTGCTGGTGGACGCGCTGGCGGTCACCGCGCGGACGGCCGCCGCGGCCGGTCTGCCGCTGCTCGCGCTGTACTCGGTGGCCGCGGGCCTGTCGGGCGGCGGGAACGCCTCCTGGTTCTCCTTCCTGCTGGCGGGCTGCGGCTACCTGCTGATGCTGCTGGCCGAGGGCCGCGACCGGCTCGCCCAGTGGGGCCGGGTCTTCGGCGCGGCCCCGCGCGACCGGGTCTCGGCCGCCTCCGGCCTGGGCGGCGGCGCGGGCGGACAGGCGACGGCCCCGGTACGGACCGGGCGGCGGATCGGCGCGGTGGCGCTCGGGGTCGCGCTGGCGGTTCCCGCGGCGCTGCCCGCACTCGGCGGCGGACTGCTGGGCGCGCAGGGCGAGGAGCGCGGCGGGAGCGGCGCGGGCGGGACCATCTCGGCGGTCAACCCGCTGGTGTCCCTGCAGAGCAGCCTGAACGCACAGGACAACCGGGTGGTGCTCAAGTACCGCACCGACAGCCCGCAGCAGAGCGAGCAGTACCTGCGGATCCTGGCGCTGGACGAGTTCAACGGGGTCAAGTGGGAGGCCTCCGGGCGGGCGCTGACCGACGTCCCGGAGCAGCTGCCGAGGCCTCCCGGTCTCAGCGGGCCCGTCCGGGCGGGCGCGACCGAGGTGCGTACGAGCGTCTCGGCGGCGGACAGCTACACCCAGCGCTACCTGCCGATGCCGTACCCGGCGACGCAGGTGGACATCGGCGGGAAGTGGCGGTTCGAGCCGGAGGGCCGGACCCTGGTGGGCGACCAGCTGGCGAAGGACAAGTTCCAGAACGTCCAGGGCGCGCAGTACACGGTGCGGAGCCTGCTGCTGAAGCCGACGGCCGAGCAGCTCTCCAAGGCCCCGGATCCCAACCCGGCCGTCCTGGCCGAGTACACCAAGCTGCCGGACAACCTGCCGCCGGTGGTGGCCGAGACGGCCCGCCAGGTGACGCAGGGCGCGAAGGACGACTACACGCGGGCGGTCAGGCTCCAGGACTACTTCGCGGTGAGCGGCGGCTTCCGCTACAACACGAAGACCGCCTCGGGCACGGGTTCGGCCGCGGTCGCCAGGTTCCTCGCCGAGAAGGAGGGCTTCTGCGTCCACTTCGCGTTCTCGATGGCGGCGATGTCCCGCTCGCTGGGGATCCCGGCGCGGGTGGCCGTGGGCTTCACGCCCGGCGAGAAGCAGGCGGACGGCAGCGTGAACGTCTCGATGCGGGACGCGCACGCCTGGCCCGAGCTGTACTTCGAGGGCGTGGGCTGGACCCGGTTCGAGCCGACGCCCCGGTCGGGCATCACGATTCCGGACTACTCCCGGCCGCAGGCGCAGCCGGCCCAGCCGTCCGCGCCGGCTCCGCTGCCCTCGGCGAACACGCCCGCGCCCTCCGCCGCCCCCTCGAAGGCGGACGACTGCCCGCCGGAGATGAAGAAGCTCGGCGAGTGCGGTACGGCTGCGGCGGCGCAGGGCGCCTCGGGCGGCGGGGGTCCGTCGGCGGCGGCGATCGCGGTGTGGGTGCTGGCCGCGCTGGCGGTGCTGGGCCTGCCGCTGCTGCCGCTGCTGTGGCGGACCAGGCTGCGGGCGCGCCGGCTGGGCACCGGTGACGTGCTGACGGCCTGGCGGGAGCTGGGCGACACGGCGTGGGACGTGGGCGTACCGCCGGACGGGGCGCTGTCCCCGCGCCGGGCCGCCGCGCGCGTGGCGGACCTGGGCCGGCTGGACGCGGACGGAGCGGCTGCCGTGCACCGGGTGGCGGGCGCGGTGGAACGCTCCCTGTACGCACCCCCGGGCGCGGAGGTCTCGTACCCCGGCCTGGCGTCCGACGTCCTGCTGGCCCGCGCGGGGCTCCTTGGGGCGGTGACCCGCTGGTCGCGCCTGCGCGCGCTGCTGCTGCCGCGCTCGGCGGCCCGCCTCTCGTGGGCGGCCTCGGCGCGCTGGTCGGCGCTGACCTCGACGGTATCGGCCCGGACGTCCGCCGTACGCCTCCGCCTGCCTTTGCGCGGCCGCGGCTGACGGGCGGGGGCGGTCCCTGCGGGGCCTCTCCCCCGCCCCCGCCCGGACATTCCGGCCCCTCCGGCGTTTGAGGAGCGGGGTCCGGGGCGGAGCCCCGGCAGCGGCGGGGCGGCCCAAGGTGCGGGAACGCGAAACGGCGAGGCTCGATCCCCCCGAGCCCCGCCGTTTCCCACACCCCCGTACCCGGCCAGGAGGCACCCGGTCCGCTCCGCAGCCCCGTGTCGGCGGTGCGGACCGGGTCTCCCGTCCGTTGCCCCCAGTCTGGCGTCCGGGCAGGTGGCGGCCCATCCGCGCGCCTACTCATATCCGCGTCTAGGTACGGATACTCAGCCGCCGCGGCGGGCCCCACCAGTTGTACGGGCTCCGCGCCCCGCGCGGACACCGCCGACCGGGTCAGTGCCCGCTGACCCGGCCCCGCAGCAGCAGCGACAGCGCGGAGTGGACGTCGTCCAGGGACCGCTCGCGCTGGAAGGACTGCCAGTCGAGCGCCGCCACCAGCACCATCCCGACCATCGCCGCGGCGGTCAGCGGAACGTCGATCTCCGCGCTCAGCTCACCCCGCTCGACCCCCTCCGCCAGCACCTTCTCCACGACGGCCACCGCCTCCTGGCGGACCACCATCAGCGTGGACTGCCAGGTCCGGTTGGTGCGCCACAGCTCGGCGACGTACAGCTGGGTGAAGGCGGGGTAGCGGTCGATGAAGACGAGACCGGCCCGGATCATGGCGTCGAGCGCCTCGACGCGCGTGCCGCCCCGTGCCTCGGTGGTCTCCGCGGCCTCCCGCAGGGACGCGGTCAGCAGCCCGACGCCGTGCCGCAGCAGTTCCTCGAAGAGGTCGTTCTTGCTGGCGAAGTTGTAGTAGACGGTGCCCTTCGCCACGCCCGCCCGCTCGGCGATCTCCTCGACCGTGGTCGCCGAGAACCCCTGTTCCGCGATGAGCGTCACGGCCGCCTCGTAGAGCTTCTGCCGCGTGGCCTGCCGTCGGCCGCCCGTGCCGGTACCGGTGCTGCTTTCCATGGCGCTGATTCTCACAGGTCAACCGCTCCCTACAGGCTCAGTTCCGGGTGCAGCCGGTCCATGGTCCACACCTGCTTGCCGCGGGCGGCGAGCGCGGTGAGGGCGAGGGCGCCCGCGGTGAAGGCCAGCAGGACCGCGGAGCCCTGCCAGACCGCGGTGAGCGGCCCGCCGCTGATCAGGTGGCGCAGGCTCTCGACGATGTACGACATCGGCAGGTACGGGTGGATCGCGTTGAAGAAGCCGGGGCTGGTCTGGACGGGGTAGGTGCCGCCCGCCGAGGTCAGCTGGAGCATCAGCACGGCGAGGACGAGGATCCGCCCGGCCGCGCCGAACTTGGCGTTGAGCCACTGCACGATCGCCGCGAAGCAGCCCGTGACCAGCATCAGGAAGCCGATGGTGAGGGCGGGGTGGGCCATCTCCAGGCCGAGTCCGAAGTGCAGTACGGACATCAGCGCGCCCACCTGCGCCGCGCCGAGGCCCGCCACGGGCAGCCAGCCGGCGAGGGCGATCCGCCAGGGCGAGGCTCCGGCGGCCAGGGCCCGCTTGTTGAGCGGGGCGATCAGCATGTAGGCGACCATCGCGCCGACCCAGAGGGAGAGCGGGATGAAGTAGGGGGCGAAGCCGGTGCCGTAGTTGGGCGCCTTGTGCAGGGACTGGTTGGCGAGCCGGACGGGGTCGGCCATGACCTCGGTGCGGGCGTCGCGCTGCTGGTCGTCGTAGTCGGGGATCTTGTCGGCGCCCTCGTGGAGGCCGCCGGCGAGTTCGCCGGTGCCGTCGACGAGCTTGTACATGCCGCCGCTGAGGCTGTGCGCGCCGTCGCCGATCTTGCCGACTCCCTCGCCGATGGCGGCGGAGCCGTCGGTGGCCTTGCCCAGGCCCGCGTGGAGCTGGGCCATGCCGGTGGCGACCTTGTGGGCGCCGTCGTTGAGGGCCTTGGCGTCGGCGACGGCCTGGTCGAGCTTGCCGGCGAGGCCGGGGGCGCCGTCGGCCAGCTTGCGGGCCTGCTTCTCCAGGTCGGTGAGCTGCTTGCGCAGGGCGGCCAGGTCTCCGCCCGAGTCCTTGACCAGGGTGTCGACGTCTCCGGTGAGCCGGGCGGCCTCGGCGGTGGCGTCCTTCAGCTTCTTCATGTCGGCGCACGCGGCGGGCAGCGGCTTGGGCGCCGAACCGGTGCAGGTGCGCGTGTAGGTGTCGGCTGCCAGGGCGGCGGCCTGCTTGCTGACCCGGGCGGCGGCGGGGGCCTTCTTGCCGAAGGTCTCGAGGTGGTTGTTGACGACGTGGGCGGTGTCCGCCACGAGCAGGGCCGCGTCGGCGAGCTGCTTGGGGTTGTCGAGGTAGGGGCGGACCTGGGAGGCGGTGCCGTTGACCTTGTCCGCGACCTGCTGGGTGCCGGCGGCGACGTCCTTCGTGCCCTTCGCCAGCTTGGCGGACGCCTCGCTGAGCTTCTTCAGCCCGCCGGTCAGCTCGCCGTTCTTCTCCTCGACGGTGTCGAGTCCGGCGGCGATCTCCTTGGCGCCCTCCTGGGCCTTGCCGGCACCGTCCTTGAGCTTGTCGGCGCCGTCGGCGGCCTCGGCGGTCTTGTCGTGCAGGTCGGAGAAGGAGACGAAGATCTTGTCGAGGAAGCCCCGGGAGGCGTTGGTGGAGGCCGCCGAGCGGACCTCGGAGAAGACGGTCCGGGAGATCGAGCCGACGATGTAGTTGTTGGCGTCGTTGGTGCGGACCTGGAGGGCCCCGGTGGTGGGGTCCTGGCCGGAGCTGGAGGCGATCTTCTGGCTGAAGTCCGCGGGCATGGTGAGGGACAGGTAGTACGTCCCGTTCTCCAGGCCCTTGGCGGCCTCCTCGGCGCTGACCTCGCGCCAGTCGAAGGTCTTGCTGCTGTGGAGCTTCTTGGTGATCTCGCCGCCGGCGTCGATGTGCTTGCCGTCGACGGTGGCGCCCTTGTCGGAGTTGACGAGGGCGACGGGCACCTTGTCGAGGCGGCTGTACGGGTCCCAGAAGGACCAGAGGTACAGGGCCCCGTAGAGCAGCGGCAGCAGGAGCAGCGCGACGAGAGCGGCCCGGGGCAGCTTCCCCCGCCCGAACCGCTTCAGCTCAAGCGCGGCCAGCTTCGGCGAGCGCATCGTCCGCCCCCTTCGTGTCTTCGTTGTCGGTGTCGGTGTGAGTGCCGGTGTCCGTGCCGGTGCCGGTCCCGGCCGTGGCGGCCTCCGTGCCGGCGGCGGTCCGCAGGACCATCGCGTCGGCGGGGGCCTCGCTGCAGACCGCGAGGACGGTGGTGCCCGCGGCTGCGATCCCGCGGAGCATCGCCCAGGCCTCGTCGCGTTCGGCGTCCGAGAGCTTCAGGTCGAGGTCGTCCAGGGCCAGCAGCCGCGGCTCACCGAGCAGGGCGATGGCCACGGACAGCCGTACGGACTCCAGGCGTTCCAGGTCGCGCACGGAGGTCCGCGCGCCCTTCGGCAGCGTGTCGAGGTCCAGTCCGGCAGCGGCCAGCGCCGCGTCGATGCGGGCCTGGGTCGCGGAGCTGCGCTCGTCGCGGGGGCGCAGCAGGGCGCGGACGGATCCTTCGTAGCGGCGCTGGAGCAGGGCGCCTTCGCGAAGTTGCTCGGCGACGGTGAGGGCCTGGTCGAGCTCGTTGACCCCGGTGACCGGGCCGAGGGCGGCGGTGCGGCGGACCGCGGTCATCCGCTTCGGCAGCCGGTGGCCGCCGATCTCGGCGTGGCCCTCGGTGGGCTTCATCCGTCCGGTGAGGGCGAGGAGCAGGCAGGTGCGGCCGCTGCCGGAAGGGCCTTCGACCGCGATGAGCGAGCCGGGCGCCGCATCGATGCCGATTCCCCGGAAGGCCCATCCGCGCGGGCCCTTGAGTCCGAAGTTCTCGGCTTTGACGGCCGCGCCGTGCGGGCTGTCCACGCCGTCCCCCCTTCTTTTTGAACTGACCGGTCAGTTCAAAAACTACCATCCCTTTCCGCACCAGGTGCGCAGGAGGGGGAAGTTGCCGTGTCGGCGAGGAAAGAACCGCAGGTCAGCGTGATTGTCAGTGGCGCCCGTCACGATGGTGACAAGGCAGCAACACCGTGCAAGGCATCGACAGGAGGTTCGTCATGGCCACACCGTCCCCGTCCCCTGTCCATCCCGTCCCGCGCAAGTCGGCAGCCGATCCGGCCGCGCTCGACCTGCTCGAGAAGGCCCGCGGCGGCCTGGCCGAGGCGGCCCGGCTGACCCGGCCCAACGAGCGGTACGCCACCGCCCACCTGGCCGCACTGCGCACCGCCGCGGCCGTGCTCGCCGCGCGCGGGCGGCCGGAACCGGTCAACCCGCGGCGGCGGCCCCGGATCCGCAGCGCGTGGGAGGTGCTCCCGGAGATAGCGCCGGAGCTCGCCGAGTGGAGCGCGCTCTTCGCCTCCGGGGCAGCGCGCCGGGCCCGGGCCGAGGCGGGGATAGAGGGCGCGGCGAGTGCCCGGGAGGCGGACGATCTGGTGCGCGCCGTCTCGATGTTCCTGCGCCTGGTGGAGCGGATGCTCGCCCTGCGGCCGCCGGCGCAGCCCCTCCCGGGGGCCCTGCCGGGACCTCGTCCGGAGCGTCCGGACGCGGGATGAGCTGCCGGGCTGCGCAAGGCAATAGGGTGGGGCGGGGTGGGGCACTGACGGCCCACCCGATTCCCTAGCGCGCCGAGGAGCCATCAGCCGTGTCGGACAATTCCCGCCCCCGCGCCTCCCTTCGCACCGCCGTGGTGTGGGAGGTCCTCAAGGAGGCTCTCGACCGCCGGGTGAAGGCGACCGGGCGGGATGTGCTGGACGTGCTCGACACCGGTGGCGGTACCGGCAAGTTCGCGGTGCCGGTGGCCCTCCTGGGCCACCGGGTCACCGTGGTCGACCCCAGCCCGAACGCGCTGTTCGGGCTGGAGCGCCGGGTCTCCGAGGCCGGCCTCTCCGACCTGGTCCGCGGCGTCCAGGGCGACGCCCAGGGCCTGTTGGACGTCGTCGAGCAGGGCTCGTACGACGTGGTGCTCTGCCACGGCGTGCTCGAGTACGTGGACGACCCGGCCGAAGGCGTGGCCAATGCGGTGGCGGCCCTGCGCCCCGGCGGCACGCTCAGCCTGCTGGCCGCCGGTCTCGGCGGGGCCGTGCTCGCCCGCGCGCTGGCCGGCCACTTCACCGAGGCCCGTACGGCCCTCACCGACCCGGCGGGCCGCTGGGGCTCCGGCGACCCGGTGCCGCGCCGCTTCACCGCCGAACAGCTTTCCGAGCTGGTAGGTGGAGCCGGCCTGGAGGTCGGCTCGGTCCACGGTGTACGGATCTTCGCCGACCTCGTGCCGGGCGTCCTGGTGGACACCGAGCCGGGCGCGGTCGAGGCCCTGCTCCGGCTGGAGGAGGCCGCCGCGGAGCTCCCCGCCTTCCACGCGGTCGCCACACAGCTGCACGTCCTGGGCGAGAAGCAGGCCTGATCTGCAGGCTTCGGCGCATGGAGTAGGCCACACACCCTCCGCCACGACGCTCGGCCCCGTATGATCGGGTAACCGAACGGCATGGCGGACGGATCATTGGGGAATAAGCGCCTCAGTGGCCGCTCGCAGAGCCGGACGGACTCGCAGTTCTTTCCGGCAGTGCTTTTTTAGGAACGTGGCGTAGAGGGCGGGTATCACGGGGGCGGTTCCCCGCCTATCCTGAAGGGGACCCCTGGTCGCTACCCCCCGCGACCGACGGATGAGGAGGACTCCCGTGCCGCTCTCGGAGCACGAGCAGCGAATGCTCGAGCAGATGGAGCGAGCGCTGTACGCCGAAGATCCCAAGTTCGCGACAGCGCTTGAGGGAAGCGGACTGCGTACGTACACCCGGCGACGGGTCTACCAGGCAGTCGCAGGCATTGTGGTGGGTATCGCGCTCCTCATGACCGGTGTGATCATTCCGAACGTGCTCTGGATCAGCGTGGTGGGTTTCCTCGTCATGCTGGGATGCACGGTTCTCGTGGTCACCGGTTGGCGCAAGGCCCCCAAGCCTGGCGAGCAGCCCGTCTCCGGCAGTGCAGGCGGTTCGGCCCACGGCCGTGGCCGCCAGCGTCGGTCGATGATGACCCGCATCGAGGAACGGTGGCAGCGCCGCCGTGACGAGCAGGGGCACTAGCACCACGGGCCCCGAAATCAACGTGGACGAGGGGACGGCCGCCGCCCGGTGGCCGTCCCCTCACCGTTGTGCATCACCGCTCGTCCCACGGTTCGGCACCCGATCCACACCCGTTCGGCCCCGGACTGCGGCATGATGATCGCGTGAATGTGCTCCCCCTGGTCTTCACCAGCGGCTGGGCCAGTGGGGTCAACGCGTACGCCGTGGTCCTCCTGCTCGGCATCTTCGGCGCGACCGGCATGACCGACGAGGTCCCCGCTTCGCTGCAACGCACCGACGTACTGATCGTCGCCGGCGTGCTGTTCCTCTGCGAGGCGGTCGCCGACAAGATCCCGTACGTGGACTCGGTATGGGACTCGGTCCACACCGTGATCCGTCCCGTGGCCGGTGCGGTGGTGGGGGCCCTCCTGGCCGGGCAGAGCGGTTCCCTCTCCGACATCGCCGCCGGCGCCATCGGCGGCTCCACCGCCCTGGTCAGCCACTTCATCAAGGCCGGCACCCGGATGGCGATCAACACCTCGCCCGAGCCGTTCAGCAACATCGTGGTGAGCACGGCCGAGGACCTCGGCGTGGCCGGTCTCGTCACCTTCGCGATCTTCCACCCGGGGGCCGCCGCGACCATCGCGGCCGTCATACTGGCCGCCGGCGTGGCCCTGTTGATCTTCCTCTGGAGCCGGATCCGCCGCTTCATGCGCCGGCGCGCCCAGCGCCGCGAGGAGAAGCGGCTCGCCCCCGGGGCCCGTGAGACCGCCGGGGCCCCGCCGTACCGCTGACCGGGCTCGATAGGCTCGGCCGCATGGCACGAATTGCGGTGATCGGCGCCGGCATGGGCGCAATGGCGACGGCGGCCCGGCTGGCCGTCGCAGGGCACCGGGTGACGGTGTACGAACGCGGGACCACCTACGGCGGAGCGCTCGGCCGGTACGAGCGCGAGGGCTTCGCCTTCGACACCGGCCCCGGACTGCTGCACCTGCCCGCCGTCTACCGCGACCTGTTCGTGAAGACCGGCAAGCGGTCCCTGGAGGACTGCGTGGACACGGTCCAGGTGGACCCGGCCGTCCGGCACGTCCTCCCCCACCACGGCATCGACGTCGCCCTGCCGGGCGCCTCGCGCGGCGGAGTCGCCGCCGCCCTCGACACCGCCTTCGGCCCGGGTTCCGGCGAGCGCTGGAACGGCGTGCTGGGCCGTGCCCGGGACGCCTGGGACGCCACCCGCCGCCCGCTCCTGGAGGAGCCGCTGCGCACGGGCGAGGCCCGGCGGACGCTCGGCGGCGACCCGTACCCCGCCCTGCGCCGGAGCGGCCTGCTGCGCCGCCGGCCCCCGACCCTCGCCGAGGTCGCCGACCGCGAGCTGGGCGGCGCGCTCGGTGAACTGCTGACGGGCCTCGTGCGCACGTACGGGCTCGACCCCGCCTCCGCGCCCGGCTCCGCGGCCGTGCTCCCGTACATGGAGCAGACCTTCGGCAGCTGGTACGTGCGCGGCGGGATGCGGGCCCTGGCCACCGCCGTGTACGAGCGGTGCCTGGAGCGGAAGGTCGCCTTCGTCTTCGGCGCCGAGGTGCGGGAGGTGCTCACGGCCGCCGGCCGGACGTCCGGGCTGCTGCTGGCCGACGGCACCGAGGTGGAGGCCGACTCCGTCGTCTGCGGGATCGACCCGCGGCAGCTGCCGGCCCGCTCCCTGCCCTGGCTCCCGGAGGCCGTCCCCGCCCGCGGGGAGGGGGTGCCGAGCCGGGTCACCCTGCTGCTCGCGCTGCGCGGGGCCCGCCCCGCCGACGCCGTCCACCGCACGCTGGTCCACGCGCAGGGCGCCGGCATCACCGTGATCCGCCCCGACGACCCCGCCACCCGGCCCGACGCGGACCACGAGGCGGTCACCGTGAGCGCCGTGTGCGGTCCCCGGGTCCCCGGGGAGGGGCAGCTCCTGGAACTCGCCGAGAAGGCCGTTCCAGGGCTGCGGGAGCGCCTGCTGTGGCACGAGGTGCGCACCCCTGCCGACGTGGAGGCGGCGACCGGTGCGGCCGGCGGCTCCGTGCCCCCGCCCGCCCTCGCCGGTGCCGGGGGCCGGCTGCTCTACCCGGCCAACACCACGGCCGTGCCCGGCCTGTACCTCGCGGGCGGCTGGGCGCACCCGGGCGGCGGGCTGCCGCACGCCGGGATGACCGGGGCCCTGGTGGCCGGGCTGATCGTGGAGGGCGCGGAGTTCCGCGGCTCGCAGTAGGCCGCGGGATCCGTCAGTAGCGGTACTGCTCGTACTCGCCGGTGCCCTGGGAGGGGTACTGGTACCCCTGCTGCTGGTCCTCCGCCGGGTACGGCTGCCCGTACGCGTCGGTGGTCCGCTGCTGGGGGACCCACACCCCGCCGGGCGGGGTGTCCATGGAGTACTGCTGCTGCGCCTGGTCGCCGTACGCGTAGTTGCCGTACGGGTCGGTGCCGGCGGGGACCGACCCTCCGGTGCCGATGTACGGGTCCGAGTAGGCGGCGTAGACCTGCTGCTGCCCGCCCGCGGCATAGCCGTTGGAGTAGTCGTAGCCGCCCTGGCCGCCCTGGGACTGCGAGGGGTCGTAGTACGCGGCGTACTGGTGGGCGTCCTGCTCGGCCGTGGTGAACGGCGAGGCGAAGGCCGCCGTCTGCGCGGCGTCGTGCGCGGGCTGGGAGGGCGCGAAGCTCTGGATCCCGTAGGACCCGGTGTCCTCGGGCACCGGCTCCGGGCTGTAGACCTCGGGGGCCTCGGGCCGGTCCTGGTCCTCGCCCCGGCCGTCGCCCTGGCCCTCGTACTCCAGCCCGGTGACCTGGAGGGACGGTTCCTTCTGCGCGGCACCGCCGGAGCGGCGGCGCCTGGTCTGCCGTACGGGTTCCCCGCCGCGGCGCAGCGCCCAGCCGGCCACGAAGCCCTTGCGGAAGGAGAGCGTCACGAGGGTCTGGCCCACGGCGAACATCGCCGCGCCGGCACCGATGACCAGCACGGACGGCAGCACCACCCCGGCGACCACGCCGAGGAAGCCGGCGAAGGCCAGCAGGCGCCAGCGGAGCCGGGCCTTGTACTGCATCAGGACCTCGGCGAGCAACCACAGCGCGACGATGCCGAACGCGATGTAGAGGACCGTCATTCCCATGCGTGGCCCCTCTCGGTACGGCCGCCCATGGCGTACGGCCGGTCAGGCCCGCTGGTGCAGGCCCAGGTTCTCGTAGATTTCGAGAGTCGCCGTGGAATTGTTCAGCGTGATGAAGTGCAGCCCCGGTACACCCTCGGACAGCAGCCGCGCGCAGAACTCCGTGGCGAACTCGATGCCAATGGAGCGTACAGCGGCCGGGTCGTCCTTGACCGCGAGCATGCGCTCTTTCACGTCCGCAGGGAAGACTGCGTTGCTGAGTTGGGGCAGCCGGTCGAGCTGCTTGATGCCCACAACAGGCATGATCTCGGGGATGATCGGGGTGTCGCAGCCCGCCTTCTCGACGCTGTCGCGCAGCCGCAGATAATTCTCCGGATCGAAGAACATCTGGGTGATGGCGTAGTCGGCGCCGGCGCGGCACTTGTCCACGAAGTGCCGGATGTCCGTGTCCCAGTCCTCCGAACGCGGGTGCATCTCGGGGAAGGCCGCGACGCCGACGCAGAAGTCGCCCGACTCCTTGACGAGCCGGACGAGGTCCGCGGCGTAGTGCACGCCCTCGGGGTGCGCCACCCACTCGCCCATGGGGTCGCCCGGCGGGTCTCCGCGCAGGACGAGCATGTTCCGGATGCCGGCGTCGGCGAACTGGCCGATGACGTGGCGCAGCTCGGCGACCGAGTGGTCGACCGCCGTGAGGTGCGCGACGGGGGTCAGGGTGGTGTCCGAGGCGATCTGCTCGGTGGCGCGGACGGTGCCGCCGCGGGTCGAGCCGCCGGCGCCGTAGGTCACGGAGACGAAGCTGGGGGCTACCGCCTCCACCCGGCGCAGCGCGTTCCAGAGGTTGCGTTCGCCCTTCTCGGTCTTCGGCGCCCAGAACTCGAAGGAGTAGGAGCGCCCGGACGCGAGGAGGTCCCGGACCGTGTGTGCACGGTCCGACCAGGTGGAAGCGGTACCAAAGGCCATACGGGCAGGTTAGACGCGGCATGGCACAGCCCGAAGCGGTGTCCGCCTTTTGGACACGTTTTTGGACACCCCGCGGCGCTACCCCAGGCGGGCCCGTACGCGCTTGGCCAGGTCGGCGGCGGCCGCACCCGGGTCGGAGGCCTCCGTGAGCGCGCGGACGACGACCACGCGGGTGGCTCCGGCGTCCAGCACCTCGTCCAGGTTCGTGGCGTCGATGCCGCCGATGGCGAACCAGGGCCGGTCCTGCTGCAGCGAGGCGGCGTACCGGACGAGCCCGAGGCCGGGGGCGTAGCGGCCGGGCTTGGTGGGGGTGGGCCAGCAGGGGCCGGTGCAGAAGTAGTCCACGCCGGGTTCGGCGGCGGCCGCGTCGACCTCGGACTCCGCGTGGCAGGAACGGCCGATCAGCACCCGCTCGCCGAGGATGGCGCGGGCTGCGGGGACGGGGATGTCGCCCTGGCCGAGGTGCAGGACGTCGGAGCCGATGGCGTGGGCGACGTCGGCGCGGTCGTTCACGGCGAGGAGCTTGCCGTGCCGGCGGGCGGCCTCGGCGAACACCTGGAGGTGTTCGAGCTCCTCCCCGGCCTCCATGCCCTTGTCCCGGAGCTGGACGATGTCCACGCCCCCGGCGAGCACGGCGTCCAGGAACTCGGGGAGGTCACCCTGCTTCTTGCGGGCGTCCGTGCACAGGTAGAGCCGGGCGTCGGACAGCTGCTGCATGGGTGTACCCCCCGTGATGGAGGCGGTGTACGGGCGCGAAGGCCCGTACACCGCGGTGGAGCGGAAGCGATGCGTTTCTTTCGGGTCAGAGGGCGAGCGCCTGGGCGCGGCGCTTCACCTCCGTGCCGCGATTCTCGCTCAGCGCCTGCGCGGGGGTGCCGGGCAGGGTCGGATCCGGGGTGAACATCCACTCCAGGATCTCTTCGTCGCTGAAGCCGTCGTCGCGGAGCACCGTCAGCAGGCCGACCAGGCCCTTGACGACCTTGTCGCCGTCGATGAAGGGCGCGGGCACCTGGAGGGAGCGGTTCTCGCCGCGGCGTACGGCGACCAGCTGACCTTCCTTGACCATCTGGCGGACCCGGGTCACCTCGATGCCGAGCATCTCCGAGATGTCGGGGAGGTACAGCCAGGAGGGGACAAGGGCATCGATCTTTGCGTCAATCTCGGTCACACCCCAAGCCTGCCATCTCGGCTCCGCCGCCGGTACCCGAGCCACCCCGTCCGGGGTGCCGCCCGGGGCGGAGCCCCGGGTCTTTCCAGCCCGTCCGGCGTTTGAGGACCGGGGTCCGGGCAGAGCCCGGGGAACGGTGGAGGGGCGGGTTGGGGGACACGGCCCCGCGCAGCGGCCCCCGACCCCGCCCCCGCTCACGCAGCTACCCGGCGGCGGCCGACTTCAGCGGCACCCCGGGGTCGGAGACCTTGGCGGGATCCACGGCCACCCCCGTCTCGATCAGCCGCCGCCCCTGCGCCAGATCCCGCGGCCGCCCCACCGCGAGCACCGCGACCAGCGCACCGCCCTTCAGCCAGCACACCGACCAGGTCTCCCCGTCCGGATCCCCCCGCCACAGCAGCTCGTCCGCCCCGCCGTGATGCCCGGCGTACTGCACGAAGCGCCCGAACTGCTCCGACCAGAAGTACGGGACGGGGTCGTACACCGCACCCGGCTCACCCGCGCCGGGTTCCGCGCCGGCCCCCGCCAGGATGTTCGCCGCGACCGCCCTCGGCCCCTGCAGCGCGTTGTCCCAGTGGTGCACCAGCAGCCGCGCCCCGTACCGCCCCGAGGGGAACGACGCGCAGTCGCCGACCGCGTACACCCCCGGCACGGAGGTGCGCAGGTACTCGTCGGCGGTGACCGACCCGTCCGCCCCGAGCTCCACGCCGGTCCCGGCCAGCCACCCGGTCGCGGGGCGGGCCCCGATGCCGACGACGACCGCCCCGGCGGCCAGCTCGCGGCCGTCCGCCAGCCGCACCCGGCCCGCCTCGACCCCCGCGACCTTCGCGCCGGTGACCAGCTCGGCGCCGGCCTCCCCGTACCAGCGCCCCATCGGCGCGGCGACCTCCTCCGGCAGGGCCCCCGCGAGCACCCGGTCGGCGGCCTCGACCACCGTCACCGCGCAGCCCGCCTCCCGGGCCGCGGTGGCGAACTCGGCGCCGATCCAGCCCGCCCCGACGACCACGACCGAGGGGGCCTCCGCCAGGACCGGGCGCAGCCGGGCCGCGTCGTCGAGGGTGCGCAGCAGGTGCACGCCGGGGACGCCCTCCGTCCCCGGAAGGGTCAGCGGCTCGGCTCCGGTGGCCAGCACGAGGACCTCGTACGGGACCGGCCCCGCCTCGGTGTCCAGTTCCCGTTCGGCGGCACGCAGCCCCGTGACCTCGGTGCCGAGCCTGAGCTCGATGCCGAGCCCCTCGAAGTCCACGTCGAAGGCGGAGTCCTCGGCCTTGCCGAGCAGGACCGCCTTGGAGAGCGGGGGCCGGTCGTAGGGCTGGTGCGGTTCGGCGCCCAGCAGGGTCACGGGGCCGGCGTAGCCCTGCTCCCGCAGGGCCACCGCGGTCTGCACACCGGCCATTCCGGCGCCGACGATCACGACGCCGCTCTGATAGTTCTCCGTCTGCTCACTCACCCGGACACCCTAATCTTCTGACGCTCCGTCAGGAATAGGTGCCGCCTTACCCGCCGTCGGCGGCCGGGTTAGTCTGGCCACCGTACCTATCGCGGGAGTCCGGCGCACCGGGCTGAGAGGGAGGCTGGACGGCCTCCGACCGTACGAACCTGATCCGGGTCATGCCGGCGAAGGGAGGGGCTGGACGCCCATGCTTTCATCTCGGAATCGAACGGGACCCGGAACGGGACCCGGAACGCAATCCGGAAACGGACTCGGAACGGGATCCGCAACGGGATCCGACGTCCTCGTCATCGGCGGCGGGATCATCGGCCTGGTCACCGCCTGGCGGGCCGCCGAGCGCGGCCTGCGGACCGTGCTCGCCGACCCGGCCCCCGGCGGCGGCGCCGCCCAGGTCGCGGCCGGCATGCTCGCCCCCGTCACCGAACTGCACTACGGCGAGGAGGCCCTGCTGGGCCTCGGCCTCGCCTCCGCCGAGCGCTATCCGCAGTTCGCCGCCGAGCTCGCCGAAGCCAGCGGCGGCATGGACATCGGCTACCGCGCCTGCGGCACCCTCGCCGTCGCCCTCGACTCCGACGACCGCCTCCACCTGCGCGAACTGCACGCCCTGCAGCGCCGCTGCGGCCTGGAGTCCGAATGGCTCACCGGCCGCGAGTGCCGCCGCCTGGAGCCCATGCTGGCCCCCGGCGTCCGCGGCGGCCTGCGCGTGGACGGCGACCACCAGGTCGACCCGCGCCGGCTCGCGGCCGCCCTGCTCGCCGCCTGCGAGCGGGCCGGGGTGATCATCCACCGGGCGAACGCGGAACGGCTCCTGGTCACCGCCGACCGCGCGGCCGGCGCCGTACTGGACGACGGTACGGAGCTGCACGCGAGCCAGGTGGTCCTCGCGGCGGGCTCGCTGAGCTGCAAGCTGCCCGGCGTGCCGCCGGAGGCCGCCGTACCCGTCCGGCCGGTCAAGGGCCAGGTCCTGCGGCTCTCCGTACCGGCGGCGTACGCACCGTTCCTGTCCCGGACCGTACGGGCCGTCGTACGCGGCAGCCATGTCTACCTGGTGCCGCGCGAGAACGGGGAACTCGTCCTCGGCGCCACCAGCGAGGAACTCGGCTGGGACACCACCGTCACCGCCGGCGGGGTCTACGAACTCCTCCGCGACGCCCACGAGCTGGTGCCCGGCATCACCGAACTCCCCCTCGTCGAGACCAAGGCCGGCCTGCGCCCCGGCTCCCCCGACAACGCCCCGCTGCTCGGCCCCACCGAGCTGCCGGGCCTGCACCTGGCCACCGGCCACTACCGCAACGGGGTCCTGCTCACCCCCCTCACCGGCGACGTCCTGGCGGAGCTGCTGACCACCGGCGAACTCCCGCCGATCGCCCGCCCCTTCTCCCCCCGCCGGTTCTCCGCCGCACGTCAGGAGTCCTACGCATGACCATCTCCGTCAACGGCGAGCCGCGCGAGATCGCGGCCGGCACCACCCTGGACTCGGTGGTCGCCACCCTCACCACCGCCCCCTCCGGGGTCGCGGCCGCGCTCAACGAGACCGTCGTGCCGCGCGGCCAGTGGCCCGCCACGGCGCTGGGCGACGGCGACCGGGTCGAGATCCTCACCGCGGTCCAGGGAGGCTGAACGACATGGCGGACGACCTCTTCACCCTCGGCGGCCGGACCTTCTCCTCCCGCCTGATCATGGGCACGGGCGGGGCCCCGAGCCTGGACGTCCTGGAGCGCGCACTGGTCGCGTCCGGCACGGAGCTCACGACCGTCGCGATGCGCCGCCTGGACCCGACGGTCCAGGGGTCCGTCCTCTCGGTCCTCACCAAGCTCGGCATCGCCGTCCTCCCCAACACCGCGGGCTGCTTCACGGCGGGCGAGGCCGTCCTGACGGCGCGCCTCGCGCGGGAGGCCCTGGGCACGGACTGGATCAAACTGGAGGTCGTCGCGGACGAGCGAACCCTCCTGCCCGACGGCGTCGAACTCCTCGACGCGGCCGAGGTCCTGGTCGACGAGGGCTTCACCGTCCTCCCCTACACCAACGACGACCCGGTGCTGGCGCGCAAGCTCGAGGACGTGGGCTGCGCGGCGATCATGCCGCTCGGCTCCCCCATCGGGTCGGGCATGGGCATCCGCAACCCGCACAACTTCGAGCTGATCACCGAGCGCGCGGGCGTCCCGGTCATCCTCGACGCCGGGGCCGGGACGGCCTCGGACGTGGCCCTCGCCATGGAACTCGGCTGCGACGCGGTGATGCTCGCCTCCGCGGTCACCCGCGCCCAGTCCCCCGCCCTGATGGCGGCGGCCATGCGGGACGCGGTCTCGGCGGGCCGCCTGGCCCACCGCGCGGGCCGCATCCCCCAACGCCGCTTCGCCGAGGCCTCCTCCCCCACGGAGGGCCGCGCCGCCCTGGACCCGGAGCGGCCGGCGTTCTGAGGGGTACGGGGTTCCGCGGGGGCGGGACCTCATCCCCTGCGACCCCCACCCGCACCCAGCGGCTGCCCACCCACCACCACGCGGGGTGACGCGGAGCCGAACCGTCCTGTACGGCGGGGTCGAGCGATGGCAGGGCCCGAGTCGGCCGGAATCAGAGAAGCCTTGGGGCTTTCCCGTCAGTCCCATAGTCCTTCCGTGGCGGGCCGCCCTGTCAAGGGCGCTCCGTAAGGTGTTGGGTGGTCCGGGAGGGCTGGGTGTGGCTGAAGGGTGCTTGCCTTTTGTGGCTGAGAGGGAGTGGCCGC